>NZ_KV813811.1:10718-12763 GCF_001813725.1 Rothia sp. HMSC072B04 | reverse complement strand
AGAAGCCACATGTGTTTCGAAAAGCCACAAACAAAGTGGCTTCTCGGCAAACATGTGGCTTCTCAGCGTAAGACCCATAGTGGGGGGCTTTACATGTCGGGCCAATCGCGGTGCAGCGAATACTCCGTATCCCCATCACCACTATCGTTCAGGTGCCAACGCTGACCGGTACGGATATCAGCCTTGCGTAGGCGCGGGTTCGGATTATCCTTCTTACCCATCGTGGGGTCGTTCTTGCAGCCCCAACGAGTATCGTCTTCATCGCAGGTGCCGCCGACGCGGCCCACATCGACCCACCACACACGGATTAGCAGCGGGTCACTGGTTGCCTGTGGAGTCACCTTCATCATCTGCCAGGGTCCGCCATCCACGCGGAAGCGAGCCGTGTAGTGCACGGTCGCGTACGCGTGGAAGTTGCCGGAACGCTGGTAGGCGTAGCTGGTTTCCGTTTGTCGCGGACGTTCACGAGGGTAGGTGGCGACCGGTTTACCAGCGGTGTAGTGGGTTGCCTGGTCGCCGTTGCCGTACTCGATGACGTACGAGGAGGGCATGAGTTCAATTTCGACGTGTCCGGCGAGCATGTCTGCTTCAAGGCGGTAGGGGCCACCGTCATCAACATAGAAATTGACCTGGTCACCCTTGTAGACGTTGGGATCGCCTTCTGCTCGGCCAGTGCCTGCGGGGTTGTTGTAGGACTGGTGCAGGGTCGGCTTGCCCGGCTCTAGCGATTGGGCGGCCTCAATGATTTGCGCCATCATTTGTTCCCAGGTGGGGCCATCGTTTGCCTTGGATTTAGTGTCTTGAACAGCCTTGATGTCTGAGGGGATGCAGCTAGCGCTGCTGGGGTTGTGCATTCCCATTGCTGGGCGACCGCGGTCCATGAATCCTGCATCAGTTTCCGGGCTGAGGTTGGTGTGTTTATAGATACCGACTTTTCCTCCAGAGGTTACGCAGTAAAGGACGCCAGGGGTATTTTTGGAGGAGTAGACATCAAAACCACTGGGGTTGTGGCTCTTTTCCCATTCGTGGACTTGGGTTTTTGCTTTTTCCGCTGACTCTATTTCCTGGGTTTTACGTACAGTACCTCCGCCAGAAGAAACCTTGCCGTCAGAGCCTCTAGAAATATTAGAATTAGAATCAGGGCTGGATTTAATAAAAATAGTCTCACATACTTGTGCTGAATTTGGATTATTCGCGGCACATTCAGAGTATGAACTAAATTCCCCCTCAACCCCCCAAGTTGTAGCTAAATTTGAGAATATAAGAGCCGCAGAAATAATGGTAGCTTTAGTAATATTTTTCATGTTATCTACTAATTCTCGGCCTTTGTCGTAGATTCTACAAGCCAGCGGTCTCCGTTGTGGCGCAATTTAATATCCCACATATTGTTGTTATCTTCACTATTTTCATGATTTTCCCAGCTGCCGTCAGGCTCAACATACATAGCGTAAGTCCACTGGCGGTAGGCGCGCCAAATATAGGTCTCCCCGCCCTCAGACCATGGAGCACCATTGGCAATAAAATTATGGGTTCCAGCTACAACCCAGCCACCTCGTTGGTACAGGGAAGAAATCTTTTTATAGAAATCAATCTCTGATGTAAAGGATGGGCTCAAAAATTTAAGGGTTTCAGTGTAGTCTCCAGTCTGGATTGAATAATTTTCATGCAGAATCCATGCCCGGAGAGTCTTTTCCAGCCCGGAAATAGACTTCTCGCGGTAACCCTCTTCGGGCACAGGAGGCTTGGGTACATTCTGTGCAGGTCCCTGCCAGTCGGCCTTACGGTACTCCCCATCGGGTGCCTTCGACCCGCCCGAGTAGCCGCGGGTAATGACCGGGCTTGGAGTAGTCGAAGCGGAAGCCGCGTCAGATGCCGCTGCAGACGCCGAAGCCGACTCACTCGGCGCGGCGGAGGCGGTGGCTGCCGCCTCGTTATTTGCCTGCTGGCCGCACGCCGCTAGCAGGGCGCCCAAGCCCACAAGTGCGCCGCTACCCAGCAGGGTGCGGCGATTAAAGATGGTCGAATCCATAGAAGATACGCTCCTA
>NZ_KV813811.1:8649-10618 GCF_001813725.1 Rothia sp. HMSC072B04 | reverse complement strand
GGTCGAATCCATAGAAGATACGCTCCTATCATCGGTGACGGTGTGATGTATATGTGCAAGTCAGGCCATTATTCGCAGGTTAAGCTGACCGCCGGAAGAAAAACAGCCCCGTAGTACGCCCAACAAACGCATCAATGCGCTATAGAACACTACAACGTCCACCATACCGTATATTCGCCGTCGTTTGCATTCTTTTGGGTGATAAAGCGACGAAACATCACCATATGAACACATCAATGCTTTATATATCAAATAAGTACCTGCACGCAAAGAATTTACACATAATGGTGAGTGTTCCCCGGCAAAAGAATCCCCACAGCAGACCAGGGGAGAGGGCCGCGGACCAAAAGAATGAACAGCAAGCTAGGGGAGTAGATAGCGGGGCAGAGTAATAGCCGATAGGTTAAGGGAATATTCGATAGGCTAGTTCCTTCACAACGGGTATAAAACCCACGGCGAAGACACTAACCTATCGAACGCTGCGCCCACCCAAGAGCACCCGCCCAAGACAGACCCTGCCCAAAACACACTCCACCTCAGCCTCCGCACCCGAATACCCATGCCCTCGCATTCCCGACCTCCGCGTCCCAGCCCAGCAGCCCCTCCCGTATATCCCACCCCACTCCCTCCTCATACCCGTAATGTGGCGGGCAACTCATGCGGCTCACGCGGGGTGTTAGACAGTACTACACTTAAAGCGGAAGTCACATCGCCGTCACTGAAGAAAAGAGTTTTTGTGCCCACCACGACCGTACATTTGACCGACCGCATCCCTCGCGTTTCTGCTGATGAGTTGCTGGCGGGTTTCCGCCCCTCTGAGCGTTTTGGTGAAGTGTCTTTTGATAGCTATATTCCTGATCCGAATCAGCCGTCGCAGGCTGAGGCTGTGCAGAAGCTGAAGGATTTTGGCGACAAGATTAATGGTGGCGGTGCTGGTGCCGGTTTCTTTGGTCGCCTGTTTGGTGGCAAGAAGAAGGATGCGACGAAGGCTGGCCTGTACCTTGACGGCGGTTTTGGTGTGGGTAAGACTCACTTGTTGGCGTCGCTGTGGCATTATGTGGATGGCCCGAAGGCGTTCGGTACTTTTGTGGAGTACACGAACCTGGTGGGTGCGTTGACGTTCCGTAAGACGGTTGAGGCGTTGAGCAGCTACAAGCTGGTGTGTATTGACGAGTTTGAGCTGGATGATCCGGGTGATACTGTGCTCATGTCTCGTCTGATGCGTGAGCTGGCGGATGCTGGCGTGAAGCTTGTGGCGACCTCGAATACGCTGCCTGGTGCGCTGGGTGAGGGCCGTTTCGCGGCTGAGGATTTTAAGCGTGAGATTCAGGTGCTTGCTTCGCAGTTTGAGGTGCACCGTGTGGATGGTGAGGATTTCCGTCACCGTGGCCTGCCTGCCGCACCGGAGCCTGTTGCTGATGATGCGTTTGATGCGAAGGTTGAGGAAGTGTTCGGCGGCCAGACTGTTGGTGTTGATAACTTCGCTGACCTGGTGGAGCATCTGGCGAAGGTGCACCCGTCGCGTTACCGTCAGCTGATTGATGGCTTGGATGGTATTGCGTGGCGTGATGTTCACCCGATTACTGAGCAGTCGGTGGCGTTGCGTTTTGTGGTGTTGGCTGACCGCCTGTATGACAAGGACCTGCCGATTGTTTCTTCGGGTGTGCCTTTTGACAAGGTGTTTACTGAGGAGATGCTGGCTGGTGGTTATCAGAAGAAGTATTTCCGTGCGGTGTCTCGTTTGACTGCGTTGGCTCGTGAGGGCATGCTCGGCGAGGAGGCGGAGCGCTAGTTCCGCTGTTCGCCGGGGCCGAGCTTTGGCCGGCTCGGGTTTTGATGCGCTGTTCTTTCTAGTCCCGTGAGACTCGAAGCTCGCGCGGTTTGCATGGTTAGCTTGGTTAGTCTGGTTTACCTGAACCGCGCCAACCCCTCTCATACGTGAAGACCCTCGCCGGGTCGCTTAGGAAGC
>NZ_KV813811.1:7965-8549 GCF_001813725.1 Rothia sp. HMSC072B04 | reverse complement strand
CCCGGCGGGGGTCTTTGTGTGAGCGAGAACCTGGTACGTGACGGGAACATGGCGTGTCGCTCGCATGGTTTCTTCCCTTGCCAGGGAGTTATGCGGGGGGTAGATGTGGTTGGAGTGTATAATTTTGCGTGTAGCCTCCGCGAGGTTCTCGCGAAGCACCCGTTTCTGCCGCATGGTTGCGGGCTATTTTCGGGTAGCTATTTCCCTTCCTTTTCGGAGGGACTTTCATTGAGGCAAAAATGTCTACCGGTCGCCCGTCCCAGGCCGCCGCATTTCCCTTCCTTTTCGGAGGGACTTTCATTGAGGCGCGGCGACTTTGAGACGCAGGCCGCTATCATGTCCATTTCCCTTCCTTTTCGGAGGGACTTTCATTGAGGCTCTTGGGGTTCTTGGGGTGCAGCCTGATGCCGCGGATTTCCCTTCCTTTTCGGAGGGACTTTCATTGAGGCACATCCGGTTCCTGATGCCCGGCCTTGCATTCAGATTTCCCTTCCTTTTCGGAGGGACTTTCATTGAGGCCTTTCAGAAATTGGAGGAAACCCCACCCTGAGCAACAATTTCCCTTCCTTTTCGGAGGGACTTTC
>NZ_KV813811.1:7632-7865 GCF_001813725.1 Rothia sp. HMSC072B04 | reverse complement strand
CTTTTCGGAGGGACTTTCATTGAGGCAGCAAGATTCAGGGGCTAGCCCTCGAACCGCTCATCATTTCCCTTCCTTTTCGGAGGGACTTTCATTGAGGCGGTGACGGGGCGGTGAATCCTGACGGAAGCATCGCAATTTCCCTTCCTTTTCGGAGGGACTTTCATTGAGGCTTGCGTTTTTAATGCCGTCGAAAACAGGGTTTACGACATTTCCCTTCCTTTTCGGAGGGACTT
>NZ_KV813811.1:7294-7532 GCF_001813725.1 Rothia sp. HMSC072B04 | reverse complement strand
CCTTTTCGGAGGGACTTTCATTGAGGCCTTGTAGACGAAATTCTCGCGATTGATGATGTCCAGGGTATTTCCCTTCCTTTTCGGAGGGACTTTCATTGAGGCAAGTCGAAGGACTGGCCGGGTCGCCGCGAATACGAAATTTCCCTTCCTTTTCGGAGGGACTTTCATTGAGGCGTTCGCTAACCCCGGCCAGCGCGGCGGCCTGTGCAAATTTCCCTTCCTTTTCGGAGGGACTTTC
>NZ_KV813811.1:6821-7194 GCF_001813725.1 Rothia sp. HMSC072B04 | reverse complement strand
TTTTCGGAGGGACTTTCATTGAGGCAAAAACTTGCGCCCGATGCATCTTGGTCTCACTCCGATTTCCCTTCCTTTTCGGAGGGACTTTCATTGAGGCATTAATAATCTGGAAGGTGTGCTGGGCAGGACCGAGATTTCCCTTCCTTTTCGGAGGGACTTTCATTGAGGCCTTCGCGGTTACGCCGACTCAAAGTGCGTATGAGATTTCCCTTCCTTTTCGGAGGGACTTTCATTGAGGCCAGGCGGCGATATTTTCTAGCGTTGGTTCGTGGTCGATTTCCCTTCCTTTTCGGAGGGACTTTCATTGAGGCCTGCAGGAAGTGCCAGACCAGCACTACGAGCTAATATTTCCCTTCCTTTTCGGAGGGACTTT
>NZ_KV813811.1:6416-6721 GCF_001813725.1 Rothia sp. HMSC072B04 | reverse complement strand
TCCTTTTCGGAGGGACTTTCATTGAGGCAACCTCTCTCTGAACCCCAACCCAAACCCCCTCAACCATTTCCCTTCCTTTTCGGAGGGACTTTCATTGAGGCTCCGTAGGGGGCGCCTGGCGGTTCATCTTGAAACCCATTTCCCTTCCTTTTCGGAGGGACTTTCATTGAGGCAGATGGACAGCCCAAGGGTACTCGCCACGCCAATATTTCCCTTCCTTTTCGGAGGGACTTTCATTGAGGCTACGCCCTCACCTAGGAGCACCCCGTGACACTCGACATTTCCCTTCCTTTTCGGAGGGACTT
>NZ_KV813811.1:5938-6316 GCF_001813725.1 Rothia sp. HMSC072B04 | reverse complement strand
CTTTTCGGAGGGACTTTCATTGAGGCGACCAGGTTCAGCGGCAAATGTACTGCACAGGTGATTTCCCTTCCTTTTCGGAGGGACTTTCATTGAGGCTCTTCTGCAATTCAGCCACGGGGGCCTGATCCATCATTTCCCTTCCTTTTCGGAGGGACTTTCATTGAGGCTCAGCTGTCGGTCACGATTGAAAGCGCCCCGGCGGGATTTCCCTTCCTTTTCGGAGGGACTTTCATTGAGGCGTTCTTGTGCTAGTCCAGATAGAGCGGCGCTTAGAGCATTTCCCTTCCTTTTCGGAGGGACTTTCATTGAGGCCTCTTCTGCAGAGCGTGCAGCGGGCTAACCCTGGCGTGAGCATTTCCCTTCCTTTTCGGAGGGACT
>NZ_KV813811.1:5532-5838 GCF_001813725.1 Rothia sp. HMSC072B04 | reverse complement strand
TTTTCGGAGGGACTTTCATTGAGGCTCGAACGACCGTGCCACGGTGAAGGTCTACATGATGATTTCCCTTCCTTTTCGGAGGGACTTTCATTGAGGCGATTACGGTTACTTGCAGGCCGTGGGGGTTGTGCTGGATTTCCCTTCCTTTTCGGAGGGACTTTCATTGAGGCACGTTGGCGACGGTGACAGTGCATCTAAAATCATTGTATTTCCCTTCCTTTTCGGAGGGACTTTCATTGAGGCTGAGCCCGAGCGTCTGCAGCCGAAGTCCCGCAGCGAGATTTCCCTTCCTTTTCGGAGGGACTT
>NZ_KV813811.1:5050-5432 GCF_001813725.1 Rothia sp. HMSC072B04 | reverse complement strand
TCCTTTTCGGAGGGACTTTCATTGAGGCACCATTTGTGAGCTTCTACGGGGCTGTGAGGGGGTCATTTCCCTTCCTTTTCGGAGGGACTTTCATTGAGGCCCACAGCACTAACCTGCGGCATGACCTGGACGAGGTATTTCCCTTCCTTTTCGGAGGGACTTTCATTGAGGGAACCCGCTTCGGCATGGCACGGTGCATGAGCGGGCAATTTCCCTTCCTTTTCGGAGGGACTTTCATTGAGGCCAGGCGGCGATATTTTCTAGCGTTGGTTCGTGGTCGATTTCCCTTCCTTTTCGGAGGGACTTTCATTGAGGCTTGTATAGGGTGGTGGTGGTGATGTTGAACCTACGGGCATTTCCCTTCCTTTTCGGAGGGACTTTC
>NZ_KV813811.1:487-4950 GCF_001813725.1 Rothia sp. HMSC072B04 | reverse complement strand
CTTTTCGGAGGGACTTTCATTGAGGCAGCATCTATGTCTCCGAATACGGTTTCGGCAGCAGGGGATTTCCCTTCCTTTTCGGAGGGACTTTCATTGAGGGGTGCATTGCCGCCGCCCCCGTAAAGGTCAGCTGCGAATTTCCCTTCCTTTTCGGAGGGACTTTCATTGAGGGTCAGATTCGCCGAGCATGCCCTCACGAGCCAACGCAGATTTCCCTTCCTTTTTGGAGGGGCTTTCATTGAGGCATCAACAGAATGGGCGTGGCGATGGAAACAAAAATATTTCCCTTCCTTCTGGGAAGGGCTTTCATTGAGGCGGCGTGGGGTTTGGGTGATGAGTCCTTGCGCGAGGGCATTTCCCTTCCTTTTTTGGAGGGGCTTTCATTGAGGGTCTCGGCATGGTCGCCAAGAAAAAGATGAGAGCCATTTCCCTTCCTTCTGGGAAGGGCTTTCATTGAGGGACTGCCGAAAACACCGACGACGCGGCTATCCTCGCATTTCCCTTCCTTTTTGGAAGGGCTTTCATTGAGGCCCCAGCAGATTAAAAATACCTGCAGGCGGGTCCTGAAATTTCCCTTCCTTCTTGGAGGGGCTTTCATTGAGGGACCGGCCTTAACGTTGTCGGTGAGGGGTTCTTAGAGCGATTTCCATTCCTTTTCGGAAGGGCTTTCATTGAGGCTATTTTGGCGGCGCGGCATACGCCCCGTATGGTAACATTTCCCTACTTCTCCGTAGGGACTTTCATTGAGGCTATGGTGAGACGCTGGCGACCACCGCGGTTATCACATTTCCCTTTCTTTTTTGGAGGGGCTTTCTTTGAGGCTGCCTGCGGCCTGTGTGGCCGACTGACCGACCGACTTTCCCTTCCTTTTTTGGAGGGGCTTTCATTGAGGCGGCTTCGCCTTTGAAGAATTGAAGGGCGGCGACGGATTTCCCTTCCTTTTCGGAAGGGCTTTCATTGAGGCTACGGTGCGCCGCATGTGATGCCGAGGTTGCAGGCGGATTTCCCTTCCTCTTCAGAGGGGCTTTCATTGAGGCTCACCGTAATTCTCACCAGCCAGCATACGCACCGTATTTCTTCGCTTTCTCGCGGAGACTTTCATTGAGGCTGGTCTATGGAAGCTCGCCAGGCGGATGCTGCAGGCTACATTTCTCCGCCCTGGGCGGGGACTTTCATTGAGTCATCGAGCGGCGGACCATTACGGGTGCGCTCGCGCGTATTTCCCTTCTTTTTTGGAAGGGCTTTCATTGAGGCGCTGAGCCCCAGACGAGAGACATTCAGACATGCCGATTTCCCTTCCTTTTTGGAAGGGCTTTCATTGAGGCGGCGTAGAGCTTGGAGAAGTGGCGCACAATGCAACTATTTCCTTACGATCTTGTAGGGACTTTCATTGAGGGATTTGGCACAGTGACAAAAGTTGTAAATTAACAACAATTTCCCTACCTTTCGGTTGGGACCTTCATTGAGGCGGGCGGCTCATCCCTGCTTGCGCAGGAAACACCTCAACCTTCCCTACGGTTTCGTAGGGACTTTCCCTAACCTTTCGCTGCTCTGTTCCTGGACCGCCACAGCCCAGGAACGGAGCTTTTCCTTTTTCGCCGCGCAGGAAGCAGCCAGGCCAAAACACCAGCCGCAAGCCCCACCTGCCAGCTGCTACCCGCCTCCTCCATGAGTCCCAGCAGAAAAACTCAACACGCCGGAATAGCGTCATAAACTCGCTGATAAGCCAAAACACCCCACCGTGGTGCTACCCTCAAAACCAAGCAGCCAAAGCTGACTGCCCACCATATTCGCTCACACCAAGGAGACACCGATGTCTACCCCCTACAGTGCAGGCGACGAACTTCCTATCTCACTCGTCATGCACACCGTGTACTGCCCCCGCCGCGCATGGATCGAATCCAATGGCGAAAAGACCGACACCTCACAAATGCAAGAAGGGCAATCCGCCCACAAGCGAGTCGACGACCCCAAAACATCCCGCGGCACGCAACAGCGCGCAGTCACCATTTCATCAACACGTCTCGGGCTCACCGGACGGTGCGACGCCATCGAACCCCAAGAAGACGGTTCTACCCGCATCATCGAATACAAATCAACCCCCGTACGCCGCAACGCATCCGTCACGCCCGCCCACAGGGTGCAGCTTGCCCTTCAGAAAATCTGCCTCGAAGAAGCTGGTGAAACCGTCAGTGAATGCGCGGTGCACTTCACCAACCACAACAAAACCGTGCCCGTCGACATCTCAGACGAAGACATCCGCACCGCAGAAGAATACGTACACACCACCCGCGCACTCATCGACAACCCGACAGCACCGCAACCTCTCGAAGATTCACCCCGCTGCAGCTGGTGCTCCCACATCTCCGTGTGCCTACCCGACGAATCCCACGGAAAAGAAAACATTACACGCGTCGTCGCCAGCAACCCCGACAGCCAAGTAGCGCACCTCACCACGCAAGGATCAAGAGCGACCGTCCAGCAAGGGCGCCTCATCGTGCAACACCTCGGCGAAACAATCAGCAGCGTACCCCTCGAACGTGTGCACAGCCTTGTTGTTCACGGAAATATCGACGTTTCCTCCGCGCTTCTACGAGAACTCATGTGGCGCAACTGCACCATCATCTGGTGCTCCAGCACCGGCCGAGTCTACGGCTGGTCGCAACCCGGCACCGGACCGAATGGACTGGCCCGTGTGCAACAGCATGTCCTCTCAGCGCAGGGGCACCTGCCTATAGCGGCCGCCATGATTGCCAGCAAAATCGCAAACCAAGCGACCCTGCTGCGCCGCAACGGCCACGCCGCAGATGTATGCCGCACCATGCGAGACATTCAGAAGCACACGCCGCAGGCTACCTCAATCCCGGAACTGCTCGGTATCGAAGGTGAAGCCGCCTCGCTCTACTTCGGCAACTTTTCAGCCATGCTCAAAGAAGATGTGCTCACCGAACTCGGCTGGACCTGGGCCGGGCGGCAGGGGAGAGGCGCCAACGACCCCATCAACATTCTGCTGAACTATGCCTACGGGATGCTCAGCTCAGAGTGCATTCGCGCTATCCTCACGTGTGGGCTCGACCCTCATGCCGGGTTCCTACACAGCAGCTCACGGAACAAGCCGGCGCTCGCGCTTGACCTCATGGAAGAGTTCCGTGCAGTCATCGCGGATTCTGTGGTGGTTTCTCTTATTAATAGGAAGCAGGTCAAGGCGGCGCACTTCACCGCGGTTGGTGGCAGCTACCGGCTCACACCCGAAGGACGGAAGACTATCATCGCCGCGTTTGAGAAGCGAATGGCCACGGAGATTACCCATCCCACCTACGGGTACTCGGTGACGTGGCGCCGCGCTGTTGAGGTGCAGGCCCGCATGCTCCTGGGTGTAATTAACGGAACCACCCGCGAGTACACGGGGGTGACTGTACGATAATGCGTGACGACGCTCGACGAACACTCATCGCTTACGACGTGCCCAGTGACCGGCGGCGCGCCAAACTGGCCAAGCTCATTCTGAGTTATGGGGACCGTATCCAGTACAGCGTCTTTATTGTGGATGCGGCCCCCGCCAAGGTGCGACGCATCAAAGACGAGGTTCAGGAACTCATCGACCCGGATGAGGACTCGGTGCTCTTCTGCGACCTGGGGCTGCTGGCCCGGCTTGACGAGCCGACCTTCAGCTACATTGGCCGGGCGCGCGAGGTAACCGAATCGGATGCGCTCATTCTCTAGCAGCGCGATGCTCATTCGCTATCGACGCGCGGCAGGGGAGCGGAGGAATGACGAGTTCGATTGCGGACTGGTAGTAGAGGTGGGGATAATGGCCTTTGGAGGCTTTGTCTGTCTCCACGAGATTTCTCCACCTGCAGGTGGGGACTTTCATTGAGGCCATGATGTCAAGCGTCTCGCAGGTGAGGTGCCCGAATTTCTCCGCCTTCGGGCGGGGACTTTCATTGAGGGGACGAGGGGGATTCTGGGGCTCAGTGGTCGGGGAAATTTCCCCGCCTTCGGGCGGGGACTTTCATTGAGGCCAGAACTCGTCCATGAGCGAGGAGTAGCCGCGCCAGGTATTTCTCCGCCTTCGGGCGGGGACTTTCATTGAGGTGCTTCGTAGTCTTCTACAGTACGAGCCACTTTTGCGTTTCCCCGCTTTTGGGCAGGGACTTTCATTGAGGCCTCACCCCGGTTCTAGAAATCGTGGAGCTCATGCATGATTTCCTCGCCTTCGGGCGGGGACTTTCATTGAGGCAAAACACCCCGGGTTTCGCTACAAAACCCTCCACATTTCTCCGCCTTCGGGTGGGGACTTTCATTGAGGCAAGGAACCGGAATCAGCCCTATCCATCATCGGTGACCTATTTCCCCGTCTTCGGACGGGGACTTTCATTGAGGCAAGTCGCCGCTGTACACTGGTTCGGTACCGACCCCCGAATTTCCCCGTCTTGAACTGCCTCCCGTTTCTTGGACAACGA
>NZ_KV813811.1:0-387 GCF_001813725.1 Rothia sp. HMSC072B04 | reverse complement strand
CCTGCCTTCGGGCGGGGACTTTCATTGAGGTTGGCCGGTGGCTGAAGCCATTACTTTCGCGGCCGGTATTTCCTCGCCTTCGGGTGAGGACTTTCATTGAGGCGCGGCCACATTCTCTACCGAATACTCCAAAGGCTCAGATTTCCCCGCCTTCGGGCGGGGACTTTCATTGAGGCAAGACCTTGTTCATTGACCTTGACCCGCAGGCTACCATTTTCCCGTCTTCGGGCGGGGACTTTCATTGAGGTGAGCGAGCTGACGATGCAACAGCTGCGTGGTAGGAAGATTTCCCCGCTTTCGGGTGGGGACTTTCATTGAGGGTGGGTCACCGTTACGGTCACCGTTGAAGGAGGCATCATTTCCCTGCCTTCGGGCGGGGACTTTCAT
>NZ_KV813810.1:2131-2476 GCF_001813725.1 Rothia sp. HMSC072B04 | reverse complement strand
CACCCCCTACGGAGACAAATACGTCACCGTCATCTTGGACGTCACTCCCGTACGAGACCGTCGCGGTCCCTCCCGGCTCTGGACATGATCCCGGGCCGCTCCAAGCAGGTCTTCAAAACCTGGCTGGTCTCCCAGCCCCACACCTGGCGCGAACGCATTGAGATCGTCGCGATGGATGGATTCACCGGGTTCAAAAGCGCAGCCGCTGAAGAACTCCCCGGCGCGAGGGCGGTCATGGATCCCTTCTATGTCGTGCGCCTGGCCGGTGATGCTCTCGATGAGTGCCGCAGGCGCATCCAGCAAGAACTCCACCATCGGCGCGGGCGTGCCACCGACCCCCTGTAC
>NZ_KV813810.1:0-2031 GCF_001813725.1 Rothia sp. HMSC072B04 | reverse complement strand
CCGCTCATGCCTGCTCACGCCACGCCAGCAACACCAGATCCTCGACCTGTTCGCCAGCGATTGCCACGTCGCCCTCGAAGTCACCTGGAGCGTCTACCAGAACATCATCGACGCCTATCGTGATCCCAACAAAATCCGCGGTAAGGCCCTGATGCAAGCCGAAATCAACACACTGACCTCCACGCGCGTACCGAGGGGCCTAACCGAGCTCATCACGCTGGGCAGGACACTCAAACGCCGAGCCGGGGACATCCTGGCCTACTTCGACCACCCCCACACCAGCAACGGTCCTACCGAAGCCATCAACGACTGCCTCGAACACCTACGCGGATCCGCACTCGGATTCCGAAACCTCACCAACTACATCACCCGAGCACTCCTCGAAACAGGAGGATTCAGTCCCCAACTACACCCCCAATTATGAAGAGCCGGTTTTGAGGCCGAGCCAGGAGAAGAAGCCCATGAAAGTCACCCACTTTCTGGTGTGAGGAGGGACATATTTTGTCTTATGTGTCCTGGTTTACTTTGACAGCTGTTTTGGGGACCTAACCTGGAGTCAGGCTTGAGAGTCAAGTCGATAAAACTAGTGAAGGAGTTCAATCATGAACGTAGAAGCTTCGTGCCAGATTGGTGTGAAAGGAACTGTAGTCCAACGCCTGTTGGCGGGGGCAATCGGAGGTCTGGCCGGTGGCATGGTCTTTGGAATGATGATGTGGAAGATGGGGATGCTAACCATGATTGGATCCATGATGGGGGTGGAGTCCGCGCTAGTTGGTTTTGGTATTCATATGATGATTTCGGTGATATTCGGGCTGCTTGCCGGGATTTTACTGAAATTTATGCCTTCCTGCCCCGGGCAGGGGATGCTGTTCGCCGTCGTTTTCGGTGTGGCCTTGTGGGTGATGGGCCCGCTGGTGGCTATGCCACTGATGATGGGCGGTGCCGTCTTCCAAATCACCCAAGCTTCGATGATGTCCTTGATGGGGCATGTCATCTACGCCCTAGTGACGCTTTTCGTAGCGAAGGCTCTTCTTCCTCGTTTTGCAGGCAAACGGGCATGACCTACTCTTGTAGTGTGAGCATCTCGGAAAGCATGGAAAAGAATCTAGGAGGCCAGCCGTCACTTAACCCGAGGCACATGGCAGAGCAAGTACAGCCGTGTCTGCGGGAGGTGGAGTTGTTTGAACAGATTCCTCCTGCAGAGTTAGCTGGCCTTAACCAGATGCTCCCATTCAAGACCTTCGCTTCGGGGGACATGATTTACGACCCGCTACGCCCTTCTCAAGTGCTGTTCATCGTAAAAAGCGGCCGGGTTCGTTTGTTTCAGACCAGCCCCAACGGCAAAACCTTCACACTGGCGATTTATGAGCCTGGTGACGTGTTCGGAAACATGTCGATTGTCGGCCAACACATGGGTGCAAGCTACGCAGAAGCCTTAGAAGACAGCAGCATATGCCAGCTAACACATGAGCAGGTTGAAACCTTTTTCCTTGCCGACCCGCGTATTTCTCAGCAGGTCACCGCCATCCTCGCTAGGCGTGTAGAGGAACTGGAAACTCGCCTCAGCGATTTAGCGCTACGCCCCCTTCCCCAACGGGTGGCATCTTTGCTGCTGTCTATCGCGCGGCCCTCCCACTTGCCCTGGAAACGTGATCTGATTGTTCCCATGACCCACGAGCAGCTCGCCAATGTCGCGGGTTCCACCCGGGAAGCAGTCAGTAAGGCCCTGGCAGATCTGGCCAAACAGGGCATGATCATCCAAAAACGCGGATCGATCATTCTGACCGACCCGCAACAACTAGAAAGAACTCTTACATGAGTAGCCAACAATTACTTAGGTTTATAGGCTCTTCCGAGTTGAGTGTGGGTGAGTGGGTGTTGGTCGGGGGTTGCGGGTAGGGGGCGAGGTCCTTGATGATGAGCGGACTTGTACCCTCGCTGTCGTCAAGGACCTTGGGCGGTGTCTCACCCTACCTGCTGCTGCTCCGTGTCGCTTGATCGTTGTGGGTCAGCTGAAAAAAGCACCACCAA
>NZ_KV813809.1:0-1386 GCF_001813725.1 Rothia sp. HMSC072B04 | reverse complement strand
GTGTGTGGTGGAACAAGGAACCTACCGGGAGCTACTGAAGGCAGAGGGAAAGTTTATGGAAATTTTCAAAAATCAGATCTCTGAAGATTCTGCAGGGCGCAAAACTTCCGCTGAAAGGGACTATAAAGATGCGTAAGATTATGGCTAATACTGTTTGGTCCGTGGTTTATGCTTTCAAAAATCACCCCGTATGGACCGTTTCCTATCTAGTGTCTGTTGTGTGCCTATCACTATTCCCTGCTCTGCAGATGGAGGCTGTCACTAGACTTGTTGAGCATTTGGGCCAGAGCCAGGATGAAGTGCTCCCGCTAGCGCTGGGGGTTAGTTTTGTGCTGGCAGGATACATTGCCCTGGGACAAGCATCAGACTCTCTGCGTATGCTTCTAAATTCTCGAATGTCAAGTACGGGTATTCAGAACGTATCTTCTCGTCTGGCGACTTGTTCCTCTCAGGAAATCGCGAGCGGTGATTATGCTCGCTCATCAAGGGCAGCTCATGAAGCTGTGACAGGGGGGAGCCTGGGGTCTCAAGTTTCCACTATGGGTGCTCTGATATTCATCATTTTTTCGACGGGAGTCCTTAGTTATTCCGTAGGAAAGATTAATGTATATGCTTCACTCTGCATGCTTGCAGGCATGATTCCTGTTGCCTTTATGTCACATCTCTATTCGAGTAAAAATGCTGAGGCAATGGAAAAAATATATTCATATAGCTACAACGCGTGGCATAGCACTAACCAGATTGCACAAATAACTACTGCTCGTGAGCTTGCAATTCTTAATGCTCGGTCGTTCTTTGCGCATCGTGCTAATCAAGAACGGAAAAAATCCGGTGAGGAGGAAATTGGCCTAGCTCGTTACATCCTCAGAATATATACAATTGTTGGTTTTATAAGCGCTGCATTGCTAGCTTTAGCCCTTATTTTTCTAGCGGCCTCGGTGCCGGCTCCCGGTGTTCTTGCTGGAGCTGTTATAGGTATTACCTCGGCTATAGTCTCGCTTGGCTCGATGGGAAGCGACCTTAGCTCGATGGCGGCGGGGTCAAACGCAATTGATGTATATCGAAAGTTTATTTCTAGCGCACAGCCCGGGCAGAAAAATCCGGTTGCCGATACCTACCTCGAGATTTCCAGCGTTTCCATTAGGAATCTTGCTGTCCAGTATCCAAAAGCTGATTCTTTCGCTCTTAAAAACATCAATCTCACTTTTGGTCCCGGGCAGATGATTGGTATTGTCGGGCCCAGCGGATCAGGAAAGACAACCCTAGTAAATGCACTCATGGGTATGCTGAAGCCCTCCAAAGGAGACATCCTCATTGGAGATAAGCCGGTACAGGACATATCACCTGATGATTTGCTGGCAAATGTTGGTTTGGTGAGTCAAGACT
>NZ_KV813808.1:0-213 GCF_001813725.1 Rothia sp. HMSC072B04 | reverse complement strand
GCGTTCCCCGTATGCGCGGGGATGAGCCCTGCGTCAACTACTTCCAGTGGGAGGACTTTGAGCGTTCCCCGTATGCGCGGGGATGAGCCCGCTATAGGTAGAGGTACCGAAAGCGACTAGGGGCGTTCCCCGTATGCGCGGGGATGAGCCCGAAGGAAACAAAATGACACGCTCCATCAAGGAGCGTTCCCCGTATGCGCGGGGATGAGCCGT
>NZ_KV813807.1:0-5799 GCF_001813725.1 Rothia sp. HMSC072B04 | reverse complement strand
CCCGCCGCAACGCGACGCTGCACCAGAGCCGGCAGCTTCAGCAGACGAATCGTATTCGAAATCTGGGGGCGAGAACGACCAATACGCTTAGCCAACTGCTCCTGAGTAGTGTCGAACTCCTCCATGAGCTGCTGGTATGCCGCCGCCTCTTCAATGGGGTTCAGCTGGCTGCGGTGCAGGTTCTCCAGCAGGGCGTCACGGAGCAGGTCGCCGTCTTCAGTCTCACGAACAATCGCCGGGATGGTGGTCAGTCCAGCCGCCTGGGTTGCACGCCAGCGGCGCTCACCCATGACCAGCTCATACTTTTCGGTGCCGTTTTCGCGCGAGGGACGCACGACGATCGGCTGCAGAACACCAATCTCACGCACCGAGTGGATGAGCTCTTCCATGTCCTGCTCATCAAAGTCGGTTCGGGGCTGCTTGCGGTTCGGGTGGATATCGCGAACGTTCAGCTCGGCAAACTGGGCACCGGGAACCGGAACCAGGCCGCTCTGTTCCTCAGAAGCGGACTGCGGGGTGGAGACATCTTCACCAAAGAAGAAGTCCACCGGGCGGCGAGTCAGGGTGGTGTTGCGCAGTGCCGCACCCATATCCACGCGAGGCTTCTTCTTCGATGTTTCACGTGAAACATCCTGCGAGGAGGCGGGAGATTCGACCTTCTCCTCTACCTTCTCAGCTTCAGCTGACTTTTCCTGAGCGGGTGCAGCTTCAGCAGGCTTAGCCTCTACAGACTCAGCTTTAGTGCTCTTACGCTGCTTCTCCGGCTTAGCCTCGTGAGCCATTTCGAAGAGACCGTCAGTCATCGGCTCTTCAATCGGAGTAGACACATTCTTGGGTGCAGTCTTTACTGCAGCAGTCTTTTCGGATGCCTTCGCCTCAGCATTACCAGAATTCTTCGTACTCTGAGGGATCAGCGCCCCCAGGCCACGACCCAAGCCGCGTCGCTTTTCAGCCATCGTTACTCCTTAGGACTCCCGGACGAGCCCGCTCATTTTTTCTTCTTCATCTAGTGTAAACGAAATAAGCACCCGAAAGTAGGAGTGAAAACTGCACAGCACATAATCCAAATTATTCCCAATAATTAATTCTCTAAGGATGTTTTCTCGTGTTTCACCCAGAAAATACCGCACGCAATGAGCCCTTTTGAATCATCGATAGACAATCCAAAAAGGGCTCATTTCAAAAAATTTAGATTATGCGGATCGGCGCGAGAGCTCCTGTGCTGCCTCACGGTAGGCGCGAGCGCCAGTCGACGAAGAATCGTAGGTGATGACGGTCTGCTGATAGCTGGGAGCTTCAGAGATACGAACCGAACGAGGAATCTTTACACCCAGAGTCTCCTCCGGGAAGTGCTCGCGCACCTCCTCTGCCACCTGGAATGCCAGGTTGGTACGAGCATCGTACATGGTCAGCAGGATTGTACTGATGCGCAACTTGGAGTTCAGGTGCTTCTGAATCATCTGAATATTCTTCAGTAGCTGGCTCAGGCCTTCCAGGGCATAGTACTCGCACTGGATCGGAATCAGAATCTCTTCTGCCGCAACGAAGGCATTGACGGTCAGCAAGCCGAGGCTCGGCGGGCAGTCGATGAAGACATAGTCCAGGCGCTCCATACCCTGCTTCTCGCGCCACTCGGTGTAGTCCATCAGGGCATTCTTGAGGCGAGTCTCGCGTGCCACCAGGGAGACCAGTTCAATCTCCGCGCCCGCAAGGTCGATATTGGCGGGGGCACAGAACAGGCCGGGCATGTCGGGGCATTCCTGAACAATTTCAGAAAGCGGCTTATCCTCAATCAGGACGTTGTAGACACTGGGAACATCCACGCCATGCTCAATACCCAGTGCGGTCGAGGCGTTACCCTGCGGGTCGTTGTCGATTACCAGGACGTTCAGTCCAGCCTCCGCGAGCGCGGCTGCGAGGTTCACGGCGGTGCTGGTTTTACCCACGCCACCTTTCTGGTTCGACACGGTGAAGACACGCGTATGCACAGGCTTGGGGAGCAAATCTGCAGCAGATTTCTGAGCTTGAGGAGTCATCGGGTGCCTTCCATATTCCGGGTGGTGTGTCTACGGTGATGCTTCGTCTGATGCCTCGCGTGTGGCAATACTCTGCGGTATTTGTGCGCGAGGCGGGTCTACTCCCCTACTCCCCTGCCACTACTCATTCCCGACATGTTTCACGTGAAACATACTCCGCGAGGTGATGAAGTCTGCAATGTTTCACGTGAAACATTGGTGCTACCCGAATGGTTCTGAAGGGCTCAGTGCCCTACTGTACCATCAGGCTTTGATGTAGAAGAGTCTAAGGTTTCAATCCTTCCTTAAGGGTACCCGGCATCAGGTCAATACTCCACGCGAGAGGTCATTCTATGTACTCTACGGATGCAATTGCCGCGCACGCCCGGCAAGCCAGCGCATAAAAAATGGGCGGTACCGCGTAAGCCAGCCTATTCACTGGCTCATTGCGGTACCGCCCATTCAGGGTGAAACCTTTAGAGGCGAACTCGAACCACCGTCGTCGGCTCTTCAAGCAGGTCGCCGCCGGCGGTGAGAATCTCAGTCTCGCGTGCACCGTAACGGTTCAGCTTCTTCTTCGCCTTAGTAATCTCCTCCGCGGCGCTACGACCCTTCAGAGCCAGCAGCTCACCGGTGCCGCGCAGAATCGGCAGAGTAATGTCCAGCAGGCCCACCAGAGCGGACACAGCACGCGCAGTCACCACATCAGCCTCAACAGCACCCACAGCCTGCTCAGCACGCGAACGAAGCACGGTCACGTTCTCCAGGCCTAGGTCCTCAACAACCTCATTCAGCCAAATCACGCGGCGCTCCAGAGGCTCAATCAGGGTTAGCTTCAAATCCGGGCGGGCAATCGCCAGGCATAGACCGGGCAGGCCGGCACCCGAACCAACATCCGCCACCGAAGCGTTCGGAGCAATATACTCCTGCACCACAGCACAGTTCAGCACGTGGCGAGCCCACAGGCGCGGCACCTCACGCGGACCAATCAGACCGCGCTCAATACCGGTCGTTGCCAGATGCTGCACGTAGCGCTCCGCCAGGGGCAGACGCTCACCGAACACAGCCTCCGCGGCGGCGCGCTCACTCTCACTGAGAGTAACCATCGAAGTCTCCATACTAGGCTCCTACCTCGGGAAGAGAAATCACCACGTGACGGCGAGGACCCTCGCCCTCCGACTCGCTGTACAGGCCAGCGGCGGCCACCACATCGTGCACAACCTTACGCTCGTACGGGCTCAGCGGCTTCATGTGCTCATCGCGACCGGTAGTGCGCACCTTCTCAATCGCGTCAGCAGCGATTTTCTCCAGCTGCTCACGACGCTCAGCACGGTAACCAGCGATGTCCAGAATCAGGCGGGAACGGGTGCCGTTACCAGCCAAGACGGAGAGGCGCACCAGTTCCTGCAGGGCCTCCAGAACCTCGCCGTGGCGACCAACCAGGTGGCGCAGTTCCTCATTGTCATCATCGTCATTGACGACCGACAGGTAGATGCGGTTATTGCGCACCTCAATATCAATGTCGCCGTCCATATCGACAATATCGAGGAGCTCCTCGAGGTAATCAGCGGCAATATCGCCTTCCTCGTCGATGTCCTCGAAATCGTCTTCTTCGCCCTCAACGGGCTCCTCTACCAGCTGCTCCTCAATGAGCTGCTCGTCCTCATATTCCATAGCTTCAGTCACGATTATCCTCGGGGTATTAGGAGGGGTGTCCTAGGGGTAAAAAGTATCTCATACACGGCGCCGGGCCCGCGCCACACGTGGCGAGAACCCGGCCCGAATCACGGAAGAAAACTACTTCTTTCCGTTCTGCTTATTGCGTTGCTGCTTCTGGCGCTTCTTACCGACCGGCTGCTGACGCTGACCAGCTGCGGCACGCTCACGAGCCTCCTGCAGCTCCTTCTCGTGCTGCTCACGGGTCTTACCAATCGGGGGCAGACCCTTCGCTGCACGGCGAGCGTTCAGCTCACGCTCCGCCTGAGAACCGGGGGTCGGGTTATTGCGGATAACCCACCACTGCTGGCCCAGCGACCAGAGGTTCGACACGGTCCAGTAGTACATAACACCCAGCGGGAAGTTAATACCGGAAACAGCGAAGATGATCGGGAAGATGTACATGATCATCTGCTGCTGACGGAACATCGGAGAGTTCAGAGCTGCCTCCGACATGTTCTTCACACTCAGCTGCTTCTGAATGTAGAACTGGGTCGCACTCATCAGAACAATCATGATGACCGCCTGAACAACGGTCGCGGTAGTGTCACCGGCACCCGGGTGCATCATGGTCGCGAACAGCTGCGCACCGAAAATCTGGGAGTCATTGAACTGGTGCACCAGTTCAGCCGGCAACATGAGCACGCCCTGGTTGCTCTGCGCCGCGGTGGGAACGCCCATCAGCACCTGGTACAGACCGAAGAAGATCGGCATCTGAGCCAGAATCGGCAGGCAGGACGCGAAGGGGTTCGTACCGTGCTTACGGTACATTTCCATCTGCTCCTGAGCCATCGCCTGGCGGGAGAGCTGGTCCTTCTTACCCTTGTACTTCTCCTGCAGCTTCGCCATATCGCCCTGCATCGCGGTCATACCGCGCATAGCCTTAATCTGCTTGACGAACAGCGGAATGGTCAGGGTACGCATCACCAGGGTCAGGAAGATAATGCACAGAACCCAAGTCAGGCCGGACGCCGGGTCCATACCCAGCGAAGTGAAAAGAGTGTGGAACAGCCACAGGACCACGGAGACGATCCATTTAAACGGCCAAAGAATCAAATCAAAAATATTCACGCGGGAATACTCCTTAAGGACTCGGCTAAGTCATTGTGTGGGAGGCGCCGCCTACTCAGGGCGGGCGTCACCACCGGTGTGAGGGGTGTAAAGATGGGGGTGGTTGAGCAGAATAATTTTCGGTTCTGCTCCGGGAGCGAAAGTACGCTTCCCCTCCGGGACTGGGTCGATACCTCCGGTCGCCCAGGGAACACACCGCAGAATACGGCGCACCGTCAGGGAAAGCCCGCCCATCGCACCGTGGGTGGTCAGCGCCTCCAGGGCGTAGGCTGAGCAGGTCGGGTAGTAGCGGCACACATCCCCGTAGAGGGGGGACACGACCTTGCGGTAGGCCTTCATGCACGCGATCAGCAGGTTCTGCGGTAGAACGTAGAGTGCCTGCAGGAAAGTTTCCGGCCGCACGAATTCGTTAGGCGCTAGTGCCAGCAGCTCGTCGGGGCCCAGAGTCTCGGCAGATGCGCTATAGGTGCCACTGTGATGCGCGTGGAAGCGTTCTTCACAGCGGTCATGCTGGGAACGACTCACGGCTTCTCCTTGCTCTGAGGCAGGTCGAGCTTAGCGAAAGCAGCCTCGAGTGCCGATTCGTAGTCGCGGCGCAACTGATCCCAGCTGGCGCTCGCGGAGGCGGGAAGCGCTCGCACAGCAATGGCGTAGCCTTCCGGATGCGCGGCGCAGGTGAGCGCGGCAAGTTCACGCAACCGGCGCTTGACCAGATTGCGTGTGACTGCGTTGCCCACCGCCTTCGACACAATGAAACCTACCTGGGTTGTTTTTCCAGGATTTTTCGCCGTAGATACAACGATGTTCCGACGTCCTGTACGGATGCCGGAACGGAAGGCGTGGGAGAATTCTGCGCTGGTGCGCATACGGTGCCGTTGAGGCAGCACGTGTTCCCCTTTACGTAGTGTGGGAGATTCGGCTCGCGTAGAAAGCTGACCTCCGCGTGTATTTCACGCTTAATGATAGTTCGCCCGCCGATGCGTGTGCATCGGCGGGG
>NZ_KV813806.1:0-331 GCF_001813725.1 Rothia sp. HMSC072B04 | reverse complement strand
TTGTGGGTCAGCTGAAAAAAGCACCACCAAGGTTGCTAAACACCCCCGGCTATCAGGAGCAGAGGGAGCAGGTGCGAAAGCACCGGCGCATCCTGGATGTGCTCGGCGTGGGTTTTGCTCTTGCCCTGATGATTATTCAGTGGGGTAACGCCTCGTTCTCGCTTGCTTTTCATGCGTGCGTTATTTGGTTGATTCCCAGCCAGCTGTATGATCTCTGGCAGAAGTTCAATGTGTCGCGTGGGGTACTCTTCGCGTGTGCTATCGCGCTGATTGTTATTGAGTTTGGGTTGGCGCTCCTACCCTAACCTGCACCCTATAACAGTTGTGGCGG
>NZ_KV813805.1:0-508 GCF_001813725.1 Rothia sp. HMSC072B04 | reverse complement strand
GTGCTGGAGGCGGTGGGCACGCCCCCTTTTTGTTGTGTCTTTCGCCGCATCCGCCTGCACGCCAGGTGTAGTTGATTGCGCAGGGTGCAGGTTCTGAGTATGGTCAAAGAAATTCACTCTTCTTCCAATCTCACACCTTTCACCGAGGATAGAAAAATGAAGAAAACCCTTTCAACCCGGGGCGCGGCGGCACTGTTGGCACTGGCTATGGGCTTCATGGGTCAGGGCGTGGCCCAGGCTGCGCATATTGATCCGAAACCTGCACAGCCTACTGAAGAACCCAAGGCTAATGTCAGCTGTTTCGAAATGTACGGCGAATACGGCAGGAACGCTATGAACAGTTGGCAGTGGGCGGAGTGTGTCGGCCTGATTACGAAGGATCAGGTTGCTGAGCTGTATAACATCGATGAGTGGTCCCTGCCGAATGAGGTCATGACCATTTCGCGCGGCCGCTTGCTGGAGTACCTGTACCAGCTGGCTGGCTCACCCGAGGTGAAGAACCTGCCGG
>NZ_KV813804.1:0-12117 GCF_001813725.1 Rothia sp. HMSC072B04 | reverse complement strand
GGGCGCTACGGTGGGTGCATCGGTGGGGTTCACGCCGACGGTTGCCTCCGGCAGGGGTGCCACCGTCGGAGCATAGGTCGGAACCGCAGAAACCACGGGCTCCTGCGCGAAAAGCTCAAGAGGCTTCTGAGCATCAAACGAACCATACTCGGCACCCTGAACGCCGGCAGCCATGGTGCCCGCAATGTACTTGTGAGAGGTATTCAGCGTCGCCGCAACATCCGCCGGGACCTTCACCTCCGTCTCAAAAGCACCGTTGTGAATCTGCGAAGCAGGTACGGTCACCTCAGCCACGAAGCGCATACCCGTCTGAGGAAAACGACCGGGAACCCACACATTCGTATCAGACACCACCACACGCACACCGTGCGGGGTCGCCTCACCGGTGTAGCCGGTACCGCGCACCTTCAACACGGTCTCACCCTTGGTGTTCAGACGCGGCGAATCCACGTGCAGAACCGGCGCGGCGCTATCCTTCACAACGTCCATGCGCAGAACCTGACCGCCCCCGTAACCATCAACGATGATATTAGCGACGAAGCTGTAGTTCTTCGCCGGGTCAATCAGGCTACCGGGAACGTAATGGGTCGCAGTCGCCGTGCCGTCCTTGAACGGGCCCTCAACGCGCACCGTCTGAATCGGGTTCAGAAACGGGAAACCCCTATGGTTTGCCTCGTGCAATGCCGGGGCGAAAGCGGTAGTTTTCGCGGGCAGTTTCGACGCCTTGAACGTAATCTTGTTCAGACGCAGGGCGGTCTTCAACTCACGAGTATTGGTCTCAACTTTGTAGTTGTAGACCGTAATAACCGGCGGGTTATCCGGATTCGGGGTATTCGCTGCCGCAACAGAAGGCAGAGCGCACAAGCTCAAGGAAGCGGCAAGAAGAACAGAAGCGCCGGCGCTACCGTAGCGGCGGGCAGGAGAAGAGTTAGCCATCATGAAGTTCCTTCTACATGGGTGATTGAGTGATCCGCACTCTTCCTGTATCGCGCCAAGTCGAGTGCGTATACGGTACCGCGACATCGCGGTTAATTACACCGTAACACGCACCTAAACGCATGAACCGGACATAAGATAACTCGCCGAAATATTACGTAAAACCAATACCTACAGGGCGCACAATAGGGTGGATGAATAAGACAAACACGCACTGCGCCGGGTGGAGGATACGGAAATGCTAGGGTAGAAAGATGCCCACGCAGAAGAACCCGCAGAACCGAGTAGAAGCAGCCCCGCCCGCCCCGCCCGCCGAACCCAACGCTACTGAGTACAGCGCTACTGAGCACAGCGCCATCGACAGCACGCACCGCGTCGTGAACGTGTGCGCTGTAGCAATCCGCAACCGGGACGGGCTCGTACTCACCGTGCGCAAGCAGGGCAGTGACGGGTTCATGATGCCCGGCGGCAAACCCGAACCGGGGGAGACCCCGCTACAGACCGCCTGCCGTGAAGTGAACGAAGAAATCGGGCTCACCCCCGACCCTACCCGGATGCACCACCGCGGACTCCTGGAAGCGGCGGCACTGAACGAGGCAGGGTTTACGGTACGCGCCGAAACCTACGAATACGCACCCACCGACGAACAGCACGAGCTATTGGCTTCGCTGGTGCCGCAAGCCGAAATCGCTGAGCTGCGCTGGGTCAACCCCGCCATGAGCAGCTCTTTCGATTCTGCATCGCAGGCACCGCTGAATACCGAGCAGATCTTCCCGCTGCTGGCACGCACCCCGCTACCGTAACCCCCGCCCCTGACGTGCCCCTGAACCGGCGGGTGGCACACATGAGGTACACAGGTGCATCCGGTACCCTCAACACAGCAACATTTATCGCGGGTAGAACGCATAGAGGCGCTCCACCCCGGAAACCCCCATACACCCCAAGGAGAACCATGAAGAAGACTGACTACAACCTCGCCGTCTACTGCGGTGCACGCTCCGGCAACGACCCGCTCTTCACCACCCGCGCCCAGGAGCTCGGAACCCTCTGCGCCCAGAACAATATTGGCGTGGTGTACGGAGGTGGCCGCACCGGCCTCATGGGCACCGTCGCGGGCGCAACCCTGGACGCCGGCGGCGTGGTCTACGGCGTGGTCACCCACAAGCTGGTCGGCCTGGAGGGCGTGTACCCCGGCCAGACCACCCTCGACATTGTGGACACCATGCACCAGCGCAAAATCGCCATGATTGAGAAGGCTGACGCGTTCGTCGCCATGCCCGGCGGCCCCGGCACCCTCGAAGAGTTCTTTGAAGTTTTCAGCTGGCAGTTCCTCGACATTCACTCCAAGCCGGTCGCCCTGCTGAACGTCAACGGCTACTGGGACAAGCTCATCGACGCGATGCACTACATGGCGTCCACCGGCCTGCTGAACGAGCGCTACCTGGACGAGCTCATCATTGCCACCACCCCCGAGGAGCTTCTGGAGGCGCTCGCCAAGGACCTGGAACACCGCGCCGCAGTAAAGAACGCTGCTGAATAAACCACCGCAGAAAACGAGATCGACTATGTCAACCACACCCAACCAGGCACGCACCCTGCTGCTGACCTTCTTCGGCCCGTTCCCCGGTGTGCCCGTGAACCCCACCGTGGCGCTCGCCGAGGGTGCTCAGCGTCTGCTGAGCCAGATGCGCCCGGACCTGAACGTCATCACCCGCGAACTGCCCGTCAGCTATGACGGCTCCAGCACCGCCCTGCGTGCCGCCCTGCAGGAGGTGCAACCCGACGCGCTCATCAGCCTGGGCGTGGCGGTCGGTCGCGACGTGGTCAGCCTGGAGCAGGTTGCTATCAATCTGGACTCCGCGGGTATTGAAGATAATGATGGCGACCGACGCTGCGATGAGCCGATTGCTCCGGGTGGTCAGGAGGCGTACTTCTCCTCCCTGCCGGTGCGCACCAGCTTTGAGCGTCTGCGTGCGGCGGGGGAGCCGGTCGAGATTTCGTACACCGCCGGAACCTACGTGTGCAACCACGTGTTCTACGAGGGCCAGCGCATCAGCCGCGAGCTGGGGCTGAGCATCCCCGCAGGGTTCGTGCACGTGCCCGCAACCCGCGCCGATGGTGGAGAGACGACCGAAGATGTGGAGCTGACCGCCCACCGTGACGCCGGTGGCGTGGTACGCGACGAGCAGGGCATCCCGCAGCTGCCCGAATCCACCGTGGTGCGCATTATCGCGGAGGTCGCCTCCGACACCCTGCCCGTGCTGGACTAGCGGCACAGGGCGTAGCTAGAACCTTAGAAGATACAACGAAACCGCCGGATAGCCTCCCAAACGGGAGCCTATCCGGCGGTTTGTGCATCTGCGCTGACCCTATACAGCCGGGCTACAAAACCGGCACATGTAGGTCTGCGCTACTACTTGGTGCGGTTCTTCAGGTAGTAGTCAATCAGCGAAGCGGTCGAAGAATCCTGACGCTCCAGAACCTCGCGGTCACCCTCAATAGCGGGAACCAGATCCAGAGCCAGCTTCTTACCGAGCTCAACACCCCACTGGTCGAAGGAGTCAATACCCCAAACAACACCCTGAACGAAGGTGATGTGCTCGTACAGGGCAATCAGGGAGCCCAGAACGCGCGGGGTCAGGCGCGGCGCCATGATGGAGGTGGAGGGGCGGTTACCGCTGAAGATACGTGCGTTGACCACGTGCTCTGCGGTGCCCTCTGCGCGAACCTCTTCCTCGGTCTTACCGAAAGCGAGAGCCTGAGACTGTGCGAAGAAGTTAGCCAGGAACAGCTCGTGAACGTCCTGCTCGCCGTCCTTGGTCGGGTGGACCGGGTTAGCGAATGCCAGGAAGTCCGCGGGAATCAGGCGGGTACCCTGGTGGATCAGCTGGTAGAAAGCGTGCTGGCCGTTGGTGCCGGGCTCACCCCAGAAGACCTCACCGGTGTCGTAGGTGACGAAGGAGCCGTCTGCGCGAACGGACTTGCCGTTGGACTCCATGGTCAGCTGCTGCAGGTATGCGGGGAAGCGGTGCAGGTACTGGTCGTAGGGCAGAACCGCGTGGGTCTCTGCGCCGAGGAAGTTCACGTTCCAGATGTTCAGCAGACCCATCAGAACGGGCACGTTCTGAGCCAGGGGAGCGGTGCGGAAGTGCTCATCCATTGCGTGGAAGCCGGCGAGGAATTCAGCGAAAACCTTCGGGCCGAACACGATAGCCAGGGAGGTGCCGATTGCGGAGTCTACGGAGTAGCGGCCGCCAACCCAGTCCCAGAAGCCGAAAGCGTTCTCGGGGTCAATGCCGAATGCTGCAACCTTATCCAGTGCGGTGGAGACAGCCACGAAGTGCTTAGCCACAGCCTCGGATGCTTCCTTACCTTCCAGGGCGCCAGCCTCAGCCAGTGCGGAAAGCAGCCACTCGCGTGCCACGCGTGCGTTGGTCAGGGTCTCCAGGGTGCCGAAAGTCTTGGATGCGACGATGAACAGGGTGGTCTCGGGATCCAGGCCGGAGACCTTCTCAGCCACATCGGTCGGGTCAATGTTGGAGATGAAGCGCGCGGTGATGCCTGCATCTGCGTAGGGCTTGAGAGCCTCGTACACCATGACCGGGCCCAGGTCGGAGCCACCGATACCGATGTTCACAACGGTCTCGATGCGCTTGCCGGTGATGCCGGTCCACTCGCCGTTGCGCACGCGCTCAGCGAATGCGTAGATCTTCTTCAGCACGGCGTGAACGTCTGCGTCTACGTCCTGGCCGTCAACGGTCAGCGCGGGGGTGTAGCCCTCGGAGCGGCGCAGCGCGGTGTGCAGTACGGCGCGGTCCTCGGTGACGTTAATGTGCTCGCCGGAGAACATTGCCTCGCGAGCCTGTTCCAGCTTGACCTCTTCAGCGAGCTTGAGCAGCAGCTCGACGGTTTCGGAGGTAATCAGGTTCTTGGAAAGGTCGACGTGCAGTTCGTCGGCGGTGAAGCTGAGCTTCTGCGCGCGTTCCGGGTCAGCGGCAAACCATTCGCGCAGGTTCGGGGTGAGGGATTTGTGATGAGCGGACAGAGCGGACCACGCGGAGGTGGTCGTGGGGTCAATAGAAGTAGTCATGTTTCCATTCTCTTATTTTCGGGTGTCTATGTCACCTCTTTCGAGAGTGATATGGGACGATACGGCGAAAAAATCGAAACCTGGCACGCTGTTGTGGGCCTTGCAACATCAAGATGTAGAGTAAAACCTATGACTTCTTCACCTGAACACACACCCGCTGACACTCACGCACCCGTTGACACTCACACACCGCGCTACCTGCTCATCTCCCGCGAAGGGGAAACCCTGCTCAGCGATGACGGAACCCTGCACTACCTGACCGGTATCGGTACTGCCGAGCCGCTGACCGAAGAGGCTATCCTTGCGCGCAGTGTGATCCGCCCCGCCGCCTACGGTGCTGACGCCCAGAAGAATAGTGAGGCAGAGGTGCACGTGCTCTACTGTGAGGATGAAACCCTCGCGCAGGTCGCCGCCGACCTGAACGACCCTCGGGTGCGCGCCTCCACCAGTGGTTTCCGCTACTATCCGGTCCACGACGACCCGGAAGGCCGCGCCCACTACGCCACCGCCCTGGCACGCCGCGACTACCTCATCGACATGCGCTACTCCGCATACAGCGGCGAGGAGGCGCCCCTCGGTTCTAAGGGTATCCGCCGCACCGCCTCCGGCGAGATGGTATTCCCCCGCATCGAACCCGCCGTCATGGCGCTGGTGACCAGCCGCGACGGCGAGCGCGTACTGCTGGCGAATAACCGCCAGTGGCACCCCAACCGCTTCGCCCTCATCGCCGGATTCGTTGACCCCGGCGAAAACCTCGAAGAGGCAATCGCCCGCGAAGTCTACGAAGAAACCGGTCTGCACGCCCTCAGCACCGAGTACCGTATGAGCGATGTGTGGCCTTTCCCGCGTTCGCTCATGATCTGCTACCGGGTGCGCGTGGATGAGAATGAACCCATCATCCATCACGATGGTGAGATCCGTGCCGCCCGCTGGTTCACCGCCGCTGAGTTGCGTGAGGCGATTGCTATTTCGGAGGAGCGCGGCAACAGCGACGAAGACGACCCCGCCAAGCTGGAGTTGCCCGGCACGAACGCCGTTGCCCGCCGCATGATTGATGAGTGGCTCGCAGAAAAGCCCTAGTGATACACTGGTAGCTAAGCCCAACGGAGGGGGGTCCGTTTTGGCGTGCCCGGAAACGCTCTCATTGCAGAGCGGCTCCACCGGCAACACTCCAACCGGCAAACACCCCCAGATACCTATCTGAAGGTACTGCCCGTGACCCCCGCGCCTTCTAGAGCGCACCCGCTGGCAAGACTATCCCCTAGATTTAAGCGAGAAACTTAACGCATGTCTGAAAACACCGCTTCGCGCCCCGACCTTCGCAATGTGGCCATCGTGGCACACGTTGACCACGGCAAGACCACCATCGTCGACGCGATGCTGCAGCAGACCCACGCCTTCTCTGCCCACGCAGATGTTGAAGACCGAGTCATGGACTCCGGCGACCTCGAAAAGGAAAAGGGCATCACCATTCTGGCGAAGAACACCACCGTGTTCTACAACGGCCCTTCCGCCAACGGTGAGACCATCACCATTAACGTTATTGACACCCCCGGCCACGCCGACTTCGGTGGCGAGGTGGAGCGCGGCCTGTCCATGGTTGACGGCGTTGTGCTGCTCGTGGACGCATCCGAAGGTCCGCTGCCCCAGACCCGCTTTGTGCTGCGTAAGGCACTGGCTGCTAAGCTGCCCGTGATCCTCGTGGTGAACAAGGTTGACCGCCCCGACTCCCGTATCGACGAGGTCGTTGGCGAGTCCATGGACCTGCTGCTCGGCCTGGCATCCGACCTGGCGGACGAGGTTCCCGACCTGGACCTGGACGCTGTGCTGAACGTTCCGGTAGTGTACGCATCCGGTAAGGCTGGCGCTGCATCCCTGAACCAGCCCGCAGACGGCCAGCTGCCCGACAACGACGACCTTGAGCCGCTGTTCAAGACCATCATCGAGCACGTGCCCGCCCCCACCTACGACCCCAACGAGGTTCTGCAGGCACACGTGACCAACCTGGACTCCTCCCCGTTCCTGGGTCGTCTGGCACTGGTCCGTATCTTCAACGGCACCCTGAAGAAGGGCCAGACCGTTGCGTGGGCACGTCACGACGGTGAAATCAAGAACGTCCGCATCTCCGAGCTGCTGGCTACCAAGGCTCTTGAGCGTGTTCCCGCAGAGTCCGCTGGCCCCGGCGAGATTGTCGCAGTGGCTGGTATCGAGGACATCACCATTGGTGAAACCCTGACCGACGCTGAGAACCCCAAGCCCCTGCCGCTGATTAAGGTGGACGATCCCGCGATCTCCATGACCATCGGTATTAACACCTCCCCGCTGGCTGGCCGCGTCAAGGGCGCAAAGGTCACCGCACGTCAGGTGAAGGACCGCCTGGACCGCGAGCTGATCGGTAACGTGTCCATCAAGGTTCTGCCCACCCAGCGTCCGGACGCGTGGGAGGTTCAGGGCCGTGGCGAGCTCGCCCTGGCTATCCTCGTGGAGCAGATGCGCCGTGAGGGCTTCGAGCTGACCGTGGGTAAGCCCCAGGTGGTTACCAAGACCATCGACGGCAAGGTCTACGAGCCCATGGAGCACATGATCATTGACGTGCCCGAGGAGTACCTGGGTGCTGTTACCCAGCTGATGGCTGCACGTAAGGGCCGCATGGAGAACATGGCGAACCACGGTACCGGTTGGGTCCGCATGGAGTTCGCTGTTCCCGCACGTGGTCTGATTGGTTTCCGTACCCAGTTCCTGACTGAGACCCGCGGTGCCGGTATTTCTTCCTCCTACTCGATTGAGCACGAGCCCTGGGCTGGCGACATTGAGTACCGCACCAACGGTTCGCTGATTGCTGACCGTGCCGGCGTGGTGACCCCCTACGCGATGATTAACCTGCAGGAGCGCGGCACCTTCTTCGTGGAGCCCACCTCCGAGGTGTACGAGGGCATGATCGTTGGTATGAACTCCCGTGCAGACGACATGGAAGTTAACATCACCAAGGAAAAGAAGCTGACCAACATGCGTTCTTCGACCGCGGACAACTTCGAAAACCTGACCCCGCCGAAGAAGCTGACCCTGGAAGAGTGCCTCGAGTTCGCTCGTGAAGACGAGTGCGTTGAGGTGACCCCCGAGGCGATTCGTATCCGTAAGGTCATCCTGGATTCCAACGAGCGTGTCCGCGAGTTCCGCCGCCGCGCACGTGCGAACGACTAATACTGCCGAAGTTACTTCCTAGTGGTTGTAACTGTCGCATAGAGCCGCCGCTACCTTCTGTATGGAAGGTGGCGGCGGTTCTATTTAACCCTCGAACGTCTTCGGGAAATATCGGTGGGGTAGGGGAGGGAGTGTGCTTTTGCTTTCTGCCTAAAACCGCCTCCGAAAAGCCTGAACGCCCCGCACCGTGCGGGTGAGTGTGTAAGATAAAATAATGCGCCCGAGGCGGTGGCACCTACCCGCCACCCCGCACGGCGCTGTTGACTGTCCGAAAAGCCCGACCCTGCGTATGAGAGGGAAAGCCTGTGTCTGATTCCGAGAACACTCAGCCTGATTCTGCGACCCCCAGCTACCCCACGCAGGGTGAGCGCATCGCCCCCGGCTCGCGCCGTGACCTGCTGCCGAATAATTACGATGCGAAGAAGGCGCGCATCCTGTTTGTGCATGCACACCCGGATGATGAGACCTCCTCAACCGGCGCAACCATGGCGTACTACGCGCAGAAGGGCGCGGAGGTGTACCTGCTGACCGCTACCCGCGGTGAGCTGGGCGAGGTCATCCCCGAGGAACTGCACCACCTGGAGGTTGGTAAGCCCGGTTGCCGCGATAACGGTGAGGCGCTGGGCGAGTACCGTACCGGTGAGCTTGCCGGCGCTATCAAAGCGCTGGGCGTGAAGAAGCAGTTCTTCCTGGGGCAGGAACCCGCCGTTGCGGAGGGCGCGCTGCCGCTGTACCGTGACTCCGGCATGGCGTGGGGCCCGGAGGGTAAGCCCGTCGCTAACCCGGTGGCGGCGGAGGATTCGTTGACCGCGCAGCCGCTGGAACCGCAGGCTCAGGCGCTGGTCGCCGCTATCCGCGCCCTCACCCCGGATGTTCTGGTCACCTACGATTCGGACGGCGGTTACGGCCACCCCGACCACGTGCGCGTGTACGAGATCGTGCACCGTGCCCTGCAGATCCTTGAAGATGACGAGGACCGCCCGATTCTTACCTGGGGTATTGAGGGCGAATTCGACGCGGCGGATCAGCGTCTGCAGGCTGCTATTTATGGTGACGGCACCGCCAAGCGCAAGGCAATGGAGGCGCACCGCACCCAGATTACGGTGGTGGACGAGAAGACTTTTGAGTACTCGAATAAGGTGCCGCAGAAGATTTCTGCCGTGGAGACTTTCCGTGTGCTCGACGGTGACCCGACCGCGACCGTGCACCCGAAGCCGCAGGAGGCTGGCCTGGTTGCGGGTATTCTGACCGGCTCGATTCTGGGTATTTTTGCCGGTATTGCCGGGTCGATTTACCACGCTTGGGTCGTGTATGCGGGGGATACCGCCCTGCCCCTCGGCTTGCTGGTGGCGTACCTGACGGTTTTCTTTACCGCCCTGTGGTGCGCCCTGTCGCTGCGTCGTGGCTACGCGGCGGCGGTCGTGGCTGTTGCAGTGTTCGTGACCGTGTACGTGCTCGGTTACGGTCGCCCCGATTCGCCGTTTGTTTTGGTGAACCCGGGCCATTCGGCGATTGGCTTCTACGGTGCCCTGTGGTGGTTTGGTGCCCCGGTTGCGGCGATGCTGGGCATGCTCGTGTACACGCGCGCTCGTGTGAAGGACGCGCAGTATTTCTCGCCGCGTGCGGCGCATCAGCGTGCGCGCGCCAAGAAGTAGCCTGAAGGCTATTACTACGTCATAACCTAAGGGGAGGGGCGTTCCGGTGTGCCGGGGCGCCCCTCCTACTGTTTTTGGGCGCTGCACCGCTACTATCTTCTGCACCCGCCGGACAGAGGCCCGGATAGCGGAAAATAGGGAAGAAAATTTATGCGTTATTCGGTGAATTTAGCGGGGTTGAAATAGCGGCGACCTCATCAAAAAATTCATGTGACGAAGATTTCATTTTTGGCTTAATCTATTTTTAAAAGCCTGCCGACTAGCCGTAATGCAAATAAATACCAGGTCAGCCTAGCCTAAAAAATACCCCCATAAACCCAATGACCCACTGTCTGATACACCACGAAAATACTGTTAAACAGTCAGCGCGCGATAGACTATACACAGACTTCCCCGCCGGGTACCACCTACTCGGCGGTTTACTCTGTAGATTTTGCCCTGCAGCAGACGACCCGCAGACCGGCGGGCACGGGGCGAACAGCTTCTAGAAAGGCACACCAATGACCTACGTAATCGCGCTTCCCTGCGTGGATGTCAAAGACCGCGCATGCGTTGAAGAATGCCCCGTCGACTGCATCTACGAAGGCGAACGCACCCTGTACATCCACCCGGATGAGTGCGTGGACTGCGGCGCCTGCGAGCCCGTCTGCCCCGTAGAAGCAATCTACTACGAAGACGACGTCCCCGAAGAGTGGAGCGAATACGTCAGCGCCAACGCAGACTTCTTCGACGACCTGGGTTCCCCGGGCGGCGCAGCAAAGCTCGGCCCCACCGGCAAGGACGTGCCCTTCATCGCGGCGCTGCCCCCTCGTGGCGAGTAATCCCTGCGGCGAATAATAGCGACAACCGCATAGACTGACCGCACCCGCTAACGGGTGCCAAGAGCCTCCATCACAGCACCCGGTGCCCACGCACCGTCTAGGCGCTGGAATGGAGGCTCTTGCTGTAGGCACGCCAGCGCACGGACGCTAGACTAAAATGACGAAAACTATTCCCAAGCAACCAGGTGACACAATGACTTACGGCCTGAACCTGCCCGAATACCCCTGGGAGGCGCTCGCCCCCTACCGCGCAACCGCGGCCGCCCACCCGGACGGCCCGGTGGACCTGTCCATCGGCACCCCGGTTGACCCGACCCCGCAGAACATTCGCGAGGCGCTGGCGGCTGCCTCTGACGCTCCCGGCTACCCGACCACCCACGGCACCCCCGCCCTGCGTGAGGCTATTGCCGAGTGGTTTGAGCGCCGACGCGGCGTGAAGGGCCTGAGCCCGGAGGCAATCATGCCCACGGTCGGCTCGAAGGAGCTTGTGGCGTGGCTGCCGTTCCTGCTGGGTCTGGGCACGGGCGATGTGGTCGTGTACCCGCGCGTTGCGTACCCCACCTACGATATGGGTGCCCGCTTTGCCCGCGCCGAGTCTGTGCCCGCCGATAGCCTGGATGAGCTGGACGCTGACACCCGCAGCCGTGTGAAGCTGATTTGGGTGAACTCCCCGGCGAACCCGAATGGCACGGTCCGTACCGTGGAGCAGCTGCGTGAGATTGTGGCGCAGGCGCGTGAAATCGGTGCCGTGGTGGCATCTGACGAATGCTACGCGGAGCTTGGCTGGGGTGCTTGGGATGAGGCGCGCGGCGGTCAGCCGGTGCCGTCCATCCTGGATCCGCGCGTGTGTGACGGCGACTTCACCGGCCTGTTCGCGGTGTACTCGCTGTCGAAGCAGTCGAACCTCGCCGGTTACCGTGCCGCGTTCATTGCCGGTGCCCCCGAGCTGATGCCGAACCTGATTAATAGCCGCAAGCACGCCGGCATGATTGTGCCCGCACCCGTGCAGGCCGCGATGATGGTTGCGCTGGCTGATGAGGCGCACGTGGCGGCGCAGAAGGATCTGTACCGTGCCCGCCGCGAGGTGCTGGAGGAGGCGATTACCGCCGCCGGTGGCCGCATTGAGGACTCTGAGGCTGGCCTGTACCTGTGGACCACTTTCGGCGAGTCCACGTGGGACTCCATCGGCCGCCTGGCCGAGCTGGGCATTATCGCAGGGCCCGGTGTGTTCTACGGCGAGGACGGCGAGGGCTACGTGCGCATCGCTCTGACCGCTTCTGATGAGGCGGTGGCGAAGGCTGCTGAGCGTCTGAAGGCATCGGCCGCTAAGTAGCCCCGACGGGTCTAACTAGCCCGCATAGCAGAAAGCCCCCGCACCCTCCCGAAATGAACTGCCTCCCGTTTCTTGGACAAC
>NZ_KV813803.1:501887-553735 GCF_001813725.1 Rothia sp. HMSC072B04 | reverse complement strand
AATGCGTCCAAGTTTCGGGGCGCAGTTCACATTCTCTCGGGCTCAACCCGTAAGAAGCAAACATTCAGTAGGTGCAGCGTCAAGCTGAGCTAACCGACAGAAGAACCCGCCGCACCCGGCACCCGCCTCTTGAGGGGTAGGGGACCTGGGGACGGCGGGTTCGCTGTGTCTGTAAGGTTTTTATGCGGGGTTTGATGCGCCGCGTGCTGCTTGGCTTGACCAATCTGGCTTGCCGAGCCTGACTCGACCAACCTGGGCTTACCGCTCTGGCTTTGGTGTTCTCTTCACGCCACCGAATTTACCCGCTGATTTACCTGCCGCACCCGTTCATAGTTCCGCGTTTAAACCGCCGCATGACCGCCCGGCGCACACCATCGGCCTGTAGGTAGTAGAATAAATGGCATGAGCATTGATCCTCGCACCGAACTCACCCGCCTCCTTGACGCGCTGGAGGCGCACCTGACCGCCGTCGTCAACCGAACCGGCGAGCACGACTCTGCCGTCGATGAGGCATACGTAGAAATCGCCAACGCCTTCGAAGCCTACGAAGATGCCCTCTTCGAGGCGTACAACGAGGTCACTCCCTTGAGCGTCTACGGTGATGAAGACGAGGATGACCTTGAAGAAATCCTCGACGATGAAGACGACATCGACGACGATATTGAGTACGAGGACTAAATAGCGCCTCGCCCATACGTTACGGACCGACCCCTGACCGGTGCCCCTACGCGGGGTAATACGGCAGGGGTCGAACCGTACCCACAACACCCGCGTAGATCTTGCCCTCAGCATCTACTGAGCATCCACCACGCACCTACCGAGCATGTACCGAGAACGGAGACACCCGTGAGCGAACCCCGCACCTGGCGCGACGCCGCCCTCATCCTCCGCACCCAAAAACTCGGCGAAACCGACCGCATCATCATCATGCTCACCCGCGACGGCGGAATCACCCACGCCGTCGCCAAAGCCGTACGCAAACCCACCTCCAAATTCGGTGGACGACTCGAACCGTTCATGCACACCGACCTGTCCTTCAGCCGCGGCAGAACCAACCTGCACACCATCACCCAGGCGGCAACCCTGCACGCCTACACCGCACCGATCATGGCGAACTACGATGCGTACACGTGCGCCTCCACCATCGCAGAACTGGCAGAAGCACTCACCAAAGACACCGACAGCACCGCCGATACTTACACCCTCACCCATGGGGCGCTTGCCGCGCTCGCGCACGGGCAACATGTGCCGCAGAGGATTCTGACCCGCTACCTGGCGCGCAGCATGAACACCGCCGGCTGGCCGCTCATCGGGGAGAACTGCACCCGATGCGGAAACCCGCTGGTCAGCGCCGATAGCCGGGGCGATAACGGGGCAGACAGTAGCACCCCCGTCGCCACAGGCGGAAGCGGCAGGTACATTGCCTTCCACACCGCCCACACCTACGGGCACCACACGGTCCTCTGCCCCCAATGTGCACCCGCCACCGACACGCCCCTGACCGGCCTGCGTGCCGAAGAGCTCGGCTATGCGCTCGCTACCGCCTCGGCAGATCCGCGCGCCTGGGCAACTATTGACGCAGCGCCGGTGCCGGTCGCCTCCAAAATTCTGGGACTCTACCTGAAAACCACTCAGAACCTGCTCGAACACCCCCTGAAAACGGCGAGCGCCCTCGAAGCAGAAATTCCTGCCTCGTAAAAGATGCACGCCGATGCGTCAAACATGGGCCAACCAGGACGCAAAATAACCCCCGAAGCACCCGCCCATGCGCGCTGTGCCACGGTAAAATAGCTAACAGCACGCCAGGTTTATATCTGGCGCATATCTAGGCAAACGACCCCGGGGGAGAACCCGCCAGGGAAGAAAGGCACACATGGCACGCACCCAGCCCGTACCCCCGCCCGCACACCCCACCGGGGCAACCCCGCCGCCAATCCCGAAGAAGTTCATTCCGCAGCACGTCGCCGTCGTCATGGACGGTAACGGACGCTGGGCGAACGAACGCGGCCTGCCCCGCACCGAGGGCCACCGCGCCGGCGAGGCGGCACTGCTGGACGTTGTTGCGGGCGCTATCGAAATGGGCATCCCGTACGTGACCGCCTACGCGTTCTCCACCGAAAACTGGAAGCGCTCACCCAGCGAAGTCGCGTTCATCATGCGTTTCTCCACCGAGGTGCTGCAGCGTCAGCTGGCAACCCTCAAAACCTGGGGTGTGCGCATCCGCTGGGCTGGCCGCCGACCCAAGCTGTGGAAGAACGTCATCGAAGAGCTCGAACACTGCGAGCGCGAAACCATCGACAACACCGTCTGCACCCTCACCATGTGCGTGAACTACGGCGGCCGCGCAGAAATCGCTGACGCGGCGGCAGCTATCGCAGCGGACGCTGTGGCGGGCAAGATCAAGCCCGGCAACATTACCGAAAAGACCATCCAGAAGTACCTGGACGAGCCTGACCTGCCCGACGTTGACCTGTTCCTGCGTTCCTCCGGTGAGCAGCGCATCTCGAACTTTTTGCTGTGGCAGAGCGCCTACGCCGAGATGATTTTCATGAACGTGCTCTGGCCCGACGTTGACCGCCGTACCCTCTGGGAAGCTGTCGAAGAGTATGCGCGCCGCGACCGCCGCTACGGTGGCGCTGTCGACGCCGTCGCCAACGACAAGTAGCGGCCCGGCATACAGTCCCGGCTCATAGCCCCATAAACCACCCACACCCTCCAACACTAGGGAGAACAAATGCGCATCTACCCGACCTTCTTCAACATCTTCTTCAAGGGCATGGACCCCGAGAAGGCACACCACGTCGGCTTCTGGGGCGTTCAGACCCTGCGCAACGTCGGCATCACCCGCGCGCTGCGCAAGTACTTCCAGCCCGCCCCCGAACTGGCAACTACCGTCATGGGTATTACTTTCCCCTCGCCGTTCGGCCTGGCTGCAGGCTTCGACAAGGGCGGTAAGGGTATTGCCGCGCTGGCTGGTATCGGCTTCGGCCACGTCGAGATCGGCACCATCACCGGTCAGGCGCAGCCCGGCAACCCGCAGCCGCGTCTCTTCCGCCTCGTGGAAGATAAGGCGGTCATCAACCGCATGGGCTTCAACAATGACGGTGCCGCAGCGGCAGGCCCGCGCGTAGCCGCAGCCCGCGCAGACCTCGAAACCGAATACCGCGGCGCTGTACGCCCGGTTATCGGCGTGAACATCGGCAAGACCAAGGTCGTTGAGCTCGAGAACGCTATCGAGGATTACCTGATTTCTACCCGCACCCTGGCACCGCAGGCAGACTACCTGGTCGTCAACGTTTCCTCCCCGAACACTCCGGGTCTGCGCACCCTGCAGGCTATCGAGTCGCTGCGCCCGCTACTGGCTGCCGTGCGTGAAGAGGCAGACCGCGTATGCCCCAACCGCCACGTACCGCTGACCGTGAAGATCGCGCCGGATCTGGTCGATGAGGACGTGATCGAGGTGGCAGCCCTGGCTAAGGAGCTGAAGCTGGACGGCATCATCGCCACCAACACCACCATTGCCCGCGACGGCCTGGGCCTGACCAGCGACATGACCAAGGTCAAGGAAATCGGTGCCGGCGGCCTTTCCGGTGCGCCGCTGAAGCCGCGCTCCCTGGAGGTGCTACGCCTGCTCAAGCGCGAAATCGGTGACGACCTCGCCATCATCTCCGTTGGTGGCGTGACCACCGCTGAGGATGTGCAGGAGCGCCTGGACGCTGGTGCTGACCTGGTGCAGGGCTACACTGCGTTCCTGTATGAGGGTCCGCTCTGGGCGGCACACATTAACCGTGGCCTGGTGAAGCTGCGCCGCGCTCGCCGCTAAAGGCGTACAGGCGGGAGCGTTATGATTCCCGGCGGGCTGACTTGGCGTGTTGACTCTGCGTGCTGAAAGGGGGCACCGTTCTCTACCCGTTGGGGATGGAGGCGGTACCCCCTTTTGTGTGCCCTCTATTCCGCCGAAAAGCCACATGTGTTTCGAAAAGCCACTAAAGAAGTAGCTTTTCGAAACACATGTGGCTTCTGAGCGTATAAGTTCGCGCTCGCGCATAATGGAGATAAGCGGGAGATCATGAACTACGAACACGTGAAGGACCAACCATGAACCCCAACATGCTGAACCGCCGCTCAATACTGACCGGAGGCACACTCATCAGCCTCAGCACCCTACTCGCCGCCTGCGTGCCGCACGACATCACAACTGCAGGAGACGGATCCACCGCCTCCGGCACGCCTACCACCAACAGCAGCTCAAGCAACAGCACCGGCAACAACGCCAGTAACGGCGAATACCGCAAAGCAGACGCCAAAGGCCCCGCCCAGAACGTCCCCAAACCCAACGCCCCCGAAAACGGATACCGCGCAAAGACCCCCGACGGCATCCTCAAAACCATGGACGCCTGGAACCAGTGGATCAACTACGGCGTCCAAACCGGCGACTACAGCAAAGCCCGCGAATTCCTCTCCTCATCAAACGACGGAGAACTCAAAATTTATCGCGAAATAGAAGCGCTCTACCAGCGCGGCGGATGGGTCATCGACGGCATCGAACACTTCGAACCCGAAGGCATACCCTGGAGCGACGACCGCCAAACCTACTACCTGAAAACCAGCCACGAATGGGACAAACACACCGAAGTGGAACCCGACGGCCGCCAAGAAACCTGGAGCAGCGACAAGGAAGAAGAAATCTACACATTCGCCCTCGAACACCGCGACGGCAGGTGGCAGATCCTCTACTCCCGAATCGAAGCCTAACCGTACCGGCGTCTAGCCACGGTTATACGTCCTCGCGTAAGAACATAAAAATAGGGGAGAGGCCTGAACCTTCAGGACCTCTCCCCAAGCACCAATAAGGCGCCAACGACTTAGTGCGGGTACTCGCCGTACTTCACCATCGGAACCGGGCGGCGCATACGACGAATCATCATCACACGGTTAAACGCATACATGCCAGAACCGCGCTGAACCTCGCCGAACTTCGCAATCAGCTTCTTCTTCAGGCTGCGCCACAAAATGAAGTAGTCAACAACCCACAGAATCATCAGCGCATACATTGCGTACACGGAACCGTAATAAATCGGTGCACCAACGCTAGACGTACCCGACACACCCTGAGCAATCCAGCCACCAATAAGCAGAACCAGCAGCACAGCCAACATAATATCGCCAAGGTTACGGCGCGCATCCACATAATCACGGATATAACGGCGCTGCGAACCACGGTCCACGGCGGGCAGGTAACGCTGATCGCCACCCATCAACGCATCATTCTGACGCTCACGAGCCTTCGCCATCGCCTCACGTTCACGAGCCTTCGCCTCCTTACGGTCATTAACAACCAGAGGCTGACGACGAGCCGCCTGCTGCTCCTTACGCGAAGGAGTAGGACGGCCCTTCTTCGGGGTGAACTTCGGATTAACCGGAGCCTGAGGCTCCTCTACAACCTGCGGCTGAACAGCTTCCGCTTCAGCCTTCTCTTTCTTACGACCAAACACCCTCCCATCATACCCGAACGGCACACACCAAACCCGCCCCCACAAGCCCACACCAGCAACTGAAACAACTCCAACCACCCGGCGGCGGCGGGTAAGGTGGGGGTAAGGTAGAAACATGACTACTGAATTCACCCACCACAGCGCCCTCAGCGACGCCGTCACCAAAAACTTCGAAGCAACCCTGCAGACCCTCACCGAGCTCGTCGCCATCCCCTCCATCGCCTGGGAATCGCACGACCTCACTCAGGTAGACCGCAGCGCCGAGGCAGTCGCCGCGCTCGCAACCAAGGCAGGCTTCGACAACGTACGCATCGAACGCGCCACCTACACCACCGCAGACGGCACCGAAAAGCAGGGCATGCCCGCCGTCATCGCCTCCCGACCCGCCGCAGAAGGCTACCCGACCATCCTGCTCTACGCCCACCACGACGTACAGCCCGCCGGCAACCTCGACCTGTGGGACACCGAACCCTTCGTCGCAACCCGCAAGGGCGACCGCCTCTACGGCCGCGGCGCAGCAGACGACAAGGCAGGCATCCTCGTGCACCTCGCCGCGCTCGCAGCCCTCAACGAGACTCTCGGTGATGACTTCAAGCTCGGCGTGAAGCTCTTCATCGAAGGCGAAGAAGAAGCAGGCTCGCCCTCCTTCGTCTCCTTCCTCAACACCTACCGTGAGGAACTGTCCGCCGACTACATCGTGGTCGCAGACTCCGCCAACTGGCGCGCCGGCGTACCCGCACTGACCACCAGCCTGCGCGGCGTCGCATCCGGCGACATCGAAGTACGCGTCGGCAGCCACGCCATCCACTCCGGCATGTTCGGCGGCCCCATGCTCGATGCCCACACCCTCATGGCGCAGCTACTCGCCACCCTGCACGACGCAACCGGCGCCGTAGCCGTCGAAGGCCTGCACCGCGCCCCCGAACCCGAACTCGAATACGCCGAAGCAGACTTCCGCAACGACTCCGGCATCCTCGACACCGTACCCCTGGCAGGCACCGGTAGCGTTGCCTCCCGCCTGTGGACCCAGCCGGCTATCTCCGTCATCGGCATGGACATCCCCTCCATCGCAACCTCCTCCAACACCCTCGCCGTCGTATCCCGCGCACGCATCAGCACCCGCCTAGCACCCGGCGACAACCCCGAAAATGCACACCGCGCACTCGCCGAACACATCAAGGCACACGCACCCCACGGCGCCCAGGCGAACTATACCGCTGTCGACTCCGGCATGCCCTTCGCCACCGAAGTCGACGCAGACGGCGCACAGACCGCACTCGACGCAATGCGCGCCGCCTGGGACGTAGAACCCGTACAGACCGGCATGGGCGGCTCTATCCCGTTCATCTCCGACCTGAAGGACCTCTTCCCGCAGGCACAAATCCTCGTCACCGGCGTAGAAGACCCCGACACCCGCGCACACAGCGCCAACGAGTCCCTCTACATCCCGGACTTCAAGAACGCAATCCTTGCGGAGGCGCTACTGCTCAGCGCACTCGGCGCTCGCTAGAAACATCCACAAAAAGTGGGGGAGAAGGGTCACAAACCCCAACCCCCACTTTTTCGGTATCCTAGAAGCAGAATTACATGTCAAGCCCCCACACCAACACTCACGCCCCCGGCGAACTATGCACACCCTAGGTTGTACATCAAACACTCGGGCGCGTATCGTGAAGGCTAAAACGCCCACACGCACCCACACGCGGCGCACACGGGCAACCAACAAAACAAAAGGACAACACCAATGAGTGAAACCACCACCGAACTGCCGACCCACGGCGTCAACCTCACCGAAGTAGCACAGACCAAGGTCCGCACCCTCCTCGAACAGGAAGGCCGCACCGACCTGCGCCTGCGCATCGCCGTCCAGCCCGGCGGCTGCTCCGGCCTCATCTACCAGCTCTACTTCGACGAGCGCGTCCTCGACGGCGACGCAGTCCGCAACTTCGACGGCGTAGAAGTCATCGTCGACAAGATGAGCGCACCCTACCTCGACGGCTCCACCATCGACTTCGAAGACACCATCGAAAAGCAGGGCTTCTCCATCGACAACCCCAACGCAGCAGGCTCCTGCGCATGCGGTGACTCCTTCCACTAAACCGAAGGCACCCACCACACGCCACTAAAGCGCAACGCGCCTCACAAACCCCCGTCTCGCATACTGCACCCAACCATGCAGATACGCGGCGGGGGTTTTACACTTAACACATGACTACGCACGAAATCACCTGGAAATACATCCTCAACCAGCTCGTCAAACACCAAAACCTCACCGACACCGAAGTCGCCTGGGCAATGGACCACATCATGACCGGCCAAACCGAACAGCCGATCCTCGCATCCTTCCTCACCGCCCTCCACTCCAAAGGCGAAACCCCCGAAGAACTCGGCGCCCTCGCAGCCGGCATGATCGCCAAAGCCGAAACCGTCGACATCAACCCCCACGCCGTAGACATCGTCGGCACCGGCGGCGACCAGCAAAACACCGTCAACATCTCCACCATGGCAGCCCTCGTCATCGCAGGCACCGGCGCCACCGTCGTCAAACACGGCAACCGCGCCTCCACCTCCAAATCCGGCTCCGCAGACGTCCTTGAAGCCCTCGGAGTCCGCCTCGACATGCCCATTCCCGCAGTCGCCGAATGCGCTCGCGAGACCGGCATCACGTTCCTATTTGCGATGACTTTCCACCCGGCAATGCGCCACGTGGGCCCGACCCGCCGCCTGCTGGGCATTCCGACCGCGTTCAACTACCTGGGCCCCATGACGAACCCGGCTCGCGTGAAGTCCTCGGCTATCGGCGTTGCTAACCCGGTGATGGCTGAGAAGATGGCTCACGTCTTCGCGGAGCGCGGCGATCACGCCCTGATTTTCCGCGGTGATGACGGCCTGGATGAGCTGACCATCGCCACCACGAGCCGCCTGTGGGAGGCTGTCGACGGCGAACTGACCGAATACCGTTTTGACCCGACCGAGTATGGTCTGCAGAACGCACCGCTGGAGCAGCTGCGAGGCGGCGACGCCGAGTACAACGCGGGCGTTTTCCGTGCAATTTTGGCGGGGGAGGGCGAAGCCCCGAAGAGCCCGCTACGCGCAATTCACGACGCTGTGCTCATCAACGCAGCCGCAGGCCTGGTGGCATACCGCCCGACCAACGGGGAGAGCTTTGAGACCCGTTTCACTCAGGCTTTGGCCGATGCACGCGAATCCATTGCATCCGGTGCAGCGGAGCGTGTGCTCAACGCCTGGGTAGAGTTCAGCTCCAAGCACGCAGAATAAGAAGCCCAGAATAAAGAAGCGCAGTAGCTGATGATAGGCACCCGAGATGGGGCGCACCGAATGGTGTGAGCTCGTCTCGGGTGTTTGTCGTTTAACGGGATGCGTTGAGGAGCCCGAAGGTTCAGGGCATGTGAGCGTGCGGCTGAGTGCCGAGGAAGACGCGAGGCGCGTGGAGCTCAGAATAGCGGAGTTCAGAACCGCGGATGGAACAGCGCGGTCGCATTATGAGGAGCATGGTTTGACCCGTGCCAGCCTGAGCGTAGAAAGCACCGGTGAGCATCCGGTGGGGTAGTGAAAATAGGTCTACTTTACATAATGTATATTATCGGCTTTTTAGGGAGGTCTAGAATGAACCAAAGATTCCCCGTATCTAAATAAAGTCTTAACAGTTCATGTATTAACCTCACTCGGTCACCAGAACTGTCGCCAGCACTCAATCCACCTGAAATAATGGATATACCCCGCATCACGAAGGTGTCGTCGCCTCGTGTGCAGATCCAACATCAACCACGCCGGTTGATGTACACCAAAGGAGAAAACTCGTGGATTGGCTCTTTGAGACACCCTGGACACTCTGGGTTGCACTCGCCCTCGTTTTCGCCGTCATAGAAATGCTCAGCCTCGACCTGTTCTTTCTCATGCTGGCGATTAGCGCAGGCATCACCGCAGCAATATCGCCCTTCGTGGATAACATGCTGATTCGAACCGTTATTTTCGTGGTGATCTGCCTGATTCTGGTTCTTGGTCTGCGCCCGCCGCTGCTGAAAAAGCTCAATAAATCAGCCACCGGAGCTGTCACTAATGCTGAAGCACTCGTTGGCGCTGAGGTGCGCGTCACTCAAGATGTGACTAGTGAAACCGGTTTGGTTGTACTAGCTGGCGACACCTGGACGGCGCGCACCGCATCCGGAACGCTCGTAGCAGGATCACACGCGAGGGTACGAGCCATTGAGGGTGCTACCGCAATCGTAGAGCCTCTCCCCCATGACTAAGACCAACAAACTAAGACCCATCTGAATACCGGCTCCAAAAGCCACTTCAGATACCCCGAAAACACACCATATAACTCACCGATAAGGAGAAACAATGCCTATCAGCCTTATTCTGACGGTCCTACTCATCCTCTTCGTGCTGACGATGCTCGCAAAGACCGTGCGCGTCATCCCGCAGGGACGAGCCGGCATCGTCGAACGACTGGGTAAGTTCCACGCCGTCCTCAACCCCGGCCTGCACATCGTCATCCCCGTAGTTGACCGCGTGCTGCCCCTCATCGACCTGCGCGAACAGGTCGTTTCCTTCCCCTCACAGTCCGTGATTACCGAAGATAACCTCGTGGTCGGTATCGACACCGTCGTGTACTTCCAGGTCACCGACCCGCGCTCGGCAACCTACGAAATCACCAACTACATTCGCGCCGTAGACGAGCTGACCAGCGCAACCCTGCGTAACGTCGTTGGTGGCCTGAACCTGGAGCAGACCCTCACCTCCCGCGACCAGATCAACGCTGAACTGCGAGGCGTACTCGACTCCACCACCGGCCGCTGGGGCCTGCGCGTCTCCCGCGTGGACATCAAGGAAATCCAGCCCCCGGTATCCATTCAGGACTCCATGGAGAAGCAGATGCGTGCAGAGCGTGACCGCCGCGCCGCAATCCTCACCGCAGAAGGCCAGAAGCAGTCCGACATTCTGACCGCAGAAGGTGAATCCCGCGCCGCAATCCTGCGTGCAGAGGGTGAAAAGCAGGCGCAAATCCTTCGTGCAGAAGGTGACGCACAGTCCGCAATCCTGCGCGCAAACGGTGAAGCAGAAGCCGTGCAGAAGGTCTTCGCAGCAATCCACGAATCCAACCCCAGCCAGCAGCTGCTCACCTACCAGTACCTGCAGACCCTGCCCAAGCTCGCCGAAGGCGACGCCAACAAGCTCTGGTTCATCCCGACCGAACTCGGCGATGCACTGCGCGGCCTGGGCAACGCATTCGGCACCCTGCCCGCATCCGACCTGGCAGACGCACCGAAGAAGCCCGCAGCAGAGGCACCCAAGAGCGCACCGCAGGCACCCGGAAGCTACGGCATCAACGGCTAAACGCGAAATCTAACGCATAAAAAGGCGTGAATCACCAAAAATCACGCCGAATAAACACCACCACGTTGGGCGGGTGGAGACTATTACCGATATAATGGATGTTTTGTAAACGTTCGAGGGAATAGCTCTCCCCCGCCCAACGTTATGCCTAAAGCGCCGAAGAGCGCACCCGACGACACTGGAGGAAAAATGAGCGATCGTAGCCTGCGCGGTATGCGCCTGGGTTCCCAGTCGATGGAAACCGAATCGAACGTACAGCCCGCGCCCCGCCAGCGCGTCGAATACCGTACCGCTGACGGTGACCGCGTTTTCGTGACCTTCGCGGCAGAAGCAGAAATCCCCTCGGTATGGACCGCAAAGTCCGGCAAGGAAGCATACCTCGTCAACGGCGACTCCACCGCAGACGCCGAAGAAGAGAAGCCCGCACGTACCCACTGGGATATGCTCATGGAACGCCGCAGCATCGAAGAGCTGGAAAAGACTCTGGAAGACCGCCTGGAATACTACCGCAAGCACTACGCGCTCTAAAAGCACAGTAGGCATGCCGTAGAAACGCTGTAGAAGCCCGCGCTGTAAAGAAGGCCCGCTAAGCGCCACTCGTGCTCTTAGCGGACCTTTTCTTTGTTGTGGTGCTGGCTTCCGTCGGCACGTGAGCCAGGCGTGAGCTAAGAAAGAGCGCTACAGAAAGTGAAAGGACCGGGGGCGGATACATTATGTATCCGCCCCCGGTCCTTTCGTATAAATCTCAGGTGCGAGAAGCGTCTGAGCAAGAAGTCTTACTTGCCCAGAGCCTTCTTCAGCTTCTGAATACGGTTAGTCATGCCCCAGCGGGTCACCTTAGACATGGAGTCAAAGATAATGTTGCCGTCCATCTTCGAAGCGCCAATCTCACGCTCAACGAAGGTAATCGGAACCTCAACAATATTCAGGCCGGCCTGCTCAGAACGCCACGCCAAATCAACCTGGAACACGTAGCCCTTCGAGTCAATACCGTCCAGGTTCAGGCGCTGCAGAGCGTCACGACGGTATGCACGGAAACCAGCGGTAATGTCCTTGATGGAGGTGCCCAGAATCAGGCGGGTGTACAGGTTGGCGCCGCGAGAGAGAACCTGGCGGTGAGCCGGCCAGTTCTTAGTCTTGCCGCCGGGAACGTAACGCGAACCAATAGCCAGGTCAGCGCCCGCCTCCACAGCACGAACCAGAGAAGGAAGCTGCTCAGGCTGGTGCGAGCAGTCAGCATCCATCTCAATCAGAACGTCGTAGCCTGCCTCAAGGCCCCAATCGAAGCCAGCGAGGTATGCGCCGCCCAGGCCGTCTTTAACGGTGCGGTGCAGAACGTGAATCTGGGAATCCTTAGCCGACAGCTCATCAGCAATCTGGCCGGTGCCGTCGGGGCTGTTATCATCCACCACGAGAATGTCCACCTCGGGAGCTGCCTTACGAAGACGCTCTACCACGATGGGTAGGTTCTCCTTCTCGTTATACGTCGGGATGACAGTTAGAACGCGCATATTACTCCCTCACAGGTGTATATAAAACAGACCGGTAGATGTCCAGTATACCGGGTAAACATTCAAATCAATGAATTATTGAGGGGTTGAAACCCCTTAAAAAGCCTCTGACAAGCTAAAAATTAGTTACTTTCAGTGTAAATAGATTCCAGGATGGGCAGAGGCGAATCTTCATCCAGCACCGGAAGCAACGGAATGCGAGCGCGGGGGTCGGTGCTCCACGATGCTACGCGGGAGTCGGGTGCTTGGACCATGAGGGCTTCGACGCGCCATTGTGCTACGTATGCGGGGGTGTCGGGGGTGAGCTGGCCGGTGAAGGGGTTTTCTTCGTGTGCTAGGCGGTATACGCCGCGGGTGAGGGCGGCGAAGGCGCTGCGTGCGGAGATGCCGTGTTCGTCGTTGACGAGTTCGCGGATGAGGGGCCAGGCGCCGGGTGCGTAGAGTTGGGTGTCGGATCCGAGGGCGATGGAGGTGCCGGCTGCGTTTGCGCGGCGGGCTACGGATGCCACAGATTCGCGTGCTTCTCCCCCGGCGTGTGCGAGGAGTGTTTGGACGGTGTCGTTGGCGGTTTCGTCTTCTTCGGGTTCGCAGACGCTCAGGCCCAGGTTGATGCGTGCTTCTGCTAGTTGGATGAGGTGTTCGTCGGTGATGGGGTCTTGCGGGGTGCTGATTGCTGCGTCGAGGCGGATGGAGAGCCAGGGGCGGTTTTTGCGTGCGGTGAGTGCTGCGTCGGCGGCGTTGGCAAAGCTGGTGGATGCGTCGATGGAAAGTAGGAGTGCGGCGTCTTCGGCTACCTGTGCTGCTGCGGGTGCCTCGGTGGGTGCGACAAAGATGCCGACTAGCTGCAGGCCCTTGATGGCGCGGTCGCCTTCGGTGAGGGGGCGTAGTGCCTTGATGGCGCTGATGAGTTCGTCGGTTTCTACGCCGGTGACGTTGAGGATGAGGCGGATGTCGGGTACGCCGTGTTCGGTGCTGTAGTAGCTGAGTGCGGAGACGAGGTCGGGGACGTCTTCCATGCCGGCGAGTAGGGTGTGGGTGTGGTAGCCGGCTGCGCGGTATGCCTGCAGGTAGTCGAGGATTTCGGGTGCTTCTTTGCCTGCTACCGGTGCCAGTGCGCGTGCAAAGGCGGGGGTTAGTAGGGCGCCGTCGAGTTCGGTGATGGTGGCTGATTCGTCGGCAATTGAACGTGCCCCGGAGTCGGAACCAACCCAGCGGACGAAGCCGTCTTCGACGAGCATTGCGGTTGCGTACGGGTCGACCGGGCTGTACACGCTACCATCTACAAAAATACGGGTAGACATTAGATTCCTTTCACCTTTGAGGCGCGCCGAGGCGCACACGGGGCGGGCACTTCAATTGTGCTCGCGTAGCTTAGCTGAGCGTCTCATTTGAGTATAGAAGCACCCCCGCTGCCTGTGGTAGTTCGTTCGTCCTTAGATGAGGCGGAACTTAGATGGTACAGAACAATACACAGTCGCGGGGGTGGTGGCCCGAGCTGGTCGGGTGCGGTGTAGCACTATGTACGGTGTAGCACTACGGTGCGGGTTAGACGTCGAGTGCGACTACGCCGCGGCGTACCGCCTCGATTGCTTCTTCACAGCGGGCGCGGATGACCGGGTCCAGTGAACGGATGTGCGCGATCTGGTCCAGGGCGTCCAGTACCTGCTTTGCCCAGCGTACGAAGTCGCCGGCGGCAAGGCCGGTGTCCTCGATTGCCTTTGCGAGGTGTGCGCCGTTCGCCCAGGCGTACATGGGTTCGACCAGACCGAAGTCGCATGCGGGGGTCGGGTTGACCTTGAACTGTTCCTCGGCTGCGTTCAGGTCGGCGAGGCGCTGCGTAATCGTCGCGATGGGTGCGCGCAGGGAGGGGTGCGGGTAGTGCGCCAGGTATTCCACGGCGTCGCGCTTGCCCTGGTAGGTTAGTGCGGCGACGGTTGCCGCGATGGCGGCGGGTTCCAGGCCGTCGAGGAAGTGCGCGTCTAGGCACAGGGCGGTCAGTAGGTCGCGCTCGCCGTAGATGCGGCGCAGAGCCTGGCCGCCGGTGGTTAGCGACAGTTCGTTATCCTCGGTGCGTTCGACGTAGCCGTAGCTCTCCAGCAGACGCGCAATGCGGTTGAAGACCTGCGCGATAGTGTTGGTGCGGCGGGCAATCTGACGGCGCAACCCTTCAGTCTCAGAGTTGAGCTTCTGCCAGCGCTCAGCCCAACGCATGTGGTTCGCGCGGTCGGAGCAGCCGTGGCACGGATGGTTACGCAACTGAGCCTGCAGCGCCTCCAGCTGCGCGTCAATACTGTTCTGACGAGCAGGGATGTTCTGCTGTGCGAGCGCACGCGGGGCACGTCCGTCGTAGAGTGCCTGGCGCATGCGGCTTGCGGTGTCGCGGCGTTCCTTGGCGGTTTTGAGGCTTAGGCGCTTGGGGATTTTGATGCGTGAGACCGGTTCGACGGCGCCTTCGAAATCTCGGGTTGAGGCGGTGCGCTGGTGCGCGTCCTCGGTGACGATGCCGATGCGCGGGTCGGCGTGCGAATCGGAGCGGGTGATGACGACTGCGTAGCCGCGGGAGCGGCCGTGCGGAATGTAGATGATGTCGCCGGGCAGTAGCTGCTGGATGCTGTGGTGTGCCTGCGCGCGTGCGTGGCGTTCGTTGCTCTTGGATGCCTTCTTTTCCAGTTCGGTGATTTGGCGGCTGAGCTGGACGTATTCGGTGAAGTCGCCCAGGTGGCATGCCATTGCTTCGCGGTAGCCTTCTAGGGCGCTTTCGTTTTTGCGTACGCGGGAGGCGACGCCGACGACCGATTTGTCTGCCTGGAACTGTGCGAAGGAGGATTCCAGGATTTTGCGGGTGCGTTCGGCGCCGTAGGAGGCGATGAGGTTTGCCGCCATGTTGTAGGTGGGGCGGAATGAGGAGTTCAGCGGGTAGGTGCGGGTTGAGGCGAGGGTTGCCACGTGTTCTGGGGACATGCCGGGGCGCCACATGACGACGGCGTGGCCTTCGATGTCGATGCCGCGGCGGCCTGCGCGTCCGGTTAGCTGGGTGTACTCGCCGGGGGTGATGTCCACGTGGGATTCGCCGTTGTACTTGGTGAGCTTTTCCAGGATGACGGTGCGGGCGGGCATGTTGATGCCCAGTGCGAGGGTTTCGGTGGCGAAGACCAGCTTGATGAGGCCCTGGGCGAAGAGGGTTTCGACGACCTCCTTGAATAGGGGTAGTAGGCCGGCGTGGTGCGCGGCGATACCGCGAATCAGGCCGTCACGCCATTCGTAGTAGCCGAGGGTGTTCAGGTCGCGGGTGTCCAGGTGAGCGGTTGCTTCCGCAATGTAGGCGCGGATGGTCTGCTGCTGTTCGGGGGTGGTCAGCGTAATATCGGCGGATACGCAGTGGCTGACTGCGCTGTCGCAACCGGCACGGGAGAAGATAAAGCAGATTGCGGGCAGCAGGCCCTGTTTGTCGAGGGCGCGCACCATCTCCGGGCGGGTGATACGCTGCGGACGCAGAGGCTTCTGCTCACCGCGCGCATCAAACTCCCGGTCGTTGCTGAAACGGTCACGACGGTCCGAGCGGCCGCGCTCGCCGCTGCTGAACGTCTCATTCAGCCAGCCTTCACGGCGGTGACGGAAACGTTCACGCTTGCCGCCGTAACGGCCACGGCCCGGTGCGGAACGGAAGCCGGGGCGTAGCGCCTTCAGCTGCGGGTTCAGGCGCAGACCAGCAAGCAGAGGGTTAGCGCCCGCCTCCACGGTTGCGCCGCGCTGCTTAGCTTTCTGTGCCTTCTTCGCCTGCTTGCGGGAGAGTTTCTCCTCCGGCTCCTGGTTCTTGCCCTGGGTGTGGTTCTTACCCTGCGCGGAGTTGTCTTCGGGTACGAACAGGTCCACCACGCGGTGACCGACCATCATGTGCTGCCACAGGGGCACCGGACGGTGCTCAGAAACGATAATGTCCGTGCCGCCGCGCACCGTATCCAGCCACGCGCCGAACTCCTCAACGTTCGACACCGTAGCAGACAGGGAAATGACGTTCACGTGCTCGGGAAGGTGAATAATCGCCTCTTCCCACACCGCGCCACGGAAACGGTCCGCCAGGTAGTGCACCTCATCCATGACCACATAGCCCAGGCCGGTCAGCGTGGTCGAGTTGGCGTAGAGCATGTTGCGCAACACCTCGGTGGTCATCACGACCACGGGTGCTTCCGTGTTAATGCTCGTATCGCCGGTGAGCAGACCCACGTAATCCTCACCATACGCGCGCACAAAGTCGTGGTACTTCTGGTTGCTCAGCGCCTTAATGGGGGTCGTGTAGAACGCCTTCATGCCGCGGCGCAGCGCCAGGTAGATACCGAACTCACCCACAATGGTCTTACCGGCACCCGTAGGCGCGGCAACGAGGACGGAGCGGTCCGCCTCCACGGCGGCACACGCCTGACGCTGAAAATCATCCAGCGGAAAATCAAGGGACGCCTCAAAAGCCCCGAGGGCAGTCTTCGCGTATGCGGCGCGCTCTCGGGATGCGGCGTAGGCGGCAGCGTAGTCGGTGCCGGTCTGCTCGTTAGAAGCGTCAGAAGTGTGTGCGTCAGAAGTGTGCTGTGCGTGGTGCTTGCTCATAGTATGTCCAGTGTAACGGTTCACCCGCCGCGAGCCTTCCGAAAGCATCCTGCACGGGCACTAATCAGGTATGGGCGAACAGCGAGCGCACTCGGCACGGTATAAAGCTCCCTATGGAACTCGCTATGGAGGGGGCGTGCGAGCCGGCGTTGGAAGCTTTTCCCGGCATGCGAATCTGTGCACGCTAATCTGGACATGCGACTAATCCGGGTATGCGAAAGGGGCGGGGTACAGGTTCTCTGTACCCCGCCCCTTTCGGTTAGGTTGCTCAAAGCGAGCTATTCAATTTAGGAAGTCTTCTCGTCTTCGAAGTAACCCATCTTCGCCAGGTCTTCGGCGCTGGTTGCGGTGTTCAGGCTTGCTTCGTCTGCACCCTGCGCCAGCTTTGCGAGCTTGCGGTCGCGGCGCTTGTCGTTAATCATGCAGATGAGGATTGCTGCGAAGAAGAAAATCAGCAGCGGCGCCATGAGCACGAACATCATCATGATGTCGCTACCGGGTGCAGTCAGCGCTGCGATAACTGCAACGAGCACAACAACCCAGCGCCAAGACTTCAGGATGGTCTTACCGCGAATCAGGCCCAGCATGTTAATGCCGACCAGAATCACGGGGATGATGAAGGCGCAAGAGAACGTCACAACGAACTTCAGGATGAAGGAGATGTACACGCCCGCGTCAATGTAGTTACTTTCGTTGACGGGGGTGAACTTCAGCAGCGCGTAGACCACGCCGGGGAGGGTGAAGTACGAAATAGCGACACCGCAGGCAAACGCGAAAATAGATGCGGTGAGGAAGCCGAAGAGATACTTCTTCTCCTTGGTGTGCAGCGCCGGCAGCAGGAATCGCAGCGCCTGGTAGAGCCAGACGGGAGAGGCGATCACCAAGCCGATGTACATACCGACCTTCAGCAGCTGGTCGAAAGGAGATGCGACGCTACCGTAGTTCAGGTTTGCGTTGCGGCCGGTTTCTGCGTTGATCTGCTGCAGGGGCGCAGAGATCATTTCGATGAAAGGCTGGTAGAGGAAGACCGTACCGATGATGGCTGCGATGATGGTTGCGATAGCCGCTTTGATGAGGCGGTCGCGGAATTCGCGCAGGTGTTCCTTGAGTTCCATGCGTGCTTCAGGATTGATTTTGCGGTTGCGCACGTCCTGGTCAGGTGTTGCCACGTGGTGTCCTCTGGGTGTCGGTGCCGTGTGTGATTCGGCTGAGGGGGTCTGGTGGGGTGTTTATGGGGTGGTGCCGCAAAACCCGTGCCGGCCGGTGGGCTGGCACGGGTTTGGTGCGTCGGTGGCGGGACCGTTACTTGGTTTCGGTCTTGCCGTCCTTGCCGTTGTCTACGACCTCAGCGGTGACGACCTCTTCGCCGTCCTTCTCGCGGGGGTCCTTCTTGGAGTCGTTCTTCAGGCCCTCAACTTCGGTCTTGAAGATGCGCATGGACTGGCCGAGGCTGCGTGCCATGCCGGGCAGCTTGGGTGCGCCGAAGAGCAGGACGATGAGGAGGATAACGACGATGATGGTCGCGGGGTGGCTGAAAATCTGGCCCATGGTGGTGTGCCTTTCTGTTAGAGCAGGTCTCCGATGTTTTGAGGTTGGCCGAGTCGATCTCGTCGGGAGACCCGTCGCTTGATCCGCTCAGACCTGCGTGTCTGCTTACCTTGTTCGTAGTTATTGTATGCCTCGGTGATGGGTGTGAATACCCCGAGGGTGGTGTCTCGCGGGAGTTTTCGGCTTGCGTTCGCTTGCGCTGCGTCGAATTGTCCCTCGATTGACTCGACCCAGGTTACGGTTTCGTCAAGGAGTGTGAAACCGCGAGTGAGTGCTTTGTAGGTGAACCATGCCAAATAGAGGAGCGAGCAGATGATGAGCGCGCCCCATAGCAAAATCCAGAACCACCAAGACATGAGCACCATTATACAAGTTTTAGGTTAATGTTTTGGCCCCTTAGATGGGTTTTTAGGGCGTTTTTGCTAGTGGGTGAAGTTCTATTTTTCTGCGGGCACACCTGCAGGCGCACCCCTGCGGCTGCTGGCTTTGAGGGTCTGCAACTGGTCAAGCAGCGCCGCGCGTAGGTGCGCAGGACCGACCAGTTCGAGGGCACCTCGGTGCGCAATGACGGTGTCGAGAATGTTCTTATCGCCGGCACCGTGGGCGTTGTTGTAGTAGTGGATGCGCACGTACTGGGTGCGTGAAGCCTTCTTCACGTGGTGGGTGCTTCGGCGCATGTATATTGCGGTGAGAGTATCGAGCGGCTCACCGCTGGGAATATGCTCGGTCGGGTGAATACGCAACTCAGCGAACGGGTTGGTCTGAGTGTTGTGCTGCTGCGCGTGCCAATGCGGGACGGTGTCACCGGTGACCGGGTGGGTACGACCTGCGCCCGCCTCGTGAATGTGGTTGATGCGGGTGAGGCGGAAGTTACGCCAGAAGTTGGGTTCCTTCTCCCCCGCCTTGCTGTCGGCAGTCTCGCTGTTGGCAGTCTCGCCGGTGGCTGTGTGAGCAAAAGCCTCGGGTACATACTCGGGTACCTCTTCACCGCGTGCCGCATAGTAGCGTTCCTCAGCGGTACGGCACCACGCATGCAGGTACATGTGGTCGCGGTGCAACACCAACGCATACGGGTCCACCAGACGATCAGCGGCACGCTCAGAGGTACCGTAACCAATGGTCACGGCATTGCCGCTACTCAGGGCGGCAGTCGCCTCCTGCAGTAGGGGCTCCTCCGGGGCGAAGCACAGGTGCTGCGCATAGACGGGCGCGTTCGGGTAGGCGACGGCGAGCGCCGCACGGATACTGCCCAGACGCGCATCCGCCGGGTGCAGAATATCTGCGGCAGAGAGGGTAAAGACGAGAATGGCGAGCTCAGTGTCGGTAAGGCGCGCGTAGTTCAGCAACGTGCTCGGGGTGGCGCCCTCAAAATCCGGCAGCAGGTTAATGTAGGTGGGCTTGAGAGCGTCCGGGTCCTTGGGCTCAGATTCGAAGGGAACGGTGTCTACCTGCGCGAAAATCTCGGCAATAGTTTTGCCGAGGGCACGGTTCTTCTCGGTGTCTACGCTGTAGAGGGCGTTGAGCTGATTCAACGGCATGGGCGCCTCATCGTGGGCGCTCGCCCAGCGGTCGGCACGGTGCAGACCCAGGAGCAGGTCAACAAGGTCGTCGAGGGAGTTGTTGCGGTTGCGCTGGTTGATATCCGCCCAGGTGCCGGGGTCTTCAACTGCGCCGCTGTGCAGGTCGGTGAGGGTGCGCAACAGCTGCTGCTGGGCGGCGTAGCTGTCACGCTGGCGGGTAGAGGCAGCCTCCGATTCCTCGGGAGGCTCAATCACGCAGCTGTAGCTGGTCGCCGCCACGGCGCTATCAATCGTGCCGTACGAGGGCACGGTGAAGGGATCCGACAGCGTGGAATCGGCGCTGACCTCCACGACGGACAGGTACTCTTCGTAGCCCTTAATGTCTTCAAGCCAGTTCTTGGCGTTAAACGTCGCATTGATGGGGGTCGAATCAATACGCGAAAGCATCGTGAGCTTCTGAATACGGCTGGCACGGAACGTGTACTCCTTACGCTCCGAGCTCTCAGTGTAGTAGCCGACAAAATACCAGGTGCCGTAACGGTACCCAATACCGGCAACACTGACCTTCTCCTGCACGCGGGTCGCACCGGCAGCCGTCTGATAGGTGAACGTGACCGTCTTACGCTCCGCATAGGCGGTGAACAGCTCATTCAGGTGCGGGTTATCGCTAAAGTAAATACGCTGAAGAGGCTCGCGGTAGGTGTACAGGTTCTTCGCGCGCTGACGCTTGCCGGTCTTCGGCTCCAGAATCTTCGCGGCGGCGAGCGCCTCATCGGTGAGGTTCTCGCTGGTCAGCGCAATCTTACGCAGAATGCGGTAGGCGTCATCCTGCAGCTCGGTGCCTTCCCAGCCGCGCAGGATGGTGTTGATGAGGCGGAACTCCTCGGCGGTGGGGTTCCAGGCGGGCAGCTGCGCGGCGTTGCTGGGTTCGAGGCGGTAGCGCTCCCCCAGGTCCGTGGTCACGTGGGTGATGCGCGCGCCGGCATCACGCAGGGTCTGCTTGGCTCGTTCAAAGGCGCGTTCCTGGGCCTCGCTGAGGGAGCCGTTAGCGCGCGTGCTAATGCCGAGCAGGGTCAGTAGCTCGTTGCGGCTGATGCCCTGGGTTCGGGTTGCGGCATCGGGTGCCTCGGCGGCGGTGGCGAGGCGGTGAAGAGTCATGTAAAGCTGAGCTGCGGTGGACATAATTCCATCATACCGTGTGTGTTCCGCGGCACTTACTCAGCGTACGGGTACGCAAAAGCCCAGTACAAAAAAGCCCGGCGCCCCTCCCACAAACGGGAGAAAGCACCGGGCTGCGCGTCTCTGCGCGTCTTACGTGAGAAGCGCGAAAAACGCGAGAACCTGGCTAATCCTTAGCGGACGTCCAGCAGGTCCACCACGAAAATTAGGGACTCGCCGGGCTTAATGACCGAACCAGCGCCGCGGTCACCGTACGCCATGTCGGCGGGAATCTCCAGACGACGACGGCCGCCGACCTTCATGCCGAGCAGACCCTCATCCCAACCGCGGATAACCTGGCCAACGCCCACCTGGAACGGCAGCGGCTCGCCGCGGTTCCAGGACGCGTCAAACTCTTCACCGGTGGAGAATGCCACACCAACGTAGTGGGTGAGCACGCGGGAGCCGGGAACAACCTCAGCGCCAGCACCCTCGATCAGGTCGGTGATGACCAGCTCGGTGGGGGCGTCGCCCTCGGGGAAATCGATTTCGGGCTTTTCGCGGTCGAGGTTACGCTGACCGAAAGACATGGGTGTCTCCTTTGATTGGTTCGAAATACATCGAAATAGTGGGTGCGCCCGCCGCCTACGTCATATAAGCGGCGAGCGCGAAATAAAAATGTGGGCTACTGCGCGGTAGCCGAAGCGGTAGCCGCCGGGGTTGCGGTCGCAGAAGCGGTTGCCGAGGCGCTCGCCTCCGCAGCAGCTGCGCTAGAAGCCGCCTGGGCACGCTGCAGGGTCTGCGGGTTCTCCTCCGCACCCAGAATATCAACCACGAACACGAGGGAGCCGGAAGGCTTGGAACCGCCGGTGTCGTTACCGTACGCCAAATCCGCCGGGATGACTAGCTCAACGCGGGAGCCGACCTTCTTGCCCTTCAGACCCTGAGTCCAGCCCTTGATAACGCCCTGCAGGGAGAGGCCCATCGGGGTGGAAGCGTCATAGTTGCCGTCGAAGACCTTACCGTCGGAGTACTGCACGCCAATGTAACGCACGTACACGGTATCGGTTTCCTTGACCTCGGCGCCCTCGCCCTCAATGAGGTTCTTCGAGACGAGCTCAGTGTATTCCTGCTTGGTGTCGGGCAGCTTAATATCAGCCTTGCCGGTGGACTCATCCAGAGTGAAGGACGGCAGCGACGGGTCAGCCTCAACAGCCTTACCGGTTGCGTACTTGGGCAGCTTCGTCTTCACGGTGTACACCTCAACGTTAGTTGCGGCACCGGGCGAAGCGGTCGTAGTGGTCACGCCCGCGGTGCTACGCTGCTGCAGAACGTTGGTGGTGTACGAGAAAGAACCGCCAACCTTAATCTTCTTCAGGGTTTCGTACACCTGCGGTGCAGCCTGCTTCAGCTGATCGTTAATCGGCAGCAGAATCGGCTCGCTGGAGTAAGTGGAACCGTTAAGCTTGCCGTCGGTGCCGTTGAACACGGCAGCCTCAACGAGCACGTAGTCACCATCGTTGATGGAGTCGCCGTTACCTTCCTCAATCACGTATGCGGAGGGGCTAGAAGCGGCGAAGGGAGTCGCGAAGGACGCCTCAGGCGCAGCGGTCGCGTTCTTCAAGGTGTACTGCACCTTGGACAAATCGCCATTGCTGGACTGTGCGCCACATGCGGACAGTGCGAGCGCGAGAGCTGCCGCGCTGGCACCGAAAATAGTGAGCTTAGAGCGTTTGGTCATAGTGTTATCCTCTGGGGTTTTCTGTGAGAGTGGGGCGTGTGAGTGCCCGTGTGCCACAGAACAGTTTACAGGTATAGGTTTAGCTGTTTTATGCTACGGCACGTAGCTGTGTTCAGGCTGTGTCGCGGCGCGGGGTGCGCCGAGAAACTTTGGGGTGCGAACTTTGGGCGGGAACACGCTGTGCCGTAACGGTGGTGATCTGATGTTTTAGCAGGGTCGTTTAGCAGGGCGGCGGGAATGCCGCCTCCTGATGCTGACGCGCCTTAGACGCCAGCAGGCTCAGCACGTCCTCCAGCTCCTCGCTGCCGGTAGCAAACGGGTCCTTACACACCAGCGTGTGCTGCGGGTATGCGTTGAGCTTCAAGTGCACCCAATCCACGGTGAACTGCTCCCCCGCCGCAACCGCCGCATTAATGAAACGCGAACGCTGCAGAGCGCGAGTGTTCGGCGGCTGAGTCTTCGCCGCCTCCGCAGCACCCTCGGGCAGGATGCGCTTGACCGCACCGCGACGAACCAGCGCGTGGAAGACGCTACGCTCCGGGTCGATGTCGTGGTACGCCAAATCCAGCTGACGGATGCGGGCGCTCGCATAATCGGCAGGCTGACCAGCCGCGCGGGCGCGGGCAATATACGCATCCAGAAGCTTCTTCTTAATAGCCCAGTCAATCTCAGTGTCGATGCTGCTGTAGTCGCCGGACTCGATAGCGTCCAGGGTGCGTTGCCACAGGTCCAGGGCGTATTCCACGTGGTGGTGGTGCGCGCCGTACTGCTGCACGTACTGGCGTGCCGCATCCAGGTAGTGACGCTGAACGCTCAACGCCGTGTAGTGCTTACCGTCCGTGGTTTCGAAGGTTGCAGTGCCGGTCAAATCGTGGCTGATAGCGCGCAGAGCCGCCGGAACAGACACAATATCCAGGCTCGTGACCGGGAAGCGGTCCTCCAGCATGCGCAGCACCAGGTCGGTGCTGGCAATCTTCAGCAGGGTCGTCGGCTCCGCCATGTTCGAATCACCATTAATGACGTGCATGCGGCGGAACTTCGAAGCGTCCGCGTGCGGCTCGTCGCGGGTGTTAATGAGCGGGCGAGCGCGCGAGGTTGAGGTGGATGCCGCCTCCCAAATATGGTCGGCACGCTGCGAGAACGAATACGAGGGCACACCCGTGCAGGACGCCGGGTCGGTCGAACCGGGCACCGGGCCACCGTTCGGGTGGGTCTTACCGGCACCAACCAGAATCTGGCGGGTCACCAGGAACGGCACGAGCTGCTTAATCAGGTCGTTGAACTGCAATTTGCGGCTGATCAGGTAGTTCTCGTGGCTGCCGTAGGAGTTGCCCGCCGAATCCACGTTGTTCTTGAACAGGTACAGTTCACCGTCGAGGGGGCGGCCCTCCGCGCCTGCGAGCAGGCGCTTGCGGGCGGTACGCGCCAGATCAGCGAAAAGCAGCTCACCGGCGCGTTCCTGCGCGAGTAGTTCGTCAATGTTGCCGCATTCGGCGGAGGCGTACTCGGGGTGCGAACCCACGTCAAGGTAGAGCCTACCGCCGTTGGGCAGGAAGACGTTCGTTGAACGCCACTGATCCAGGACGGGCTTGAAAAGGGTGGCGGCGGACTCTTCGATGCTCAGCCGACCGAGCCCGTGCGGGACGTAGCTGAGCCCGAATTCGCTTTCAATGCCGAAAATACGGTGTTCCATGATGCTGACCCGGCGCGCAGGTGCGCCGGTTACTCGCCGCCCTTCTGGACGAAGCCGGTGACGAAGTCTTCAGCGTTCTCAGCGAGCAGGCCGTCAATTTCGTCGAGCAGGTCGTCGACCTCGCTCACGTCAGAGACAACGTGGGAGGCGGCGAGGGTCAGTTCCTGCTCCTGCTCGGCTGCGGTGGTTTCGGTCTGCTGTGCGCTGATGCGTTCGCGGCTCATGGTTCTCTCCTCAAGGGGTTTTCGGTTGTGGACAAATAAGTTTTTAGTGGGGTTGGGTGCGGGGTATAAGGGTTTTGGTACCCGGACCTTACTGCACCCCGCCTGTGGGTTATGTGGTTTTTACTCTTCTGAATGGGGGTATTCGCCCCGGGGAAGAATGTGAGTTTATGTGGGTTTAGGGGGTGTGCTGCTAGCGCAGGCGGTTCAGCAACGCATCCGAATGGTTTACCTCATCCAGCAGCGGCTCCACCTGGGCGGCACCGTAGCGGGTCGGCTCCATCATCGTAAAACGAGTCAGATCCTTCGAATACCTGCCGCGGCACGAGACCGTATCCCAGTTAATACCCAGAATCTCCTCCGGCCAACGCGCCATCAACGTGCCACGTAAAAACGCGCGCGTCTCACGCGGCGGCTCGGTCGTCGCACGCTCAATCTGCTCCGCAGAGAACAGCGTGCGCATACGGCCACGCGCCACCAGACGGTGATACAGGCTCTTCGACGGGTCAATATCAGCGTACTGCAAATCCAAAGCCTTCAACTTCGGATTCGCATAATCTACGCCCTGAGCGACATAACCGCGCACCAGCGCATACTTCGCCACCCAATCCAGACGATCCGCCAGCGAGAGCGGGTTGGTTTCCAGGGCATCCAGAACCTCACCCCACAGGTTGAGGATCTGCGCGGTCGCAGCATCCACACCCGCCGGGTTCGACTCCTCGTGCGCACGGGAGGCCTCATAGTAGGCGCGCTGAATCTGCAGGGCGCTCGCCGAACCGCTCGTGGACACCGGGTTCGGCAGGGTCGCCGAGGAAGGCGCCAGCAGCAGCTGAACCGACAGCGACAGGTCGTGGCTGACCGCGTGCATCGCCGCCACCGGATCAGACAGGCGCACCCCCGGCAGCACCGGGTGCTGCTCGCTGTGCGACTCAATCAGGTTCATCACCAGCGCCGCCGTACCAAACTTCAACAGGTTCGAATAGTGCGAGAGGTTCGCGTCCGCCGGAATCACGTGCAGGCGGCGGTACTTCGACTCATCCGCATGCGGCTCGTCGCGCGTATTCACAATCGGGCGGCGAATCGTAGTTTCCAAACCAATCGTGCGCTCAAAGAAATCAGCGCGCGAACTAATCTGAAAACCCGGAACCTCACCGTGCGTACCAATACCCACACGGCCCGCACCCGTAAAAATTGCGCGGGTCGCAAAGAACGGCAGGAGTGCATCCGCAACCTGCTCAAACGGAACGTCACGGCTAATCAGGTAGTTCTCGTGGGCGCCGTACGACTGGCCCTTCGAGTCGGTGTTGTTCTTGTACAGCTTCACCTGCGGCAAATCCTGCGCGTGGTTGCCCAGCTCAACCAGCGACTCGTACGCCAGCGCGTCACCGGCAGCGTCATAGAGCACCGCATCGGCGGGGGTCAGAACCTCCGGCGAGGAATACTCCGGATGCGCATGATCCACATACAGGCGCGCACCATTGGGCAGAATCGCGTTCATGGTCACGCGGTCCCAGTCCAGACGCTCCGGGAAACCACCGCGGCCGTGCACACCGGCGAGCGCATCCAGGGCGCTACGCGGCTCGGCGGGCTCACCCGGTGCCTGAACGCCCGCCTCGCGCATAATCTCCAGGGCGATATCTTCGCTGGTCAGCTCGGTGCGGGTGTGCGTCATCTGGCTCGAGTGGGCGGTGGAGGCGTCCTGAACCTGACCGAACGCATCACGCAACGGCGACTCGGACTCACCCAGCCACTGACCCTCGGGGGTTGCGGTCGAGTAGTTCTCTGCCTGGCGTGCCTGCTCGGCGGTCAGCTCATCCGCCAGGGCGCGGCGCTGCAGCTGCTCGCGGAATGCGGCGCCGCGGCGGAACGCCAACTTGGCGTAGGTGTTGACCACTAGTGCGGACAGCACGGTCGGGTTGGTGCCCGGCGCGGAGGGGGCGATGACGCCGTACTCGGTTTCGGCACCCATAATGCGGTGCACGCCGTAGCTGGGGGTGGAGTTCATGGGGTTCTCCTGAAAAGTTCTATACCATCTAAAGGCTTTGGACCTGCGGTAATGCTGGGTTGATGCGGGATAAGCGCTCGTTGGGCACCGCCCGGCTCATGGGGGCGCGCGGTTTAGCGCGGCGGCTCCACCGACACCAGGCGGCCACGCACACCGGCAACGGTGAGCGCATCCTCAATATCGGGCAGCGGCGGCAAGTCCACCTGATCCTCAAACTCGGCGCGCACCGCCTCCAGCAGATGGCGGGTACCAATACCCACACTCGAGGCGTCCGCACCGGCGGTCAGCGCCTGCAGCTGCTCCTTAATCGCGGCCTTCTTCGCGCGGTCCACAATATTGCGAATCACCGCACCCGAAGCGAAATCGCCACGGTACAGCGTGTGAGTGGACAGGTTCGCGCTCGCACCAGAACCAACGACCATGGAAGAATCCACGGTCGCCACAGCGTACGCCGTGGAGGGGGTGCGCGCGTACAGCTGACCTGCCGCCGCCGCAATCATCGCGGTCAGGGCGGCGCGGGTCGAACCGGCGGCTGCCACCTCCGTAGCGTCCAGGGGCAGGTCCTCGGTCAGGTACAGACCGAAAATCTCTGCCGCACCGGCGGCATCCGGGCGGTTAATGCGAATCTTCAGGTCGAGTCGGCCCGGGCGCATCACCGCGGCATCAATCAGGTCTTCACGGTTGGTCGCACCAATAACGATGACGTTCTGCAGCGACTCCACACCGTCAATTTCGGCCAGTAGCTGCGGCACGATGGTCGTCTCAATATCGGAAGAACGACCCGAACCGCGCATACGGAACAGCGACTCCATCTCGTCAAAGAACACGACAACCGGGTGGCCCGCCTCCGCCTTCTCACGGGCGGCAACAAAAATATCGCGAATCTGGCGCTCCGTCTCACCAACGAACTTATCGAGCAGCTCGGGGCCCTTAATGTTCAAGAAGTAGCCGCGAGTAGCCGAACCCGGGTTCAGCGCAGCCGCACGAGCCGCCAGGGAGTTCGCCACAGCCTTAGCAATCATGGTCTTACCGTTACCGGGAGGACCGTACAGCAGAATACCCTTGGGCGGCGCCAGGTGGTAGCGCTCAAAAATCTCGGGGTGCAGGTACGGCAGCTCCACCGCGTCGCGGATCTGCTCAATCTGCGCGCCCAGGCCACCAATCTGCTCGTAGGTGACGTCCGGAATCTCTTCCAGAACCAGCTCCTGCGAACGGGAGGCAGGAACCTGCGAGGTCAGCATACGGGTGCGCGTGTCGAGGGTGACCGCGTCACCGGTGCGCAGCTGCTCAATGTCGAGGGAACCAGCCACACGCGCCACCTGCTGAGCACCCGAGGACGTATCAACCAGCACGCGCTGCTCATCCAGCACCTCACGCACGGTCACCACGTCACCGAAGGGTTCGGTGTCCAGGGCGAGCACCGCCTCCGTCTTGTCGTTGAGCAGCACGGTCATGCCGGGGGTCAGCGTCGACAGGTCAATGAGCGGGGACACGGGAATACGCATCATGCGGCCGCTCACCTGAACATCCAGGTACGTATCAATCTCGGCGGGGGTCTTATCATCAGCGACCTGCTCGTAGGTCATGGTCTGACCCTCATGCACCGCCAGCACAATCGCCGAATTCAGCGGCGGCATAACATTCTGCGACAGGGACGCGCGCAGACGCTCCACCTGGTAGCGCATGCTGGTGATTGCCTCAACGAGCTTGCGGTTCTTCTCCCCCGCACCACGAATCTGTCGGCTCATATTGTCGCGGGTTGCCTCCGCCGCGGAGAGTCGACGCAGCACGGCATCATACTCCTGCGCGCTGACGGGCTGACTGCCGGGCAGGGAGGTCGACCCGAAAGCAGCCGAGTAGTGCGGTGCCGCGCTGGCTGCACTGTGGGCGGTGCCGTACTGGGGGGTTCCTGCCTGATCTGCAGATTCGTGGGTGGACACGGTAGCTCCTTTAGCTGTTCGTCCTAATCGGCGGCTACTCGGTGCGGGTACTGGGTGGGTATCGGGCACAGCGAGTAGCCTGGTGAGTGCACTGCGGGGGCTCCAGGCAACGCCCGTGCCCCCGCAGGTCAAAGGTGGTTCAAATTATTCGGCGGATTCAGTCGCCTCAGCTGCTGCGCTGTCGTTCTGCGCGGTACCGTTCTGTTCCAGCGCAATCTCGTTCGCGCGTGCGGCGTGAGCGGCAAGGTTCTTCGCATCGCGGGCTGCGCGGCGAATCTTCTTATCGGTCACCTCACGCTCACCCACGTTCATGGGAATCCACGCGTTCATATCCTCTTCAGAGAAGTCAGTCTTGGACGCGCGACGCTTCGGCGCCAAGCGTACCGCACCGTCAGCGAGGCGACGAGCCACGACCAGGAACGCGGTGTGCGCCACCATGCGGTGGTCGGGGCGGACCGCCAGGCCCTCCACGTGCCAGCCACGCACAATGGTTTCGTCGCATTCGGGCTCGGTGAAGCGGCCATCCAGGCGCATGCCCTCAACCAGGCGGGACATCTGGGTCACGGTCGCAACGTAGCAGATGAGCACGCCGCCGGGTGCGAGCGCCTCCGCTACAGCGTCCAGGCATTCCCAGGGTGCGAGCATGTCGAGTACGACGCGGTCGACGCTGCCGGGCTCTTCGACCTGCGGCAGGGTGTCCTGCAGGTCGCCGATGCTCAGCTTCCACGCCGGGTGCGGGCCACCGAACATGGTTTCAATGTTGCCGCGGGCGACGTCTGCGAACTCTTCACGACGTTCGAAGGAGTGCACGCAACCGTAGTCGCCGACTGCACGCAGCAGCGCGATGGACAGTGCGCCGGAGCCGACGCCGGCCTCGACGACGCGTGCGCCGGGGAAGATGTCTGCCTTGACGATGATCTGGGCGGCGTCCTTGGGGTAGACGACGGCTGCGCCGCGCGGCATGGAGAGCACGAAGTCCTTGTAGAGGGGGCGCAGCGCCTGGTAGAGAATGCCGTGAGTGTTGGGGATGACGGTGCCTTCGGGTGCGCCGATGAGGTCGTCGTGCTTGAGGAAGCCCTTGTGGGAGTGGTATTCGCCGCCTTCGGCGAGGGTGATGGTGGTGATGCGGCCGCGTTCGTCAGTGATTTGGACGCGCTCGCCGGGGCGGAAGGGGCCGCGGCGGTTGATTGCGCCGGTGGGGGTGGGGGTGCCGCTGCTCACGGGGTGATTCTCCTCGGGTTTGGATCAGTCTGTGCTGTTCGCGCTTTGCGGCGAACTCTGGACGGAAAAAGTCCTTTTCTATTTTAGCGGAGTCTGCAAATCGGCTGTGGCGCATTACCCCGCGGGCGTGATAATGCGGCAGCACGGATAGAGTGATGACCACTGAGCAGTTAGGGGTACTTATTTTTGGTTAGACTTGAGTGGAGTCCGTGGAAATCCTCTGCGGGCAGAAACACCTTAGTGCCCACGAATTATGGGGCAAAGGAAAGAGTATTGTGACTGATTTCAACTCACTGATTGCCGAGTTTGGCAGGCAGGTGCGGGAGAATCTGCGCGTTGGGGAAGGTGAACCGGAGGCTCAGCTGACGAACCCTGTCGCAGGACTTTGGCGCTTTGCATTCGATGAAGGTTGTGACCGTCCGTGAAACCTCGCTGAAAACAGCGGGGGGGGGTCTAGTTTCTGAGGGTCTGGTGCGCCCTGATTACGCCATCATGGTCGATGGTGTTTTAACCGGTTACGTGGAGCTCAAAGCTCCAGGTAAGAACATTGACCCCGCTTCTTTCACTAAGAAGAGCCACGAGTATAAACAGTGGCAACGTCTGCGGAACCTTCCAAACCTTTTGTACACCAATGGCACCGAGTGGCGTCTGTACCGTTATGGTGAGCCGGTGCTGACGAGCACCGGGTATGACGCGGTGCATATGCATGGTTCTTTCAGCGGCCGTGGCACGCTGAGCGCACCGGATGCTCTCGCGACGTTCTTCCTCAACTTTTTGCGTTGGGTCCCCGCTCCGATTAAGAGCGCTGGACAGTTGGTGGAAACTCTCGCTCCCCTTGCTGCTTTGCTCCGTGAAGAGATGCTTTTGGGCCTTGCTGCGCAGGAAAAGACCTATAAAGCGGATCAGGCGAAAGCTAAGAAGAAGGGCGAAGAGGATTTTGTGATTCCTCCCCCGCTGGTGGGTCTGCGTAAGGATTGGCGCGATACCCTCGCCCCGAGTACCAGTAATGAAGAGTTTGCCGATAGCTTTGCACAGACGGTTGTGTTTTCGCTGGTGGTTGCCCTCTCGGAGGGGCACGACCTAAGTCTTGAGACATTCTCGACTATGGCGGGTCGTTTGCGTTCTCAGCACGGTCTGCTGGGTAATGCGTTGGGTCTGCTCACCGAGCACCTGGATGAGAAAAGCTCTCTGTATAACGCATTGGCCGTGATTGTGCGTGTCATGGGCGCTGCATCCTGGGCTGATATTTCTTGCGGCAAGTCGGATGTTTATCTGCACCTCTACGAGCACTTCCTGAAGGTCTATAACCCGGCGCAGCGTAAGAAGACCGGTAGCTACTACACCCCAGTTGAAGTGGTGAACCAGATGGTGCGCCTGGTGGATGACGCTCTGCGCACCTACCTGGGCAAGGAGCACGGTCTGGCGAGTGAGGGTGTGTCCGTGATTGACCCGGCGATGGGTACTGGCACCTATCCGCTGTCGGTTATGCATAAAGTGGCAAGTGCGGAAAGCCTCTCTCCTGCTGCGCGCACTCGTGCTCTGAATCGTCTGGCAAAGAACCTGTACGGCTTTGAGCTGCAGTCGGGTCCTTTCTCTGTGGCTGAGCTGCGCCTGAACCAGACTCTTAAGGAGCTGGGTGCTGATATTCCTGATGACGGTCTGAATCTCTATGTAGCGGATACTCTGAGCGACCCCTACGCTAAGCAGAGGCCGGTGAACGGTAATACTCTGCGTCTGCTTTCTCAGCTGTCGAATAAGGCAACTAGGGTGAAGCGCGAAGTGCCTATTCAGGTGTGCATTGGCAACCCGCCCTATAAGGTTCGAGCGGATAAAATGGGCGGTTGGGTTAATTTTGGACCCCGTTCCAAAGATGATTCGTCCTCGATTATGGAAGATTTCCGGGCACCTTCACTGGGTAGAAAAAAGCATGTTTTGAACAACTTGTATGTCTACTTCTGGCGTTGGGCTTTCTGGAAGGTCTTTGAGGATTCTTTCCGTACTTTGGAGGGTCAGTCCGATAGTGCTCAGCGTGCGGGTGTAGTCTGCTTTATTACTGCATCTGGGTATCTGCGGGGACCAGGATTCAAGATTATGCGTGAGTATATTCGCCGTTCCTCGAGTCGTGGCTGGATTATTAACGTGAGCCCCGAGGGCAAGCGACCGCCGGCGAAGAACGCTGTCTTTGCTATTGAGACTCCGGTGTCTATTGCTCTGTTCTTGCGTGAAGAAAATACCGATGAGGAAACTCCTGCGGATATTCGCTACGTTGCCCTGCACGGTACCTTTACGGAGAAAATGCAGGCTCTTGCCACTCTCGATTTGGAGGGCGCAGAGTTTGAACCGGTGCGCTCCGGTTGGGAAGATAAATTTGTTCCCGAAGCGGAGGGTGACTGGGATAGTTATCCTGAGCTGGAGGATCTTTACGCTGAATTTTATCCTGGAGTCAAGCCCAATAGGACCTGGGTCTATGCTCCCTCAGAAAGTGTTCTTCAGGAACGCTGGGCTGAGCTGATTGAAGGTACCGATTTGAAGGTACGAGCGGAACGTTTCAAAGAAACGGACAGTATCGGAATTGCAAGGGGTAAAGACCCCCTCTCAGGTGTAGATACTTTTCAGGGTAGTAAGGAAAGCCTGAACGACCAAATTGCTCGTGAGCTTATCCCAGATGCGCCGAATATTGTGCCGGTAGGGTACCGCTCCTTTGACCGGCAGTATATTTTGGCTGATTCTCGTTTACTCCATCGTGCTTCTCCGGATTTGTGGGAACATCGAGTTCCCGAGCAGATTTTTATTGTGGAACAGAACGCACACTACCCTAAGGCGGGCCCCGGGCTATACTTTAGCTCCCTCATTCCTGATATGGATGCGTTTAAGGGTAGCGAAGGAGGCCGTGCTCACCCGGTACTGAATGTCAGCGGCACCCCTAACCTCACTGAACCTGCCGCGCAGATGCTACGTGAGCGCTTCGGTGATAATGCCCCCGGCGACCTCGTCTACTACCTGGCAGCACTCACCGGTCACCCCGGCTATGTGCGCACCTTTGACGAGCCGCTCCAGCAGGCGGGTATTCGCGTGCCCCTCACCGCCGACCCGGAGCTCTGGGAACGCGCTGTTCAGCTCGGCAAGCAGGTTGTATGGTTGCACACCTACGGTGAGCGCGGTGAACCGCTACCGGGTATGGAGCGCCTGCACCAGCTTCCCGAAGGTGCAGACTACACCCTGCCGTACTCCATCCAGGATATGGGTAAGACGATGCCGGAGAAGAAGCCTAGCTTCTCCCCCGACCCGGTAAACGGTAGCCTTTCTGAGGAGCAGGATATCCCGGTTACGGGTACGGTTTCCTTCGGTCAGGCACGTTGCGAGAACGTGGAGAAACACGTCTTCGACTACACCATCGGTGGCAATCAGGTACTGGGTCTGTGGGCTAAGTATCGCCTCAAGAAGCCGATTGTTCGTCGGAGCTCACCGCTAGATGAAATCGTTCAGCGCGAATGGCCGGACGCCTGGAGCGAAGAGTACGAGCGTCTGCTCTACACTCTCACGCACTTGGTGCATCTGGAACCCGCTCAGGAGAAGCTCCTTGATGAGGTTCTCACCGGTGAACAGATTTTCCGTGAGGAATTTGTAGACACCGAAGACTAGCCGCTCAATAGCTGCCAGTATCAGGTTCTACAACCGGTTAAACGCAAGGGGTGGGTGACCCTGGAGTTATTCCAGAGTCACCCACCCCTTTTGTTGTTCTCAGAAGCCCTACGCTTCCTTCTGTGCCTCGTACGCGCGCACCTCAGCTAACGTCTCTGCGGCGAGCGCATCGACTGTCTCACGGTCATACGGGCGAAAAGCGTACAGCTCCTCCACGACCGACGAAGCCATCTTAGAGGACCACGCCCAGGCGTGCCGCCAGGATGTCACGCACCAGCGCGCCACCGCCGACGGTAGTGTCCGCCAGAGCCTTCACAGCCCACGCATCCACAGCCGCCAACGCCGCCGGAGCGTTCAGGTCCTCACCGAGCGCCTCACGCACAGCGGCCAGCAGCTCAACAGCCGCCTCATCGGTGACACCTTCGGAACCCTCACGGCCCTCAGCCACCGACACCGCATGACGGTACGTATCCAGGCGAGCCTTCGCGTGCTCCAGCAGCTCATCAGTCCAGAACCAATCCGAACGGTAATGCTGACCCATAATCGCCAGACGCACCGCGTTCGCATCCTCACCAGCCGCACGCAGACGCGAAACCAGCACCAGGTTGCCGCGGGACTTGCTCATCTTGTGGCCGTCCAAACCGACCATGCCGGTGTGCGCGTAATGCTTAGCGTGCGGGCGTGCAGACACAGCCCACGAATGGCCCGCACCCAAATCGTGGTGCGGGAACGTCAAGTCGTTACCGCCAGCCTGAACGGTCAGCGAACCATCCACAAAACGGCGGGCAATCATCGTGCACTCGATGTGCCAGCCGGGGCGGCCCGCGCCCAGCTCGCCGGCATCCCAGCTCGGCTCGCCCTCACGCTCAACACGCCACAGCAGCGGATCCAGTGCGTCACGCTTACCGGCACGGTTCGGGTCGCCGCCGCGCTCAGCGAAAATCTCCAGCATCTCATCACGGCTCAAGTGGCAGACCTCGCCCGGTGCCCACGAGTAGCCCTCAGCGTTCGCGGGCAGCTCACGCACAGCCTTCAAATCCAGGTACACGTCACCGTCAGGATGCACCACACCCTGCTCGTCCGTGAAACCGGGCACGCGGTACGCCAGGCCGCGGCGCAGCAAATCCTCAATCAGCGGGAACAGCCACTCAATGGACTCCACCACACCCACATAGTGCGCCGGCGGAATCACGTTCAGCGCCTTCATGTCGGTGCGGAACAGCTCAGTCTGATCCTCAGCCAGCTCACGCCAATCAACATTCGTCGCGGTCGCACGCTCCAGTAGCGGGTCGTCCACATCGGTCACGTTCTGAACGTAGGTGACCGGCACGCCCGCATCCAGCCAGGCGCGGTGCAGCAAGTCAAAAGCAACATAGGTGGAGGCGTGACCCATATGCGTCGCGTCGTACGGGGTGATACCGCAAACGTACAGGCTCGCCGCCTTATCCTCCTGAACCTGAACAATCTCACCAGCCGCGGTATCAAAAATACGCGGCAGCGCAGCCTGACCGGGCAGAGTCACAGAGGCGGGGGCATCCCAAGCTCGCATGGGTTTCCTTTCCGTAAAAACGCCCACAACCGGTGGACGCGCCACACCCGCCGCCCAACCTCAAGGCATGCGGGTGCCAAAAAATCTACTCCAATAAGAATACCCGCCCGTGAGAAACTCACGGACGGGTATGTCATATCACGCTGAGGGCTAAAGCCTTAGAACGCCGAAGAAGTAGCGTTCAGAACGCCAGTGCCCAGACCAACGAAAATCAGGATACCGAGCGCAATGCGGTACCAGATGAAAATGCCGTACGACTTCGACGACACGTACTTCAGGAACCAGCCAATCATCAGGTAACCCACCACAAACGCAACCAGAGTAGCCACGATAGTCGAGGGAATACCGTAGTAGCCGGTCGCCTCCTCGCCGGTGACCACCTTGAAGGTCTTGTACAGGCCAGACATGAACACGGCGGGCATGGCCAGCAGGAACGAGTAACGTGCCGCAGCCTCACGGGTGTAACCCATGAACAGACCCGCAGTAATCGTACCGCCCGAACGGGAAACACCCGGGATCAGTGCCAGCGCCTGTGCGCAACCGTACAGCAGGCCGTGACGGAACGTCAGGTCCTTCAGCTCACGCTGCTCACGACCAAAACGGTCCGCAAGGCCCAGGAACACAGCAAACACAATCAGCATGGTCGCCACAATCCACAGGCTACGGAACTGCGTGTCAATGTAGTCTTCCAACAGCAGACCCAGAACACCGATAGGCAGAGAGCCAATAATAATCAGCCAACCCATGCGGGCATCCGGGTCATTGCGCGGTACACGACCGGTAAGAGCGCCAAACCACGCCTTCACAATGCGCACAATATCGCGCCAGAAAAAAATCAAGACCGCGGTCTCAGTACCCAGCTGGGTGATTGCGGTAAACGCGGCGCCCGGGTCAGCCTTCTCCGGCAGGATCTGGCCAACAATGTTCAGATGCGCCGATGACGAAATCGGCAGAAATTCGGTCAGGCCCTGAACAAAGCCCAAAATAATTGCTTGAATCCATTCCACGCATTCAAGGATACAGGAGGCGCACCCGCCCGGGGCGGTTCGCCGAAGGTGATGTGGAACCTCCGCAAACCGCCCCGTCCACACTGTGAAACACTCAGGGTGTCGTTTCAGGAGGTACACCGCGGTGCAACCGGGGCTTATCCATAGCTCATCCACGGTTCATCTACGGCTCAAAGAGACCGCGCAAACACCTCAAATACGCGCTCTCCGGCGCGTCAAAGGTACGTCAACAGCGCGCTCTCCGGCGCAAACGTACTAGCCGCACGACCAGTCAAAAACACCGGTCTCAAAATCAAAAACAGCGCTACCGCACCCAAAATTCAGCACATCAAACTCATCGAACTCAATATAACGAGCCGTCATGCCCTCCGGCAGGCTCTGCGCATAAAAATGAGTGCCACCCAGGTGAGTACCCACCGCAATTAGCGGCTTCGCCCACTCAAACCACGCCGAATCCTCAGCATCCCAATCGAAAGGACTCAGATAACCAGTCTGCGGGTCAACATTCTCAAACACATCACTGGGGACCTTACCGGCATTCGGATCATCCGTCGGAACCCACCCCACAAGAGCAGGCTTACGAGCCAGCGGCTGCTGACGATCCGCCAAAGCCCAGGCGCTGAAGCTCTCCTCCTCACCGCGATGCTCACCGGGCCGGCGCACATCCTGCGGCGGCTCCGTACGGGACGAGAACTCCTCCTCACTCAGGTACAGCACCGCAAACTCAGCATCCAAAATATCGCGCAACAACAACTGATACGGATGCACCCGCGCCTGCGCATACTGCACCTCAAACGGGTCATCACTAGCAGCATTAGCAACACCCTCAGTCGCCTCATCCTCAGCGAACTGGCCATCACCGGCGAAGAAAGAGAACGCCACAACGCCCGGATACTTCTGCGCATCCGGCAGGTACTCCCCCGGCAACCTCACCGTAAAAATATGCTGCATCGGCAAACCAGTAAACGTACTGCGCGGCCACTGATCCTGCTCAATACCGGGACCAGTCGAACCCACCCAGCCAGCCTCCCACACCTCGGTGGAACCTGCAGGCAGAGCAGTATCATCACCACCGCGCAGCTCATAATTCCAGGCACGGACAGAAGAATCGGTGCCCGCCGCATCAACGGGGCTAAACACCATCGCGTAGCTTTTCATGAGAGTTCCTCCCAGCAGATTATTCGCCCCACAGCACGCCGATGCACACAACACCTGCGCACATTAACGCATAAGGGCGGGATACATACTCCCAGTATGCATCCCGCCCCCACATCATGCACGGCTAACGGTCACCCGCCAGCAGTCACCCGCAACCCTGCACGAAATATGTACGGCTATCGCCTACGCCTGACGCTCATCACGCAGCGCACGGTTCACAGCCGAAATCATCGCCTTCAAAGCCGCACGAGTCGTCGAGTTATCCACACCGATACCCCACAGCACGCGAGAACCAACAGCAGCCTCAACATAGCAAGCCGCGTTAGCAGTCGACGAAGACGACATGGTGTGCTCCGAGTAATCCATCACGCGAATATCCACGCCCTCGCCCGACAGGATGTTCTGCAGAGCATCCACCGGACCGGTACCCGAAGCAGAACGGGTGTACGTGTGACCATCAATGTTCAGACCAACACGCAGAGTGGTCGCACCGGTATCAGCCGAATCAATGTTAATCGACTCAATACGGTACTTACCCCAACGCTTCTCCGTGTCGGTTGCGGGCAGGTACTCATCCGCGAAGATGTTCCACAGCTTCTCACTGGTCATCTCGCCGCCCTCAGCGTCTGTACGAGCCTGAACAATCTTCGAGAACTCAACCTGAGCACGACGCGGCAGATCCAGGCCGTGATCCTGCTTCAGCAGGTACGCCATGCCGCCCTTACCGGACTGCGAGTTCACACGAATAATCGCCTCGTAGGTACGACCCAGGTCGCGAGGATCAATCGGCAGGTACGGAACCTCCCAGTACACCTCATCCACGGTCTTACCCGCCTCAGCAGCGGTACGCTCCAGAGCCTCAAAGCCCTTCTTAATAGCGTCCTGGTGAGAACCAGAGAACGCGGTGAACACCAGATCGCCACCATACGGCGAACGCTCGTGCACCTTCAGCTGGTTGCAGTATTCAACAGTCTTACGGATACCGTCAATATCAGAGAAATCAATCTGCGGATCCACACCCTGGGTGTACATGTTCAGACCCAAAGTAACCAGGTCAACGTTACCGGTGCGCTCGCCATTACCGAAGAGGCAACCCTCAATACGGTCAGCGCCCGCCAAGTAACCCAGCTCAGCAGCAGCCACACCGGTACCGCGGTCATTGTGCGGGTGCAGCGACAGCACAATGTGCTCGCGGTGGTTCAAGTTGCGGTGCATCCACTCGACAGAGTCGGCGTACACGTTCGGGGTAGCCATCTCAACGGTAGCGGGCAGGTTCACAATCAGCTCGCGGCCGTTCTGACCGACCTCCAGCTCCTCAGCTACAGCGTTCACCACGCGAGCCGCGTACTCCAGCTCAGTGCCGGTGAAAGACTCGGGCGAGTACTCGTAGATGACCTTAGTGTCAGAGATCATCTGCTCTTCGTACTTGCGGCACAGGCGCGCACCCTGCAGGGCGATATCCAGCACGCCCTCCTGATCCTGGTTGAACACCACGCGACGCTGCAGAACGGAGGTCGAGTTGTAGAAGTGCACAATCGCCTGCGGTGCACCCTCAATCGCCTCAAAAGTGCGGGCAATCAGGTGCTCACGAGCCTGCACCAGAACCTGAATGGTCACGTCCGAAGGAATGTGGCCGTCCTCAACGAGAGTGCGCACAAAATCAAAGTCAGTCTGCGACGCCGAAGGGAAACCAACCTCAATTTCCTTGTAACCCATCTTCACCAGCAGCTTGAACATCGCAAGCTTACGGTCGGTGTCCATGGGATCAATCAGCGCCTGGTTGCCGTCACGCAGATCCACTGCGCACCAGCGCGGAGCCTTCTCAATGACCTTATCCGGCCAGGTGCGGTCCGGCAGGTCAACAACAATCTGCTCGTGGAAAGGGCGGTACTTGTGTACCGGCATGGGGCTGGGCTTCTGGTGGTTTTTCATGATGAATTTCCTGTTGGTTGGTCCGTCTCGCTCTACCCCAATTGTGGGGCTCGTACCGTGCCGGGTATCGGTCCCCGGCAGCCGTGGTCAAGGCGGTGCATCAGAAAGGATGCAAAGGTGAGATGCCGCGTCAAAAAGCCGGAACGGTTGCGGCAGATTCTAGCGTGCCCCGTTCCGGCGAATAAGCAGCAGGTTCACTGCCTGGCGGGTAACCCCGCGCATGCTCTCACCGTCAATAGTCATGCCTCCACGCTATCACAGGGGTCGGAGGCGGTGGCAGGGCACACGGGAAGCCGTCCATCATCTGGAAAGCGTTAACGGCAAAGGGGCGCAGCCACCATTTCTGGCGCTACGCCCCCTCACTCAAAATTCACGCATCTGCGTTATGCCCTAGCTAGAACCTAGTAGGCGAAAGCAGTCTGGCACTTGTTCTGATCAGCAGTCTGACCGGTCGCGTTACCCGCAATCGCAGCCTCCTGCTTCTCCATCGCCTCACCGGACGGGAAGTCAGTACCGATAGTCACCGACACGCCCTGAACCTCTTCGGTCGCCACCACGCGGGTCACGTTCAGCTTCGCGGCGATTTCCTTCGCCTCCGCCTCGTAACCCGTCGAGTAGAACACCGTGGTGAAGTTCGTCGGGTTAGCCGAAGTACCCGGAGTAACATTCGTGTAGCCCAGGCCCTCAATCACCGAAGCGATCGTAGTCGAGCGGCCATCCAGACCGGTCGCGTTGTACACGCTCACCGGGACCGTACGGTCCAGCTGAACCGGAGCGGCAGAAGTAGCCGGCGCCTCCGGAGCCTTCTCCTCCTTCAGCGACTTATCGTCACGCAGACGCTGGAACACGTTCGCAGCATCCGCAGAAACCTGCAGGCGGTTCGCATCCTGGCTCCACGGCTCAGTCGGCACCGTCGCAAACACAACATTCGACAGGTCCACGCCACCAAGAGTCGCACCAACACCCACCAGAGTGCTGATATTACCCAGATTCTTATCCACCGTCACGTTCTGAGTAATCGCCTCAGCAATGTTAATCAGACGGCCCGGATTCGACAGAGTACCCTCGCTCTTCACCTTACGCAGCAGCGAAGACAAGAAGCCCTGCTGAGCCTGAATACGACCAATATCGGAACCATCCGAGAAGCCGTGGCGGCTACGCAAGAACGCAAGAGCCTGCTCACCCTCAACCGAAGAAGTACCGGCAGGAAGCTTCAGGCCACTGTACTCGTCATCAATCGGAGCGTCCACACACACCTGAACGCCGCCAACAACCTTCGACAGCTCCTTCACAGCGTTAAAGTCCACCAACATGAAGTGGTCAATATTCACACCGGTCAGCTTGCTAATGGTCGCCACAGTACAACCGGCACCACCGCGAGACAGAGACTCGTTAATCTGAACGTTCTCCTCAGCCGGGTACACGGTGCCGCTCTCAGGATCAGTACACTGCGGCACATCAACCATCAGGTCACGCGGGAACGACAGCACGCTCACGTTCTTACGGTCCTTGCTGATCTGCAGCAGCATCATCACGTCCGCGCGAGCCTCAGAATTGCGGTCATCCTCATCACCGTACGCACCGTTATTGCCCTTACGGGTATCGGAGCCAATCACGAGAATGTCCAAGGCGCCGTTCTCCAGGCCGTCCTTGTAATTGCTGATGTTCAGCTCCTGAGTATGCAGATTATTGCGCATACGCAGAGCCAACACGCCACCAAAGCCAACAACAATGACGAGCATGCAAGCAGTAAGCAGAGCAATCCACTTATTGCGGTTTGAAGTCATCACCGTCGTGCGCATATGACGACCGGTGCTTCGTAAACGAGGTGCCTGGGGCATACCTTTTCTCTTTCTGCCGGTGAGCAAGTGCTTTCTCAGAGTAACACTCTTCCCTATGAGCGCCGAATGAGAGTGAAAAGTTTCACCCGGAGGCATGCACATATTTCTGCAAGCCACCGGGTGAAAACTAAGGATGCGCGACCGCCTCCGAAGGCAACCTCTCGGGGTTGCCTCTCAGGGCAACCTCGCAAGGTAAAGTCTCTGGGCGATGCGCTCAGGAAAGCTACTAGAATCCCAGGCGGTTCAACGCACGCGCGTCAGACTGCCATTCCTTCGCAACCTTCACATGAATATTCAAATAAACGCGGGTACCGAGCATCGCCTCAATCTGTTCACGAGCCTTCGTGCCAATCTTGCGCAGGTTCGAGCCGCCCTTACCGATAATGATGTACTTCTGCGACTCACGCTCCACAAACAGGTTCACGTGCACATCCAGCAGCGGGTTATCCGCCGGGCGGCCCTCACGGAACTGCATCTCCTCAACCGTCACAGCAATCGAGTGGGGCAGCTCCTCGCGGGCACCCTCCAGAGCTGCCTCACGCACCAGCTCCGCAATGAGGGTTGCCTCCGGCTCATCGGTCAGCTCACCGTCCGGGTACAGCGGCGGCGACAGCGGAGTGTACTGCGCCAGCAGGTCAGCAACCGCATCCACCTGGAAATGCTTCACAGCAGACACCGGGATAATCGCAGCCCAGCCGCCCTTACCGTCAACCGGCATCGGCTCAGCAACCTCACCGGCACGGCGCTTAGCCGCAGGACCCGAACCTTTCGCGAAAGGCACAGCATCATTCTTGCCGTCCTTACCCTTGGGGCCCTTACCCTTCTGCTTCGCACGATGCGCGGCACGCTTAGCACGAGCCGCACGCTCAGCGCTCATGACCTCCTCGCCGAGCGCCTCAACAGCCAGCAGCTGCTCACGCAGCTCCTCAGAGCTCACAGTGTCAGCCTTCGTCACAATAGCAACCACCGGCTTATTGCTCGACGCCACCAGCTGCGACGCAATGTAACGGTCACCCGGACCAATCTTCTCATTCGCCGGAATGCAGAAGCCCAGCACATCCACCTGCGAAAGAGTGCTCGCCACCAGGTCGTTCAGACGCTCACCCAGCAGAGTGCGGGGGCGGTGAATACCCGGGGTGTCCACCAGAATCAGCTGGTACTCGTCCTTGTGCACAATACCGCGGATCGTGTGGCGGGTCGTCTGCGGACGGTTCGAGGTGATAGCCACCTTCTGACCGACCATAGCGTTCGTCAAAGTAGACTTACCCGCATTCGGGCGGCCCACCAGCGACGCGAAGCCCGAACGGAAATCCGCCGGGTAGGTCGGCAGCGGGGTGCTCAAGTCCAGAGTGCTCAAATCGAGCGGGGTGTACTCCTGGTCCATTGTGTTTCTCCTTGTCAAACCCCGTGCGGGGTGTATGGGGTGCCAGCCTCATCTGCCTGCGCCTTCCGGGCGGGGCGGCCGACTCAAAGTGTGTATGGGATGATGCGGCGTCTATGTTCGATGTCTAGCGGTTGCCGTGCTGATCGGTTGCCGGTTCAGCCTCTGCAATATCTCCCGGAAGATCCGGATGCGCATGCGGCTCAGCCACAGCGGGCGGCTCGGTATCCACGGTGAGGATGTCAGCAACCTCCGCGGAATTAGGTTCCGAGGAAGATGCCGCGGAACCTTCAGCGTTCTGCTGCTCATCACGAGGCGGCTCATACCACGCCTGCAACATATCCACCTGGTGGCGGCGGCCCGACGAACCAATCGCACGAATATGAATGCCGTCAATCTCAATCTCAGAACCGACAATCGGCACCATGCCCAGATGCTTAGCGAGCAGACCGCCCACCGTATCAACATCTTCATCCTCGAGTTCACGACCGAAAATCTCGCCCAGCTCATCAATACCCAGGCGAGCCGACAGGCGGAACGTACCGTCGTCGTTCAGCGTGTACTCGGGGCGCTCGTGGTCGTACTCGTCAGAGATGTCGCCGACCAGTTCCTCGATCAGGTCCTCAAGGGTAATCAGACCGGCGGTGCCGCCGTACTCATCAACAATGATCGCCACGTGCGTGGACTCACGCTGCATCTCACGCAGCAGGTCCATGGCGCGCTTCGACTCGGGCTCAAAACGAGCCGGGCGCATCAGCTCAACCACGGTCGGCAGGGCGGTACCTTCCGGCGCCTCACCGTGCAGGATGAAGGCGCGCATCGCGTCCTTCAGGTAGAGCACGCCCAGAATCTCATCGCTCGAATCACCAATTACCGGCATACGCGAATAACCCGAACGCAGGAACAGGCTCAACGCCTCACGCAGAGGGGTGTCACGGCTGGCGGTGAGCATGTCGGTACGCGGAACCATGAGCGAACGGATGCGGGTATCGTCCATCTCAAAGACGGACTGCACCATCTGCGCCTCGTCGTCCTCAATAGTTTCAGCGTCGGAGGCGCGGTCCAGGAACTCGCGCAGCTCCTCCTCATCGAACACGCCCACCGGGGCCTCAGCCGAACGTTCCGGCGCCAGGCGCACACTGAGCTTATCGAGCAGACCGGTCGCCGGGCTCAGCAGAACCGACAGGTAGTGCACCGGGCGAGCCAGCACACGAATCGACGCGACCGGGCGGTTACGACCCAGAGCACGCGCCAGCACATGCAGAATCGGGTAGCCCACCAGCGCAACAATCACGAGGGTCAGCACGACGGCGAGCGCGTGCACCTCGACCAGGTTCAGCAGGCAGGTCATGGTGGCGAGCACCGCGGCAGCTGCCGCAATGAGGCGGGTCAGGCGCAGCGGGTGCGTGTATGCCTCGGAGTCACCGTCGAGGGTGCGCTGCAGGACACGGGCGCCGAGGGTGTCCGGGTGTGCCTCCACCGCTTCCTCAGCCTCGTTGTGCGGCAGGTAGGTGAATGCGGTTTCGGCGATTGCCGCGACCACGGTCAGACAGAGCGCGAGAACGGCGAGGAGGGCTGTGAGTAGAATATCCACGCCGCTCCCCTAGTGTCGGGTTTCGACCGGTGCCGGGCGGCCCAGGAACTCTTCGAGGATGGAGCGCTGAATGCCGAACATTTCAGCTTCCTCTTCGGCGGTGCCGTGGTCGTACCCGAGGCAGTGCAGAATGCCGTGGGTGGTGAGCAGGCACAGCTCATCGAGAGTGCTGTGACCCGCATCTGCGCCCTGACGTGCGGCGACGGGCGGGCAGAGGATGATGTCGCCGAGCATGCCGCTGGAGGGGTTTTCGGGGGTTCCCGGTTCCAGCTCGTCCATGGGGAAGCTCATCACGTCGGTTGCGCCGGGCAGGTCCATCCATTCGATGTGCACGCGTTCCATTTCGTCTTCGTTCACGATGGCGATGGACAGGTAGGTGTCATCGGCAAGGTGCATGCGTTTGAAGGCGTGCTCGACGAGGCGGGTGAGCACCTCGGTGTCTACCGCTTCGAAAGATTCGCGGATGAAGGCGTCGGTTGCCGGGTCGGCACCGGTTGCGGGTTCTTCACAGTCGAATTCGATCTCTGCCACCGTTTAGCGTCCTTCCGGGGTGGTCTGTGCGTTGTCGGGGTTCTGTGCGGGGGTCTGCTCAGCGTTCTTTTCGGAGCCTCCGTTGATGCCGGCGCGGTCCAGCAACTTCTCGGCTGCGGCCTCGATGGTGGCGCGCTTGACCTTGCGGTTGCGTTTGCGTTCCATTGCCTTCTGATCTTCGCCCCACTGGTCGTAGGCGGACACAATGTTCGACACCAGGGTGTGGCGAACCACGTCGGAGGATTCCAGGATGCTGAAGTGAATATCCTCCACGCCCTGCAGAATGTTGCGCACCTGCTTCAGACCGGAGGCCGCGCCACCGGGCAGGTCAATCTGGGTGATGTCACCGGTAATGACCATCTTCGAGCCGAAGCCCAGGCGGGTCAAGAACATCTTCATCTGCTCGGCGGTGGTGTTCTGCGCCTCGTCAAGGATGATGAATGCGTCGTTGAGGGTGCGGCCGCGCATGTACGCCAGCGGTGCGACCTCGATGGTGCCCGCCTCCATGAGCTTGGGGATGGTTTCAGGTTCGAGCATGTCGTGCAACGCGTCGTAGAGCGGGCGCAGATACGGGTCAATCTTCTCGTTGAGGGTGCCGGGCAGGAAGCCCAGACGCTCACCAGCCTCCACGGCGGGGCGGGTGAGGATAATGCGGTTCACTTCGTGGCTCTGCAGCGCCTGCACAGCCTTCGCCATGGCGAGGTAGGTCTTACCGGTACCCGCCGGGCCGATGCCGAAGATGACGGTGTTCGCGTCGATAGCGTCCACGTACTTCTTCTGGTTAATGGTCTTGGGGCGAATCGTGGTGCCGCGGGTAGAGAGGATGCTGGTAGACAGCGAGTGCGCCGGGTTGCTCAGTTCGTCACCGAGCATGCCCATGAGGCGGTGAATGACCTGCACGGTAATCTGCGTGTCGTGGCTGGAGAGCACGCGCAGTTCATTCAGCAGCTTTGCGGCGGTGTTGACGGCCTCGGAGGGGCCAGTGATGAGCACGTCCAGGTCCTTGGGGCGCAGGCTAATCTGCTCGAAGTAGTCCTCGATAATTGCCAGGTGCGCGTCCTGCGGGCCGAGCACGGCGATCATTTCTGCGGCGCTCTTGAAGGATACGGTGCGCGCGGTCGAGAGAGGTCGGGAGGTAGTCATATGGGCTCCTTGGCTAGTGATGTATTTACAAGTATAGATGCGCGTGATGCACCACGCCCCGGTGGATTCCTGTCAGCGGCGCTCTACCAGCGGCCCAGCACCACGTTCAGGGTGCACATGGCAGCAGAACCGGCGGTGGAGGAACGCAGCACCTCGTCACCGAGTAGTGCCAGCTGCGCGCCGGCGTCGGTGAAGAGCTGCACTTCGCGGTCGCTGATGCCGCCTTCGGGGCCGACGAGCAGGTAGATCTCTTCGGGCAGGTTCTCCGCCTCCACAAGCGTGCGTGCCAGGGCGCTGAGGCGTTCGGTCGCCTGCTCATGCAGGATGAACACGGCGGCGGACTGCTCAGAACCCTCCCCAGCAACTTCTTCAATGAGTTCCACCAGGTCGGCGGTGCTGTACAGGTCGTACACTTCGGGAATGAGCGCGCGGCGCGACTGCTTCGCCGCGGCGGTGACGGTATTCTGCCACTTGGTGTGTGCCTTGGAGGCGCGCTCCCCCTTCCAGCGCACGATGGAGCGGTCCGCGCTCCACGGAAGCACACCGTACACGCCCAGCTCGGTGGCGGTTTCGATGGCGAGCAGGTCGCGGCCGTCCTTCGCGAGCGCCTGCACCAGGTAGATGGAGGGCACGCTGCGTTCCTCGCGTAGCTCCTGCACCTGCACGGTCACGCCGTCCGCGTTGATGGAGGCGACCGTACCGAGTGCGCGGCGGCCGGTGCCGTCACCCAGGTCGATGCGTTCGCCGAGCTCAAGGCGCTTGACGAGGGCGTGCTTGCCTTCGGAGCCTCCGAGCGCGCAGGTGGCGCCGGGGGTGAGTGCGTCGTATTCTTCCGTGCTGATGTAGAAGATGGGGGCGCTCATGGTTCTCCTTGAGGTGCGGTTTGAAAGCGTGGGTAGTGTGCGGGTGGCATGTGAAATAGGTGTGCAGTTTAGCGCGGGCGCGTACAGCGCAGTGCTGACAGGAATGCGGCGGGTTCGGGTTGAGTACCGCACCCGCCGCATCCTCAGCTTGGTGTAGGGATCCTACTTGAACTGGTCCTTCAGGCGGGAGAAGAGACCGCCGCGGTGCTTGACCTGCGAACCTTCGGTGAGGGATTCACCGCGCAGGGCGGCGAACTGGCGCAGCAGTTCACGCTGTTCTTCGGTCATGTCGGTGGGGGTGACCACCTGGATACGCACCAGCAGGTCGCCGCGACGCTCGGTGCCGAGCACGGTTGCGCCCAGGCCGTTGAGGGTGATCACGTCACCGCTCTGAGTGCCTGCGGGGATAGCAACTTCCTGGTCGCCGTCGAAGGTCTTCAGCGGAATGGTGGTGCCCAGCGCCGCCGCAACCATGGGGATGTTCACGGTGGTGACCAGGTTGTCGCCCTCGCGGCTGAAGTACTTGTCACGCTTGACGTTCAGGTCAACGTACAGGTCGCCGTTGGGGCCACCGTACAGGCCTGCCTCGCCCTTGCCGCGCAGGCGGATACGCGCCTGGTCGTGCACACCGGCGGGAACGTTGAAGGTCAGCGGCACGTCTTCACGTACTCGGCCCTGACCGTGACATTCAGGGCAGGGGGTCTTGATGACGGTGCCGTAGCCGTGGCAGTCGGGGCATTCGACCTGCTGCATGACGGTACCGAGGATGGACTGCACGCGGCGCTGCATGAAACCGTGACCGGAGCAGGTGGTGCAGGTTTCGGGCTGGGTGCCCTCTGCGGTGCCTTCGCCGTTACAGGACTTGCAGGTCACGGCGGAGCGACGCTCAATGGTCTTCTCAACACCGAACACGGCGTCCTGCAGGCTGATGGAGACGGTAATCAGGTCGTCCTGGCCTTGACGCATGCGGGATGCGGGGCCGCGGGCACCTGCCGCGCCGCCGGTGAACATGTTCAGCAGGTCCTCGAAACCGCCGAAGCCGCTGAATCCGCCGCCCGGGTAGCCGCCGCCTCCGGGGTAGCCTGCGCGGCCCTGTTCGTCGCCGGTGGTGTCATAGTTGCGGCGCTTTTCGGGGTCGGAGAGCACCTCGTAGGCGAGGGTGACGCGCTTGAATTCTTCGGCTGCGTCCTCGGAGGGGTTCACGTCCGGGTGCAGCTGGCGTGCCTTCTTTCGGTACGCCTTCTTGATCTCTTCGGGGCTGGCGTCGTTCGATACGCCGAGAGTATCGTAGTGGCTCATGCGTTTCCTTCCTCTCGAGACGATGGCGGTGCTCGATGAGTGCACCGCCAACAATGGTCGTATCAATTCTAGGGGATACTACCCCCGACCCGATACAATGGCTAGGCTGAATGGGGGTCGCTCCCGCTATCCGCTTAATCTGCGGTGCGCCCCGAACCCCGTTTTAGTTCCCCCGCCGGTTCTGTCTGATTGTTCTGTCTCACGGTTCCGGCGCGGTCACCGCCCCTACTGGCTCTGCTACCCCTACCGCCCCAAAGGAGAATACGTTGAGTACCCACCACTCCCCCTACGGCTGGGGTGCCCAGGATCTAAACGCCGCCCGCATGAGCCGCCAGGCGCCGGCCCCGCGTAAGGTGCCGCTGCGCCGCGGCCTGCTGATTGAGGATATTAACGGCTGGGTGGGTGAGGTCGTGAAGGCTGAACGCATCGGCGGTGCCCTGTTCTTCGGACTCGAAGACGCGAAGGGTCGCGTAAAGAATTTCCCGCTGGGTCCGGGCTACCTGATTGAGGGTGAGCCCGTTGAGATTGTCGCCCCGGTGGCGGCGAAGGAGCCGAAGCGCACGATTTCTCGTTCCGGTTCTATCGCGGTGAAGAACGCCCCGGCTCGGGTGGCGCGCGCCTCCCGCATCTGGGTTGAGGGTCTGCACGACGCCGAGCTCGTGGAGAAGGTCTGGGGCCACGATCTGCGCGTTGAGGGCATTGTTGTGGAGCCGCTGCACGGCGTGGATGATCTTGCCGGCGCTATTCGTGAGTTCGCGCCGGGCCCGGGCCGCCGCCTGGGTATTCTGGTCGACCACCTGATTGAGGGCACGAAAGAGCAGCGCATTGTTGCGGATGCGATGGCTGTGCCGGGTGCCGCCGGGCACGTGAAGATCGTGGGTCACCCGTTCATCGATATTTGGCAGGCGGTCAAGCCCTCGGTTCTGGGCCTGAAGGCCTGGCCGCAGGTGCCGCGCGGTGAGGACTTCAAGAAGGGCACGCTACGTCGTCTGGGTCAGCCGCACGAAACGCAGGCGGATGTGGCGCAGGCATGGAAGCACATTCTCTCCCGCGTTGACTCCTACGCTGACCTGGATCCAACGCTGCTCGGTCCGGTCGAATCGCTCATCGATTTTCTCACCGAACCGGGTGCCTAACCGCACCCGAAACCCGCTATTGCGCCCCCGTCTGCGAGCGCAGGTGTGAATTTGCTCAGAACCTTTCCCTCGAGGGCATTATCCTGTGGGTTTTACCCGCTAAAGCGGTACAATAGTTGAGCATGTGGCATTGACCCTGTGGGTTTATGTTGCACCATCACTACACTCCGGTCACCACCGCTCAAACGATTTGCCTCTTCGGAGGGTATTTCCACCGGCTTAGGTGATCACCACAAGAAACTTCTATCGAACCAGGATTTTCGTGACTAACGATGTTCGCCCGGCAACCGGGCCTCAGAAAACCCGTAAGATTAGCGTGATTCAGGACCGCAACCGTGCGACTCTCGCGCATTTCGGCGGTATTCTCGGCATCATCCCCTCCGCTGCGGTTTTCTACGTCAGCCGCAATAACGCGCCCTTCGCTGAGCAGGAGGCTCGCGAGGCAATGAACTTCACCCTCCTGCCCTCCATTGCTCTGGTGGCGCTGTGGGTCGTGTCGTTCCTGCCCGGCATGGGCAACATTGCCATGGTTCTAGGTGCGCTCGTGTGGCTGTTCATGGCTATTGCGTCGCTGCGTGCCGGTATTGAGGTGAATCGCGGTGAGCCGTACAGCTACCGTATGAACCCGCGCCTGCTGGACCGCTTCTACTCCACCGAGAACGCAGAATCCGCAGAATCCTAAGAACTGCCGGTCCTAAACCGCGCTGTCTCAGAACCGCGCTGATAACTTTTACGATGAACGCCCCGCACGTTGTGTGCGGGGCGTTCTACGTTTAAGTGGGGCTTCTTTGCCTAGTGCGCGTGAATTGCCGCAAACTCTACCGAATGGTGCTATAGATAATCATTGTTAAACGATCGTGGGCCCCTGTTACCAGGAGCCCACAACCGTATTCACTCAACTTCAGCAAAGACGAGAACACGCTGTTAGACATATACCGTCCTGCCATGACCTATTATGGCACAGCGTAACCTTCAACCACAACTTGAAATTGGGTGTTTTGGAGAATTTTTTCTCAGGAAAGCAATCGAAAAATACGCACCCTAAAAGCGGTATGAAGGAGTGGAAAATTCTTTCGGCTAGTCCAGCACAAATGCGAACAATTAGCACGCCGGTGTAAGGTGTGAGGCTCCCCCAAAGTCCCTCCAAACAGCCCCGAAAAATTTTTTAAAAGTTTTTTGAGACCCGCAAAAATGCCCCCAAATCACCGAAATATTACGGCAATACCGGGGCGCACGCCATTCGCAGGCAGCGTTAGAGAAAAGCATCTAGTGGAGCTGCGACAAACCAGAACCGGAACGCCGCCCCGATTGAAAAGCCCCTTGTCAGACCAATGCTTCTTAGTGCCCTTCGTGCTCTTCAGGGACCTCCGGGAGCAGCTCGCGGGTGACCGCATCGCCCAGTAGGCGGCCCTTGAGGGTTAGTCGCACGTGAGCTTCAGGGTCAGGTTCAGCTTGAGAATTCAAAGCATCAGGCTCAATCAAAGCTTGAGAAACCAGCCAGCGCAGGGAGGCGCCCAGCTGCGCCTCATCGTGCACGGCGAGCAGCTCGCGCATCGCCAAGCCCTCACGCACACGGATCATGAGCATAATCATCTCGAAGGCGCGGGTTGAGGCGTCCAGCACCTCGCGTGCCGCCGCCGGGGACTCTCCCGCACGCACCTTCTGCGCGTACGGCACCGGGTGCTTCACGTTCCACCAGCGAGTGCCGTTCACGTGCGAGTGCGCGCCGGGACCGATGCCCCACCAGTCCTGGTTGCGCCAGTAGGCGAGGTTGTGGTCGCTGCGGGTATCCTCACTGCGCGAGTAGTTGGACACCTCGTACCAGGTGTAGCCGGCTTCGGTGAGCAGCTCTTCGGCGAGCAGGTACATGTCCGCCATGAGGTCCTCATCGGGCATGGTGTACTCGCCGCGGCGAATCTGCGCGGCAAGCTTCGTGCCGTCCTCCACGATGAGCGAGTACGCGGAAATGTGGTCGGGCTCGTAAGAGATCGCGGCGCGAACGCTCTGTTCCCACTGCTGCAGGCTCTCCCCCGGCGAACCGTAGATGAGGTCCACGGACACCTGCAGGCCGACCTCCTTAGCCCAGGCGACGACCTTCGGTACGTTCGACGGCGTGTGGGTGCGGTCGAGCACCTTCAGCACCTCGGGCACGACGGACTGCATGCCGAAGGAGACGCGGGTGAAGCCGCCGTCCTTGAGGGTCTGCAGGTCCTCAAGGGTGACGGAGTCGGGGTTGGCTTCGGTGGTGACTTCTGCACCCTCGACGAGGCCGAATACGTCGATGGCTGCCTGCAGGATGCGTACGAGGTCGCGGGCGGGCAGTTTGGTGGGGGTGCCGCCGCCGAAGAAGACGGTGTGCATGGGGCGTTTTGCGACGCCGGATGCCTCGAGGGTGCGGGCGGCGAAGAGGATTTCTGCGATGGCGTCGTCGGCGTAGGTGCCGAGGCCGATGCCGTCGCCGAAGTCTTCGGTGGCGTAGGTGTTGAAGTCGCAGTAGCCGCAGCGTACGGAGCAGAAGGGGATGTGTACGTAGAGGCTGAAGTCGCGGGTTTCGCATCCTGCCGCGCTGATGGCGGGGATGCGCCCGTCGCGGGGTGCGGGGGCGCCGGTGGGCTGGGCGGGCATTCTGCCTCCTGGAACTAGGTGTGGCGGTTGGGGGAATCAAATATGGGCACCGCGCATGCGGCTACGCGGTTAGCATCAACGGGCGGTATATCAACAGACAGCGTGCAGAGAACCCGGCGGTACACGAGGCACCA
>NZ_KV813803.1:447539-501787 GCF_001813725.1 Rothia sp. HMSC072B04 | reverse complement strand
GGCGGTACACGAGGCACCAGCCGGGTTCTCATATGTCTAACTTTCGTAGGGCCCCATAAATCGTGAGCCATTGAAATGAATCATATGAGTCGGGTCGCTCTCCAGCCAGACTTCTGTCTCCCAAGCAATATCCATTAGGTGAGAGCGGAGTACTTGTCGGTTCGGGAAACAGGAAACATACACGATTCCAACTTTCGAACCTTTAAAAAGTGATTCCAAATCTTTCTTACGGAGAGGATTTACTGGACCATGAGTTGTTACTGCTTCCATTAAAAAGAGCCAGTTTTTATCCTTCTGATACACAACCAAGTCAGGCATCTTTCCGTGCATATCAAGATTAATACCAAGAGAGGAAAGTAGCTCTTCGTTATAATTTGATGTTTTACTATCCGCGTCACCTATATACAGAACCTGGCCCCCTGGCGCAAAACGAGGACAAAATTCCTCAACCATAGATTTAATTAATTTATTTTGACCGCCGGGGTTAATGTATGCAATTTCATTCGAGGGCATACGAACCGGAATCTTGTGTATTTTACGCTCTTCACGTTGCAATTCCACTAGGCTTGGAGCATATGCTAGATATTCTTCAAGAGCAATACGAAATTCACTAGAAGTATCATCATTGCTTCCTGAATACATGCGAATCACACTTAGCGCATTGGGGCTAACCCTATATACATTTTTTGATGAATTAGTCGGGCGATCCGGATCATCATCATTGTGTTCGCAAAAAGCTGCTGCTACAAACTGATGAAGAACCTCTCTGCGTATAGTCTCCCTGGAGTTTTCTGCAATTGGGAAATCAAGATTATTTCTCATCCAATCCATTAGACCACGCACTCCGATTCGATTATTTGTTGCTTGATCCCAGGTATCTCCTTCACGGAGGTTCAACAGCGACAGAAGAGTCCTTGCTGCCATATCGTTAGTTCGTTTTTCATCAAACTCAAAGAGTTTCAAAAGTCTTTTAGCTTCTTCATGTATGCTCATACGGCTTTCTCCTTCTTAATCTGTAAGGATTCGATATTATCTGAAAGAATCTCAGAAATGTCCTGAGTCGGTTGTTTTGAATGGGCAAGTTTTCGCAAAGAACTTATTGAGGGAAATGGGAGTTGACGCAAATCTCCAGCATTTACCTGGGTATGCCCACTGAAAATGCGAAAATAATCGTCTACTTGGGCTGAATTTAGCCAACGCTCAATTCCTATAGCGACATCCTTTTCAAGACCTGAGCCATTATTGTGAATATAGTTCACCTTATTATCTATTGCGAACAAGTTATTTGCATGGTACAAGGCTGCGCTTATGCGACGCTTCTCTTCTTTCGCAGAGAAACGCTTCACAAGGACATACCAGCCTGGTGAAATAACATTTTTTGCCGTATTTGGATGGAACCCATCAACCCACTGTTCTTTCTTACAAGATTCAAGAGGATGGATTACTTGTCCATTAAATATATGGGAAGCATGAATGAGAGGTAGAGAACCGACGAGTTGATTCTCAAGAAGAATCTCACGAGAGCGGAAACCCACCACTTTACCTGTCGAAACATTCAGATTCAAAGAGGATAACGTTTCCTTGGCATGGGACATTCGCTCAATAATCTCCCCGTCATAATCTGTATTGGGGACAAAGATAAAATCACCAGTTACAACTTGAGTGTACGGAACCGAACGCGTAGAGACTATTCCCTTATGGTCATGCGATACACTTAGCTGCACATGAGATTTTGCTACTCCCTTATACATACCAGTGATAACTGTTTCTTGGAGTACTCCAGACTCTCCAAAAACAGAAGAACGGGACTCAAAACTATGAATAGAATCAATACTAGATTCTTTGAGTAAATCTTGGCGAAAAGCAGTGTAGTAGGTTCCATTCATCCATGAACGCGGAGTAATGGACACCTGATAGCCACCATCCTTCAAAAGGCGCTCACCTAGGGACATGAAGGCAGCATACATATTGGGCACATTGCACCCATGCGAGCGTAGAATTTGAGCTACTTCTGACTTACTTGCAATCTTAAAATACGGTGGATTCTGAATAACATAGTCAAACAGGCTCTGACCTTGCAAAGCCCATTCAATAAAATCTTGATTAACGTATTCAAGATGCACCCCTGGGCGAGAACAATCTTTCAGAGTATTCTTCAACGCAGGAATGAGCTCAGAATCTTTTTCTACAGCAATAATCTCAAGATTGGTTTCTGGAGATTCTCGTGTGAATCGGTCCATAACTGCTGCTGTCAATATGCCAGATCCTGCGCCAGGGTCTAGGATACGAACTTTATTAGAAGTTGGAAGAGGCAACATCTGCGCCATCATCTGCGCGACTGCGAGCGGGGTAAAAAACTGACCTTGGTCGCTTTGGCTCTTCTCATCGAGAGCGCTCATAGCCTGCTGTCGTCGTATCTCAGCGCGTTCCACAAATTCCATACTTCAAGGGTAACTGCACCCCTGATGTGTGCCAAGTTAGTTCGTCATCTCAGGAATGTCCTACGCAAATTGATGTGTTTTCTAAGCTAGACAGCAGAGAACCCGGCGGTACACGAGGCACCAGCCGGGTTCTCCACAATCAACAGGTCAGCACACAGCCGGAAAAGCTACAGCAGCGAAGGCTACTTCTTCTTTTCCTTCTCCTCGCCCGAAGACAGTGCCGCAATGAAGGCTTCCTGAGGAACCTCCACACGACCGACCATCTTCATGCGCTTCTTGCCTTCCTTCTGCTTCTCCAGCAGCTTACGCTTACGCGAAATATCGCCACCGTAACACTTGGACAGAACGTCCTTACGCATCGCACGAATATTCTCGCGGGCAATAATACGCGAACCGATAGCCGCCTGAATCGGCACCTCAAACTGCTGGCGAGGAATCAGCTCACGCAGCTTAGAAGTCATCATCAGGCCGTACGAGTACGCCTTATCGCGGTGAGTAATGGCACTGAACGCATCCACCTTCTCACCCTGCAGCAGGATGTCGACCTTCACCAGGTCAGCCTCTTCCTCACCGTCGAACTTCCAGTCCAGCGACGCATAACCGCGGGTACGGGACTTCAACTGATCGAAGAAGTCGAACACAATCTCCGCCAGGGGCAGGCGGTAACGCATCTCCACACGATCCTCGGACAGGTAATCCATGCCGCCAATCTGGCCGCGGCGAGCCTGGCACAGCTCCATAATCGCACCAATGTACTCGCTCGGGGCAATAATCGTACACGCCACCATGGGCTCGCGAATCGTCGCGACCTTACCCTCGGGGAATTCGCTCGGGTTGGTCACACGCTTAGCGTTACCGGTCTCGTCCACCACGTCGTAAATAACGTTCGGCGCGGTCGAAATCAGGTCCAGGTTGAACTCGCGTTCCAGGCGCTCACGCACAATCTCCAGGTGCAGCAGACCCAGGAAGCCACAGCGGAAACCGAAGCCCAGAGCGGCAGAAGTCTCCGGCTCGTAAATCAGTGCGGCATCGTTAAGCTTCAGCTTATCCAGCGCGTCACGCAGCGCCGGGTAGTCCGAACCATCAATCGGGAACAGGCCAGAGAACACCATCGGCTTGGGGTCCTCGTAACCGCCCAGGGACTCCTGCGCAGGCTTCGCGGCGGAGGTGACGGTATCACCCACACGGGACTGACGGACGTCCTTCACACCGGTAATGAGGTAACCCACCTCGCCCACGCCCAGGCCCTTCGACGGGACAGGCTCAGGGGAAATCACGCCGATTTCGAGCAGGTCATGCTCAGCGCCGGTGGACATCATCTTAATCTTCTGACGCGGCTGCAGGCTACCGTCCACAACACGCACGTAGGTGACCACGCCGCGGTACGAGTCGTACACCGAGTCAAAAATCATGGCACGGGCCGGGGCGGAGGCGTCACCCTGCGGGGCGGGAATCGCCTCTACAATACGGTCCAGCAGAGCCTCAACACCCTCACCGGTCTTACCCGATACGCGCAGAACCTCGTCCGGCTCGCAACCAATCAGGTTCGCCAGCTCCTCAGCGTACTTATCGGGCTGAGCCGCGGGAAGGTCAATCTTATTCAGCACCGGGATGATGGTCAGGTCGTTCTCCATCGCCAGGTACAGGTTCGCCAGGGTCTGAGCCTCAATACCCTGGGCGGCGTCCACGAGCAGAAGCGCACCCTCACACGCAGCCAGGGAGCGGGACACCTCATAGGTGAAGTCCACGTGGCCGGGGGTGTCAATCATGTTCAGCGCGTAGGAGGTACCGTCAACATCCCAAGGCATGCGCACAGCCTGAGACTTAATGGTGATACCGCGTTCACGCTCAATGTCCATGCGGTCCAGGTACTGCGCCTTCATATCGCGCGGGGCAACCACGCCGGTGGCCTGCAGCATACGGTCTGCGAGGGTGGACTTACCGTGGTCAATGTGGGCGATAATGCAGAAGTTGCGAATAATCGCGGGGTCGGTCGCCGCCGGAACGGGCGGGTTCTTCGACATGGGTGCCAATCACATCATCCTTTCGAGATGCTGGCTGCGGGTATGGGCATAGTTACCTATCATTTTCCCATACCCGCGCCATATGTGCGAACGGACCTAACGTTCCGAAGAATCCTCCGCGGAATCCGCACCATCATCGGCAGGGTTTACGCCCTCGGAGGCGCCGCTGAGGGAATCCAGGTAGCCCTCAATATCCTCGGCAATCACCTCGCCGGAGACAGTGCGCAGAGTCGAATCCATCTTCTGCTCAATCTCACGCACCAGCTCAACCTTCTCGTAGTCCTTCGCCATTTCTTCGGCGAGCTCCGCCTCCCACTCATCAGCGTGGGCGCGCAGGCGGTCGTACTCCTCCGACTCGACCTTAATGCCGAGGATGACCTCCAGCGCCTCGATCAGGCTCACAACCGCGCGCGGGTTCTGCTGATCAAAGCTCAAATACCCCGGGATGCTCATGCGCAGCATGACCGAGGAGGACAGGCCGTGCTCGGCGGCGAGCGCAGACATCGCCATCGTCACCGAGGTAGAACCGGTGAAGTACTCGTGCAGAATACCGGGGATAGCCGCCAGCTTCTCGTCGTAAGTGGTCAGCGTGTACGGGTACGGGCGGGTGTGCGCCACCTGATCCTCAAAGGTCTCAACGAAGATCGCGTGGTCCACGTGGAGTTTCTTCACGTACTTGAAGAAGCGGGTCATGAACCGCCGCAGGCACAGGCTGGGAGCGGGTCCGGTCACCACGAGCAGGCGCAGGCGGCGCTCCGGGATGGTGACCATGTTGTAGAACATCTTGGGCCACACCAGAACCGTGGATTCGGAGTCGTCGCTGTTCTGCAGCTGCGGGGCGACGGAAGCATAGTCGTAGAAGTCGTCCATGTCGAAGCCGGGGCTCTCATCGCACGGGTCGAACGCGCGGTGAATCACGTCGAGGGCGTCCTCACCGTTGCCCGGGGGTTCCTTCGCGGAGTTGAAGCCGACCAGCATGACGGTCGTGTAGTTGTCCTCCTCGGAGGATTCGCTCAGGCGCAGCTTGCCGAGTAGTCCCTTCTTCGCGGGCTGTTCGGTGGAGGCGGGCTTGGCGAAAGCGTCAAAGAGTCGGGCGGGAGGGAAGTTCGGCTGGCTCATCGTTGTCCTTAGCTCGTGGTCGGTTCACCGGGTACATGGGGGGGTGTATGGAAAGTTGCCGGTGAACTGTCGGTGGTTGTGTAGTGTGTATCGGCGGTGCTCGCTCCCCCGCGCCATATATATGGTGCGGGCGGTGTGCGGTACCGCCGATAGTTCCCACTATACGGGCTCTTCCGCGACCCGCAAGCGGTTTCGTCACCGGGCGGGTGCTTGTATAGGATTGGGCATAAAAATTCAGTAACGAGTCACCAGATGCAAACAGATTACTCACCCGCAGTTGCGTTTAGCCTTTCACATGTTGCAGCGTGTCCTGTCATAGTGAAGTGTGACTGGTTATGATGACTGGTATGGATTCACAATTTATAGCAAATCTTATTTCTGGCATATCAGCACTTGCTACCGTCGTTGCGGCCATTTATACAAGGCGGCAGGCTATTGGTTCTAAGGAAGCGAAGGCAAAAGCAGAGGAATCACACAAGGCAGCTCTAGATATGCGTGATGCGGCTCAGCGTTCTGCAAAGGCTGCAGAAGAACAGGCTAACCAGGCTGAGCTGGCACGTAAAGCTGCAGAGGAACGAGCCCAACAAGCTGAAAAGTCACTCAAGCAGATGCAACAGATTGTCGCTGAACAGCAGAGCCAATCCCAGTCGCAGTCTAAGATTGCGGCTAACCTATGGCGCCCTAAATTTCAGCTAACTCATGTCCGAGAAATGCGGTACAAACTACAAAACATCAGCGAGCATTCTTTAGATGTGCTTAAAGTTGTAAACCAGAATGAATTTTTCCGGTGCGATGATATCAACCAGCAGTTTAATCCAGGCGAATCACTCGACATTCTTCTAGGTGGTGCGGGGGAGATTCCCTTACCTTCAAATTTAATTCTTCAGGTCGCGGGTCGGAATGAACCTATCCACGTTCAGATTCCTGCGTAAATCCAGCTAAGCAGGTTAAAGCCGGTAATTGCATATAACCGCAATAGAGACGGTATCTGCTTAAACGTATATCTGGCTCGTTAGGGCTCTGAGGAGGTCTGGGACGCAGCTAATTTTGGTCACGATTTACTCACGATTTTGAAGCAAGGAAGCACCCACAATAAACGATTCGGGTATAAAGAAACCCCCTACGTTCCCCTTAGAGGAGGGGGAACACAGGGGGTCTCTGCCCTTAAACCAGAGAGGTACTTAGGTACCTCGCAAGTTTTAGAAAGCCTTGTTTACCAGCGCAGCAAGACCGGACTTCTTGTTTGCAGCGGTCTTCTTGTGCAGAACACCCTTGGAAACAGCCTTGTCCAGCTTACGGTTCACAAAACGCAGAGCCTCAACAGCAGCTTCCTGGTTCTGTGCCTCAACAGCAGCCTTGACCTTGCGGGTCGCGGTCTTCAGCTCGGACTTTACAATGTTGTTGCGCAGGCGAGCCTTCTCGTTGGTGAGGATACGCTTCTTCTGAGACTTAATGTTAGCCACAATTAAACTTTCTGTTTTGTCTTATTGGTCGGTGAGGGCGACGCTGGCCGATCATCGACTGAGCGGCGTGGGGATGCCTATGGCAACCGGCCAGCAGTGCCCGATGACCATCGGACACTCAACCACACATAATACCAGATGAACAGCCTCCACGACAGACCCCCGCGGAGAGAAAAATACTGTGAAAACCGCTACAGGCAGCCTCCACATCCGGCGCAGATAATCGGCACCGGTCGCCGGTGAAACTACCGGCACAGGGCGTTAGCCGTTATGGCGAGTCCACGCACGCTCAATCAGGCGGAACGTATCCTCCGGCATAATCGCACCCTCACGGCGCATCGCATCCGGGCGAACACGAATCACACGATTCAGCTTCACCTCAGAAGCGCGGCCCTGCGGATCCCACGGACCCGAACCAATATCAAGGTAGTTCGGGTCAGCGTGCTCACGGTTATTGTGGTCCTTGCTGGTCATCATCAGCGCCAGCAGGTACTCACCGTCACGACCCACCAGAAGCACCGGGCGGTCCTTACCCTGCGAGTGGTCCTCCTCGAAGGGAACCCACGTCCACACGATTTCACCCGGGTCAGCGTCGCCGTCCAGGGAGGGCGAGTACTCAAAGTTGATCATGTCGCGGTAATCGCCCGGGTAATCCGAACCGTCGGATGCGCCGGTCGAAGCCGGTGCGGAAGGCTTCGGTGCCGAGGAAGACTTCGGGGCGCTCGGCTTGGGCGCCGAAGAGCCGGAGGTACGAGCCTCACCCTGACGAGATTCGCCCTTGTGGGACTCGCTCTTCTGGGAGGACTCGGAGCCGCCCTTAGACGCAGTAGCGTCGTTGAGGGCATCCTCTGCCGCCTTCTGCAGGAAGGGCAGCAGGGCAAAGAAAATTTTCTTCAGAATTTCGAGCATGGGCTCTATTATGCACTACAGGCGCGGAGGTAGAGCAATCGCCAAAACAGCCTGCTCCACCGCATACACAGCGTCCTGCGACTCGCCCTTCAGCTGGGCGTCCGCATCAGCCAGAAGCTGCACAATATGCGCCAACTGGGCGCCGGTAAAACGGCGGCCGTCACGCTGAGCCTGCTCAACCTGCCACGGTGACATACCCACCTCACGCGCCAGCTCGTTAGCGCTCATGCGCACGTGGTGCACGCGCGCAATATTGCGGAGACGCATGGCGAGCGCACCCAGCATCGGAATCGGCTCCGTGCCGGTGGCAAGGGAGTGGCGGAGCAGACGCAGAGCCTCCGGGGCGTTACCGGAAATCGCGGCGTCGCTCACACGGAATGCGGTGACTTCGGTGCGGCCGCCGTAGTAGCGGTTCACCGCCTCTTCGGTGATGTCACCGGGTACGTCAGAGAGCAGCTGCTGGCATGCGGCGGCAAGCTCAGCAGTGTCGGAGGCGGCAGCCGTCAACAACGCCAGAGCCCCGCCGGTAATCGGGCGCTGAGCTGCTGCGAACTCCCCCGCCAAGAACTCGCTCTTCTCGCGGTCGGTCTTGAGCGCCTTGCAGTTAATGAGCACGAACTGGGAGCGCACCAGGTCGATGAGCTTCTTGCCGCGGTTACCGCCCGAGTGGTTCAGAATGAGCATGATGTCCGGCTCGGGGGCGTTCAGGTAGGCGAGCGTATCGGTCAAAAACTCGTCGCTCATGGAGGCGAGGTTCTCAACCTCAATGATTTTCGCCGAACCGAATAGGGAGGGCGAAGCGTGCAGGATCAGCTCCCCCGCCGTGTAGGTGGCGGCGTTAATCTGAACGCGGTCCACCTCCGGGTGGATGCTGCGGAACAGCTCACGCAGGCGTGCCGCGGCACGGGAGGCGAAGTACTCCTCTGGGCCGTAGAGCATGACGGCGGGTGCCGGGGTGACGGTACGCCACGCGGTGTCGAGGGCGGGGCCGCCTCGGCGGGCGTAGCCTCGGGAACCACCACGCTGGGTTGAACGCTTACGCTCGGACACGCTTATCACTCGCCTTTATCTGCAGGGTACGGGCTGAACTCGACCCCGCTGCGCACGGGGTGCTGCGCGGGTAGAGTCTCGAGTATCCATCATAGCGTTTTCTTCTCAGATGCCTCCTAGCGTTGGTTAGGGTTAGTCGGTCAGGGTTAGATGCCCGCAGTTAGTCGGTTAGGAACGGGCGTGCCGGTGGGAGGGCGCGGTGCGCGGTACCACCCGCAAATACTGCCGGTGCGTGACCGCACGGTAGCGGCGCGCATCCACCCACCACAGGGCTACGCTCAACGCCAGCACGCAGAGGGCGCTACACACCACCGCAGGGAGGCTCGAACCGGGCTCCCACGGGTTACCCGGCGCGTGCGCGGCAGTGTGTGCCGCCCACTCGATACCCTGCGCGGCAAGGCCACCGGCACGAAGACACAGATCCGCCAGAGCGGGCAGACCCAGAAGTATGAATCCGAGCGCAACCAACCCGGCGAGCATACTCAGCGGCGACAAAGGAGCGGCAATCAGATTCGCCGGAACCGAGTAGAGCGGCACTTTACCGCTCATCGCCAAAATCAGCGGAGTGCACCATAAGGACGCCACAATCGGCGCGGCGAGCATTTCCGCGCAGAACACCGGCATGACGCGCATGAGCAGACGAATCAGCGGAGGACCCAGCAGAATCAACGCGGAGGTTGCCGTCACCGACAGAGCGAACCCCATATCCACGGCGAGGTGCGGGGCGGCAAGCAGACACATCAGTACCGTTGTCTGCAGTGCCGCCAAGGACTGGCGACCCGAGCCACGCAGCATCGCGTAAGCACCGAGCAGACCCATGGCGAGGGAACGAATCACGGAACCCTCAGAGTCCAGCAGCATGGCGTAGGCGAGTACCGCCGCAACCCCGCACAGCGCCATGACGCGGTGCGGAATGGCGAGGGTGCTCAGCCGGTGCACGAGCGGCGGCAGGACGTGGGCATTTGGCGGGGTAGGTTGTTGAGGCTGGGCGGGGCGGCGAGAATGAGCCGTGCCTCTCCCCCGCAACCGCTGCATCCAGGAATGGAACAGCAGGTATGCGCTGGCGAAACGGTACGGGCGAACCGCCAACACCAGCCGGTACGCACCCAAAAACACAATGGCAATATTCGCCCCGGACACAGCCGTAATATGGCTGAGCCCGCTGAGCTTATACTCCTCCCGCGCGGTGGAACTCATCAGCGAATCATCCCCGTAGGCGGTGCCCAAAACCAGTGCCGCCGACTCCGTGCCGAGGGTGTCCAGGGCGCGGGTGCGCAACTGCTCCTTGAGCGTGGACAGATACGGCTCCTCCGCCGTCTGGTCGGTAGCGTTCGACCCGGCACCGGAGGCGGGCGCAGGAAAAATAGTTGCGCCGCTCAGCTTCGCCGTGGAACCGTTGAACTCCACGGTGCCGAGGGCGGTCACCTTCATGCCAGGATAGATTGTCTGCGAGCGCGCGGTACCGCTCCCCTGCTGCTGAGCAGCCGAGCTCGCCGCTGAACTTACCTCTAGACGCTGCGCGGCGCTCTTTACCGAACCATCACGCCGGTACACGCGCACCCGCTCATTCACCAGCGCACGCACGCTCCGCCCCTGAATTTCCTCCAGCTTAATAACCACCAGAGTAGTGCGCGGATCCACGCGGCGAACCTGCTCCACCGTGCCATTCAGACGAAGCGAAGCACCCTGCGCCTGCTGCAGCGTGGCGCGGGATGCATCCACCCCCGTAGCGCACAAAAGCACCGCCTGAACCGTGACAATACACGCCAGAAAAACCAGCTGACCGGTCGTGCGAAAGAGCAGGCTGTAGGGCATCACCGCACGCGGCGGAAAGAAGAGCAGAATCGCCAGGCACCCCAGCAGGGCAATGAGCACACACGCCAGCGGATGCACCACCCGCCACGTGCCCACGGTCAGCGCCACCGCGGTAAACGCCCACAGCGCCAGCACCGTGAAACTCAGGCGAAGGTCCAGGTGAATGAGGCTTCCCTGGGCGCGTAGCTCCTGCTCGTCGCGGCGGGTACGCCACCGTTCAGCGCCGATGCTCCAGCGGTAGCGGGCGCGTTCATACGCCGTAGCTGCGGAACGGGTGAGGCGCCGGGTGAGGCGCAAGGAACCGGGAAAGAGCTTCCGCTCCCCTGCGTGCTGGCGGTTCTGCCGTCGGTTCTGCAAGCGATTCGGCCTGCGCATTAGACCGTCACCAGCGGGCGCAAATTCTCCAGCATCGACGGACCAATGCCGGGCACCGCATCCAGCTCATCTACGCTACGGAAACCGCCGTGCGCCTCACGCCAGGCAATAATGCGCTGAGCCATTGCCGGACCAATACGCGGCAGGGTCTGCAGCTCCTCAGCGGTGGCGGTGTTAATGTTCACCGGGGTTGAGCCCTTCTGCGCGCTGCCTGCAGGAGTTAGCGTGCGTGCAGGCTGAGGCTGAGTGCCACCCTGCGAAGCGCCGTTCTGCGATGCACCATTCGCCGCGTTACCCTGACCCGCATTCGCCGTGCCACCGTTGGGCTGAATCTGCGCCGGAGCAGCCGTCTCGCCACGATGCGGCACATAAATCTGCACCCCGTCACTGAGCGCACCGGCAAGGTTCACGCGGTCCAGGTCAGCATCCGCTGCGGCACCGGAGGCGGCGGCAATCGCATCCACGGCACGCCCCTGCGCGGGCAGCGTGTACACGCCGGGGTTGTTCACGGCACCCGCCACGTGCACCCGCACGGTAGCCTCACCGGAGGCGCCACCCTGCGCAGATTCACTCGGCTGAGCGGTGGACTGGGCACCTGGGCTCTGCTGGGCGCCCACCGCCTGCACCGACTCGGCGGAAGCGCTCGGGGAGGCGACCTGCTCGGCACGCGGCGCCGCCGAAAACTGGGTCACACCCCACACCACGGCAACCAACGCCAAAACCGCCACCAGAAGCAGCACGCGCGGCGACAAGCCCCAACGGGTACTGCGGGTGGTGCCCGGCTGATCCGCCTGCTCCCACTCCGCCCAGTCGTCCACCTCGTTCCAATCAGGCTGCTGATCCCAGTCAGCCCAACCATTCGACTCCGGGCGGGATGCCGCAGGCTCGGCAGGTGTTTCTTCGGCAGGCGCCTCCGCGGGCGTTACCTCATCGGCAATAGCCAGCGGCACGGTGTCTTCGGCATCCGGCGTACCGTTCTTGCGGGCGCGGGGGCTGCGGTAGAGGCTGTTCATCAGGGAACGGGCGCTACGCTGCGCGCCGCCCTGCTGGGCTGCACTATCCTGCACAGGGCTCTGTACAGCGTTCTGGTCGGGGTTGGGGGTCATGCTCGTCATACCCCTACCCTAGGCTCACGCGCGCGAACGCACGAGCGCACGCAAAGAACCTGTGGATAACTCCCCTCGCACAAGGCGAAAGGGGCCATCCACAGGCTCATTTTTGAAAAATATGCGGTTTTTGTTCAAAAACAGCGGGTTATGGTTTGTCACAAAACCGTCACAAACACCCCAGCCACACGAGCTTCCCGCACCGTTTAAGAGCAGAATCTAGCCCTCGCTTAGTCCTCACGCGGCAACTCAGTACCCGGAACGCCCAGCTCCGAAGCACGCTTATCAGCCATCACCAGCAGGCGACGAATACGGCCCGCAATCGCGTCCTTCGTCATCGGCGGATCAGCCAGACGACCCAGCTCATCCAACGACGCATGCTTATGCAACACACGCAGCTCACCGGCATAGCGCAGGTGATCCGGCGCCTCATGACCCAGAATCTGCAGGGCACGTTCCACGCGGGCGCTCGCCGCAACAGCCGCCTGAGCGCTACGGCGCAGGTTCGCATCATCAAAATTCGCCAGGCGGTTCGCGGTCGCACGAACCTCCTTGCGGGTGCGCGCCTCACGCCACGTGGTCAGGGTGCCGGTCGCGCCCATACGCTCCAGCAGCTGCGAAATGGTCTCGCCGTCACGCACCACCACACGGTCGGTACCGCGCACCTCGCGTGCCTTCGCAATAATGTCCAGGCGACGAGCCGCACCCACCAGCGCGAGCGCAGCCTCCGGACCGGGGCAGGTAATTTCCAGGGAGGAGGAGCGACCCGGCTCAGTCAGCGAACCGTGCGCCAAGAACGCACCGCGCATGACCGCCTCGGCGTCCTGCAGGGAGCCGTTCACCACAGCCGGCGGCAGACCACGCACCGGGCGGCCACGCAAATCCAGCAGACCGGTCTGGCGAGCCAGCGCCTCACCGCCGTGATCCACACGCACAATGTAGCGGCCGCCTCGACGCAGGCCACCACCGCTGACGCTGGTCAGCTCAGAGTCGTGGCCGTAAATCTCCGCGATGGTGCGGCGCATGCGGTGGGCGGTTGCTTCGTGGTCGACCTCAGACTCCACCACGATTCGCCCCGAGACAATGTGCAGGCCTCCGGTAAAACGCAGAATCGTAGAGATTTCTGCCTTACGAGCAGAGACTTTCGTTGCCTCGTAGTTGGCGAGTTCGTCCTTGACGAGCGTGGTTAATGCCATGAACAGGTCCTTCTGGGCGTAGTGTCTAAGAGTCTATAACTTCGGGAAATGGGCACACCAAAATAGCAGCCGCAACGGTGATTCTAGGAGCTCAGCTCAAACGCTTCGTTATACGCAGCCGCAAGCTTCAGCGGGTCGTGCACATTCGGCTGGGAGCTCGAACGCAGATGCGCCCACACAACCTTCGCACCCATCGCAGAAGCCTCACGCTCCAGCTCGGAACGGTGATCAGCCTGCATGTCAGCGTCAGCAATCACCGCGTCAAGGTGAAGCTTCGGGGCGTACTGGCGCAACAAATCCAAGTGCGTTGCCGGGGTGAAGCCGACCGTCTCCTTATCGTCGGAGAGGTTCATGACCACGCAGCGGCGCGCCTCCGTGCGGATAATCGCCTCACGCTGAGCATCCAACAGCAGATGCGGCAGAACCGACGTACGCCACGAACCCGGACCCAAAACAATCCAGTCGGACTCCTCAATAGCGGAGAGCGCCTCCGGGCAGGGGCGAGCATTTTCAGGGGTCAGACCAATATCGTGAACGCGTTCCTCCTTCGAGAGGTTCACCTGGCCGACCACCTTCACGCGCTCAATACCGCCACCGTTATGCTCACGCAGCACGGTGCCGTAAATGACCATCGGATCCAGCGCCATCGGCAGCACGCGGCCGCGCGCATTCAGTAGCGCACCCGCCCAGTCCAGACCCGCAACCGGGTCATCCAGCAGCTGCCAGAGAGTCGCAATCAGCAGGTTACCGAGAGCATGGTAATCCAGCGGGAACTCGCCCTCGTAACCCTCGGGCGCGCTAAAACGATGCTGCATCACATCACGCCACGTGCGACCCCAATCGGTGTCATCACAGAGCGCAGAAAGCGCCATACGCAAATCACCCGGAGGAAGAATACCCATCTCCTCACGCAAACGACCCGACGAACCGCCATCGTCAGCAACCGTCACAACAGCCGTCAAATCAGGCGTGACGTGGCGCAACGCAGACAGGGAACCATACAGCCCGTGACCGCCGCCCATCGCCGTGACCTTCGGCGAACGGTGCGTGGTCTTCAACAGGCGCAACGCCTGAGTCGGCAGAGCCGGCAGGCGCGGAATACCCTGAGTGTCATAACTGGTCGAATGGGTGGACATAGTAATACCTCACATACCCGGAAGGAATGGTATGCCGGCCCCACGGTGTGCGGGGCCGGACGGCGGCTAATGAAACACGACGCGGTGGTTGGGACGCGCCGGGAAAAACTTACTCGCGGCCCTTGTCACGGTGCTGAACATTCACGTTCAGCTCACCGAAAGCAGAGAGACGACGAGCCAGTTCCTCCGTCACAGCCACGGAACGGTGCTTACCACCGGTGCAGCCAATTGCGATGGTGGCGTAGTACTTGCCCTCACGGCGGTAACCTTCAAGCACGGGGCGAAGAGCCGCAAGGTAGTTGCTGATGAACTCCTCGGTGCCTGCGTGCTCCAGCACGTAGTCGCGCACCGGGGCGTCCTGACCGGTCAGGGGGCGCAACTCCGGAACCCAATGCGGGTTCGGGATGAAACGCATATCAGCCATGTAGTTAGCGTCCGAAGGCGCACCGTACTTGAAGCCGAAGCTCATCACGGTCAGGTTCAGCTTCTTATCCGCACCCTCAGCGAACATTTCACGCACGGTACGAGCCAGCTCGTGCACGTTCATGCCGGTGGTGTCAATGGTGCGGTCAGAAGCGAGGCGCAGACCTTCGAAGAGAGTGCGTTCAGCGCGGATACCGTCGAGGACGCGGCCCTCACCCTGCAGCGGGTGCGGGCGGCGCTGAGCCTCGTAGCGGGCAATAATGGTCTCGTCCTTGGCGTCAAGGAAGAGCATGGAGAAGTCAATATCGGACTTGCGCAAAGTCTCAATTGCAGCGGGCAAATCAGAGAACAGGGCGCGGGCGCGGACGTCAATACCGAGCGCCACCTTCGGCACTCGCGCACCGTCGCGGGTCACCAAATCAGCCAGGGAACCGAGCATCTGCGGCGGGATGTTATCGATAACGTACCAGCCCTCATCCTCCAGTACGTTTGCGACGGTGCTGCGGCCTGCACCGGAAATACCGGTGATCACCAGAATCTGAGGACGCTCCTCACTCTGGGCGGGCTGTACCGTGGCGGGCTTGCTCTGATTCTCGGGCATGGTGCTTCTTCCCCTTCAACGCGAAATACTCTCTATGCCATGATACTAGACCTTTATCTGACGGTTCAGGGGTACGGTCAGAAATTTCACCACTATGACAGAAATATGAGATGCTCCCCCGGCGGAAGCCGAAAGGAAAGAAATCCCGGTCACAAATCCCTGCGCATAATGCTCTCCAAGGGGGTCCACAGAAGGGGGTCGCGGCTGAGCTACGGAGGGTACAGCAAAGCCCGCACGATACCTCCTCGCAGGAAATACCGCACGGGCTCCACACTATGAACGTTCCGAAATTTTACGCGGAAACGCAGGTTACATTAGGCAGAAAGCTCCGGCAAGAAAGCCGCCACATGCTCCAACAGACGCACCGACAACTCCTTCTTCGAACCGGAGAACACCGGCGCCTCATCATTCAGAGTCGACAGCAGCGTAATCGTGTTATCGTCCGTGCCGAAACCACGATTCACACCCACCGTATTGACCGCCAGGAAGTCCGTGCCCTTACGCTGCAGCTTCTCACGACCCAGCTCCAACGGAGTCTTCTCCGCCGAACCGGTCTCCGCCGCAAAACCAACAATGAGCTTCGGACCGAGGGTGCTCTCCCCTGCCTCACGAGCCTGCTGGCGGCGCACCACGACCTCACGCAGAATATCCGGGTTGCGCACCAGCTGAATCACCGGCGCATCCTCAGAATCGGCGCTCTTCTTAATCTTGAACTCGGCAAACTCGGCGGGCCTAAAATCAGCCACCGCCGCAGACATGATCAGCACATCTGCCGCCGCGCTCGCCTCAAGGGTCGCCTCGCGCAGCTCCAGGGCGCTCACCACGCGGGTCACCTGCACACCCTCCGGCGCAGGAACCTCAAGGTTCGCACCAATCAGGTGAACGGTCGCGCCCAGGTCGCGTGCCGCCTCCGCGAGCGCCACACCCTGCTTGCCGGTCGAACGGTTGCCGAGGAAACGTACCGGGTCCAGCGCCTCACGGGTGCCGCCGGCGGTAATGACCACGAGGCGACCAGCCAGAGGACCACGCAGCGATTCGGATGCGCCAGTTGCCTGGCCCGAATCAACCTGACCAGGCTCAACCTGGCTCGAATCACCCTGACCCAGCAACGCCGAAGTCAGCGTCGCCGCACGCGCCGCCGCCAGACGCTCCTGCTCCGTGCCCGTGTACAGGGGCTCGGTCGGCGCGTAACCGGGCGTGTACACCGGGTGCACCTGGCCCTTCGGGAAGCGCTTAATCACATCCAGCGCCACCGCGAAAATGTCCTCCGGCTCAGGCATACGACCCGGGCCAGAATCCGGGCCGGTCAAACGCCCAATCGCAGGCTCAATCACGTGATAACCCCACGAACGCAGAGTCTGCACATTCGCCTGAGTCGCCGGATGCTCCCACATCTGAGTGTGCATCGCGGGCGCCAAAATCACCGGGGCGTGCGTGGTCAACACGGTAGAGGACAGCAAATCATCGGCACGACCAGCCGCCAAACGAGCCAGCAGGTCGGCGGTCGCCGGGGCAATCACCACAGCGTCAGCCTTCTCAGCCTGACGCACATGGTTCACCTCCGGCACGCGGTCAAACACGTCCGTTGAGACGGGGTTGCCGATCAGCGCCTCCAGCGTGGGAACACCCACAAACTTCGTCGCGTTCGGGGTGGGCATGGCGATCACCTCGTCGCCATTCTTCGCAAAAAGACGAAGGAGCATCGCCGCCTTGTACGCAGCAATGCCCCCTCCAATACCAACGATAATGCGCATGGTACGTCAAAGAATCCTTGTAAAAAGCAGATTACTCAGCGGACTCGTCGAGGATAACCTCTTCGATAGCAATAACCTCTTCGCTACCTGCGGGGATGTACTCCTCCTCGATAGCGCCAGAGAACTCAGCCGCGCTGAAATCGATTACAGCGGACAAATCCTCGGGCATCGGGTAGCCGTCCTCATCGAACTTAGCGTCCGGGCGGTGCTCCGCCACAACACGGTCAGCAATGATTTCACGCATTGCCACCGACAGGGACTTCTCGTTCGACTCAGCGTCAACCAGCGGGCCAACGTGCGCAGCAGTATTGTCCTGCAGGTTAGCGTAGTACGCGTTAATCTGGCGTGCACGGCGGGCACCGAAAATCACCAGGCCGTACTTGGACTCCGCCTTCTCAATCAGCGCGTCAGCGCTGGGGCTCACGATGCCCTCGGGAGCGACACCGTCAACGAAGTTGTAGTCCTCGTGTTCCTTGATTTCGTTTGCCACTAAAAACTCCAAATAGCTTGATGGAATGTACGTACCGAACGCCCCCGCACACCGTTCGCGCTATGGCGCAAACCGGGCACACTGAGGGCACGGTCAAAACTAAAGAACTATTCTACCCTCTCAACGGCTAAAACGCACGTACCAGCCTATATAAAAAGGTGGGGGCCCGAAGAAAACTCTTCGAAACCCCCACCCTTCACAACGCCTCACGGCAGAACTACAGGTCGGAAGAAACTCTAGCCCCACCGCAAACGCAAAGCATGCAGATTAGGCGGCGCCGATCAGCTCAGCAATCTCCTTCGCCGCACGCTCAACAGAGTCGTTGACGACCGTGACGTCAAATTCCTTCTCAGCAGCCAACTCAACCTTCGCGGTTTCAAGGCGACGAGCTTGCTCCTGCTCACTCTCGGTACCTCGACCCACCAGACGCGACACCAGCTCATCCCAGCTCGGAGGAGCCAAGAAAATCAGGCGAGCATCAGGCATGGTCTCGCGAATCTGGCGAGCACCCTGCAGGTCAATCTCAAGAATCACCGGGCGGCCAGCATCCAGAGCCTCCTGGACCTTAGCGCGCGGAGTACCGTACTTGTTCTTACCGTGCACCACAGCGTACTCAAGCATCTGACCGTCAGCAATCATCTGGTCAAACTCTTCCATCGAAACGAAATAGTAGTGAGTACCGTCAACCTCACCGGGGCGAGGATCACGAGTAGTAGCGGAAACAGAGAACCACACGTTCGGGTAGTTCTCACGAATGTACTGGCACACCGTACCCTTGCCAACAGCAGTGGGGCCAGCCAGTACGGTGAGAGTCGGCTGAGACATAGCTTCCTTACTGCGCCTTCATCGGCTGAAGGCACGAGGTATTAGGACTGAGAAGACTCGGAAGACTGACCAGCAGTCTTACGACGTGCACGGTTCAAATACCGCGAATTACGGTTGAAGTACTCCACCATCTTGCGACGCTGGTGTACACCAAGGCCGCCAAGGCGGCGAGTCGGTGCAATATGAAGTTCTTCAATGATGCGTTCAGCGCGAACGGCACCAATGCCCGGAAGTGCGCGCAGCATCTGCCCCACCGGCATTTTAGCCAGTGCAGGGTCGGAATCGACCATATCGAGCACCTGACGCACGGAAAGTTCACGTTCACTCAGTGCACGCTTAATTTCCTGGCGGTGTGCTCGGGCAAGTACTGCCTTCTCGCGGGCGGAGGCGCGCGCATCCTCAGTTAGCGGAGTCAGCGGCATGGTTGGGTCCCCCATTTCTGCGAGTTATAGAATTTTACTTATCAACTAATGTAACACGGATAGCACGAGAGCCCTCGTTCCACCCGCGGCACTCACCCTCGCACCAACAATGCGTCTACGCACGTCAGCACGTAAATATCAGGGAGTACCTCTATAGCATAGCGGAGTATTCGCCCTATCAAAAGCGGAACCGCGGGCGTGAGTCTTGACGGAAACACACTCCCCCACTACAGAGGTGAGAAAACTCGCATCGGCGCGAGTGTGTGGCGGCAAAATTATGCATGCGGATGTACCCAAAAATTGCGATAAAACACCCAAAACTGCCGCGCTACCGGCACAAACTACCAATAGAAAAACCAGGCACGCAAAAGGGGGCGCGCACCCCGAGCAGACCCTCAACAGAATCCACCCGGAGCACACACCCCTCTCACGCAACACGCGAACTATGCGCCGCGGGCCGCCAGCAGGTCATCACGAGCCGCCTGCGCAGCCTGCGCCAAACCCTCAACCGACGGGCCAGCAGCCAGCACGCCACGGCTGGAATTCACCAGCACCTGCGACTCCACACCCGCGAACACACGGTACAGGTCAGCGGCCGAGGCACCCTGAGCGCCGTAACCGGGCGACAGAATCGGGCCGTTGAAGGAACCCAGGTCAATACCCAGGTCAACCAGCGCCTGACCAACGGTCGCGCCAACCACCAGGCCGCACGGGCCCATCTGCTCCCACTGGCGGGAAGCATTCTCAGCGGTAGCCGCAGCGATAATACGCTTAGCCACAGCGCCCCCAGACTCGCCGGAATGACCAGACTCCGACGCGCCCACGTGCTGAACGCTCTTACCCTCAGGGTTCGAGGTCAACGCCAGCACGAAAGTGCCGCGGTCATTCTCATCAGCCAAATCCAGCGCCGGACGCAGCGACTCAAAACCCAGATACGGGCTCAAAGTCACCGAATCGGTACCCAGCGGCGACGAGGAGCCGAGCCACGCATCCGCGTACGCCTTCATGGTTGAACCGATATCGCCGCGCTTAGCGTCAGCAACAATCAGCACACCATCAGCGGCAGCGCGGGCGAACAGTGCCTCCAGCACAGCAAGACCAGCCGAACCGTGACGCTCAAACAGCGCCACCTGAGGCTTCAACGCCGCCGCAAACGGGGCGCAACCCTCATAGACCGCCTCAGTAAAAGCAGCCAGACCGGCAGCAGAATCCTCAAGACCCCACTGCTCCAGCAGGTTCGGATGCGGGTCAATACCCACACACAGCGGGCCGCGCTCCGCCATCGCCTTCGCCAGACGATCACCAAAAGCAGCGGACATTACGCCTCGCCACCCTCAGAACGAGCATCCACAGCGGCAGCCAGCTGAACGCCGTGCTCCTGCAGGCTCATGATGTCCCAGCTGTGCTCACGCAGAGCATTAATCGCCTGAACAGCCGCAGCGAACTCAGAAATGGTAGTCATGACCGGGCAGCCCACCGAAACCGCAGCGGCACGAATCTCGTAACCATCGCTACGAGCAGCACCACCGGCAGGGGTGTTCAGAATCAGGTCAATGTCACCGTTGCGGACCATGTCCACAATCGAGTGGTCGCCGTTCGCCTCAGCGAACTTCGAAGCCACAATCACCGAGTTCAGGCCGTTACGGCGCAGAATCTCAGCGGTACCACCGGTCGAAACGATCTCAAAGCCCAGCGACTCCAGCATCTTCGCGTAAATAATGACGTTACGCTTATCGTGGTTAGCCACCGAAATGAACACCTTACCGGAGGTCGGCAGCGGCGAACCAGCACCAGCTTGAGCCTTAGCGAACGCGGTGTCATAGTGCTTATCCAGACCCATGACCTCACCGGTCGAACGCATCTCCGGGCTCAGCAGCGAATCCACCACAACACCCTCCGGGGTGCGGAAACGAGCGAACGGCAGAACCGCAGCCTTCACAGCAATCGCGGTCTCCTCCGGCAGGGATGCGCCATCCATGTTCGACGGCAGGTAGCCCTCAGCCTTCAGCTCAGCAATGCTCTTACCCAGACCAATCAGCACAGCAGCCTTAGCCATCTGCACGCCGGTAGCCTTCGACACGAACGGAACAGTACGAGACGCACGCGGGTTCGCCTCAATCACGTACAGGTTCTCAGACACGTACGCGAACTGAATGTTAATCAGACCGCGCACACCGGTGCCGCGAGCAATCTTCTCGGTAGCGTCCTTCACCTTCGCAATGATGTCCGGGCCGAGAGTAATCGGAGGCAGAGTACAAGAAGAGTCACCCGAGTGAATACCGGCTTCCTCAATGTGCTCCATGACGCCACCCAAGTACAGCTCCTCGCCGTCGAACAGGGCGTCAACGTCAATCTCGATAGCGTCCTCAAGGAACTTATCAATCAGAGCAGGCTGCGAAGGCGAAACCTCGGTAGCGTTCTCCAGGTAGCGAGCCAGGTTCGCCTCATCGTAGACGATTTCCATGCCACGGCCGCCCAGCACGTACGAAGGACGAACCAGAACCGGGTAACCAATCTCATCAGCGATGCGCTTAGCACCCTCGAAAGTGAACGCGGTACCGTTCTTGGGCGAAATCAGGCCGCCCTCCTCCAGCACGCGGGAGAACTCGCCGCGGTCCTCGGCCAGGTCAATAGCCTCGGGGGTGGTGCCCAGAATCGGCACGCCCGCATCCTTCAGGGCACGAGCCAGCTTCAGCGGGGTCTGACCGCCCAGCTGAACGAACACGCCCATCAGACCGCCGGTACGACGCTCCGACTCAACAATCTCAAGCACATCCTCAAGGGTGAGCGGCTCAAAGTACAGGCGAGTCGAAATATCGTAGTCAGTCGAAACAGTCTCAGGGTTGCAGTTGACCATGACGGTCTCGTAACCGAGCGAGCGCAGCACCAGCGAAGCGTGCACACAGGAGTAGTCGAACTCGATACCCTGACCGATACGGTTCGGGCCCGAACCCAGAATCATAATCGAGGGCTTCTCGTGGTGCGCAACCTCATCCTCCAGGTCGTAGGAGGAGTAGTGGTACGGAGTGAACGCCTCAAACTCGGCTGCACAGGTGTCAACAGTCTTGAAGACCGGGCGGATACCCAGAGCGTGGCGAACACCGCGCACAACATCCTCAGAAGAGCCGATAATCTCAGCAATCTGAGCGTCCGAGAAACCGTGACGCTTAGCCAGCTTCAGGGTCTCCGGGTCAAGGTTGTCACGCTTAGCGTGAACCACGCCGGCAACCTCATTCAGCAGCACCAGCTGATCCAGGAACCACGGGTCAATCTTGGTAGCCTCGTGCAGCTGCTCCACGGTAGCACCGGCCAGCAGAGCCTGCTGAACCTGGTAAATACGCTGAGTGGTCGGAACCTTAGTCTTCTCAATCAGCTCAGCCAGCTCAGCCTCAGACAGGGACAGCGGCTTGAACGAGAAGGACGCGCCCTTCTGCTCCAGCGAACGCATCGCCTTCTGCAGAGCCTCAGTGAAGTTACGGCCCAGAGCCATAGCCTCGCCAACACTCTTCATGGTGGTGGTCAGGGTCGGGTCAGCAGCCGGGAACTTCTCAAACGCGAAGCGCGGAACCTTCACAACCACGTAGTCGAGGGTCGGTTCGAAGGACGCCGGGGTCTTCTGGGTGATATCGTTCGGAATCTCATCCAGGGTGTAACCCAAGGACAGCTTGGTCGCAATCTTCGCAATCGGGAAGCCGGTAGCCTTCGACGCGAGCGCCGAGGAACGAGACACGCGCGGGTTCATCTCAATGACGATGATGCGGCCGGTCTTCGGGTCAATCGCGAACTGGATGTTACAACCACCGGTGTCCACGCCAACCTCACGAATCACGTTGATCGCGATGTCGCGCAGCTTCTGGAACTCACGGTCGGTCAGGGTCAGCGCGGGTGCCACGGTGATGGAGTCACCGGTGTGCACGCCCACGGGGTCGAAGTTTTCGATGGAGCAGACGACCACGACGTTGTCGTTGGTGTCACGCATCATCTCCAGCTCGTATTCCTTCCAGCCGAGGATGGACTCCTCCAGCAGGACCTCGCTGGTCGGCGAGTACTGAATACCGGCACCGGCAATACGGTAGAGGTCTTCCTCGTTGTACGCCATACCCGAGCCGAGACCACCCATGGTGAAGGAGGGGCGAACCACCATCGGGTAGCCCAGCTCCTTAGCGGCTTCCAGCGCCTCCGGCATGGAGTGAACAATCACCGAGCGTGCAGACTCACCGCCGGCGCGCTCCACCACGCCCTTGAATGCTTCACGGTCCTCACCGAGGTTAATCGCCTCAATGTTCGCGCCGATCAGCTCAACATTGTACTTGGAGAGCACGCCGCGCTCATCCAGGGAGATTGCCGCGTTCAGCGCGGTCTGACCACCCAGGGTCGGCAGGATTGCGTCCGGCTTTTCCTTCTCGATGATCTTCTCAATCACCTCGGGGGTGATGGGTTCAATGTAGGTGGCGTCCGCGAACTCGGGGTCGGTCATGATGGTTGCCGGGTTCGAGTTCACGAGGATGACGCGCACGCCCTCCTCCTTCAGCACGCGCAGCGCCTGAGTGCCGGAGTAGTCAAATTCCGCTGCCTGACCGATGACGATGGGGCCGGAACCGATGACGAGGACGCTATTAAGGTCAGTACGACGAGGCATTTATGCTTCCTTTGCAGTCTTGGTTGCGACCATCAGGTCGATGAAACGGTCAAAGAGGTAGGCGGAATCGTGCGGGCCCGCAGCAGCCTCGGGGTGGTACTGCACGGAGAACGCGGGGATGTCCTTACAGGTCAGGCCCTCAACCACGTTGTCGTTCAGACCCACGTGGGAGACCATGACCTGACCGAACTCGGCGTTCGGTGCGGTCACGTAGTCACCAATCGGCGCGTCCACAGCGAAGCCGTGGTTCTGCGCGGTGATTTCAACCTTGCCGGTGGTCTTGTCCATGACCGGCTGGTTGATGCCGCGGTGGCCGAAGGGCAGCTTGTAGGTGCCGAAGCCCAGGGCGCGGCCGAGCAGCTGGTTACCGAAGCAGATGCCGAAGAACGGGGTGCCCTTACGCAGCACGCCCTGTAGCAGCTCAACCTGCTCGTCAGCGGTTGCCGGGTCACCGGGGCCGTTGGAGAAGAACACGCCGTCAGGGTTGTGGGAGTAGATGTCCTCGAGGGTTGCGCTTGCGGGCAGCACGTGCACGCGCACGCCACGCTCAGCGAAACGCTGCGGGGTCATCGACTTGATGCCCAGGTCCAGGGCGACGATGGTTGCGACCGGGGGTGCGAACCAGTTGAACTGGTGCGGCTCAACGGTGTACGCGGTGTCAACCGAAACGGAGTCAGCGAGCTTACGGCCAGCCATCGGCTCGGAGGCGCGCACCTCCTCCAGCAGTTCAGCTTCGGGGCGTTCTGCGTGCTCACCGGAGAACACGCCCGCACGCATCGAACCGCTTGAACGCAGGCGGCGGGTCAGGGCGCGAGTGTCAATGCCCTGAATACCGACGATGCCCTGCTCGATGAGCTCTTCGTCGAGGGTGCGCTCAGAACGCCAGTTGGATGCCACACGTGCTGCGTCGCGAACCACGTAGCCGGCAACCCAAATCTTGCGGGACTCAGCGTCGGTGGTGTTCACGCCGGTGTTGCCGATATGGGGAGCGGTCTGAACCACAATCTGACCCGCGTAGGAGGGGTCGGTCAGGGTTTCCTGGTAGCCGGTCATACCGGTCGAGAAAACCGCCTCGCCCAGGGACGCGCCGGTTGCGCCGTAGCCGTAGCCGCGGTAGACGGTGCCGTCCTCCAGGACGAGCAGCGCGCGGTCCGTACGCAGGGCGCCGGATCGTGTCATGTCAGTCATGCTCTTCTTCCTTTTCTCTGGTGTTCTCCCCCGCTTCCTGTACGGCCTCTACCGTGCAGGTTCCGGGGTAGTCTATGGTGCCTTCGGCGGGTGTTCGCCTGACCTCAGGCAAAATCTATGGGTGTGGGTGCGCAGTGATATTGCACCGCGATATTGCACCGGGTTTTAGGCTTCCGGTTCTGCCGCCCACTTCTCGGGCGCATCCACAGCGTTCGGGGCGATGCGGCGCAGCTCCCGCAGTACCGCCTGCTTGTCCTCGGCGTAGCGGGTGCGGAAGCCGGTCTGCACGCGGTGACCGTCCAGGGTCCAACCAATCACGACCAGGCCGTTCTTCTCCACAACCTTGCCCGCCATACCGCGGTCGGTGGTGATGACTGCGAGCTTCTTCGCCGGAATCCACAGGTCCTTCGCGCCGTTACGGGTGAAGATGATGCTGTCCGGGTAAATCAGCAGGGTGGACTTGCTCTTGAAGCCGAGCGAATCGAAACCCACACGGTCCAGCCAGTTACCGAAGATCGTGGTGCTGACGTACTCGCCCTCGAAAGCGGCGTCAGCGGTCATGCCCTCGTAGCGTTCGGGAACTTCCTTGAGGGAGCCGAACATGTTCGCCTGGCGTGCCAGGCGCGAGCGCCATCCGTGCCACATGCCGTAGATGCACAGGGCGACCAGGGCGATGCAGATGACGGCGGTCAGGAACTTTCCCACGAAGGTTCTCTCTTTCGGTTAGGGTCTCGGTCGATGATCTCGGCCTGGGTTGGTGAGGTTGGGGGCGGTGCTCCCGGCGAGGCGGTGGCAGGCGTGAACCTACCACCGCCAGGCACGGTCACCACGTACGTTCGCCTCGCGGGTTTAGCGGCGCGGGGTTGCCAGCTCGCCGTTCAGCACGGTCGGGTGGCCAGCGTAGAAGGTTGCACGAATCGAGCCGGGCACCTCCATGTCGCGGTAAGGGTTGTTCTTACCCTTGGTTGCCTGCTCCTCCGGCTTGATGACGCGGGTTGCCTTCGGGTCGACCAGCACAATGTTTGCCGGTTCTCCTTCGGCAAGCGGGCGGCCCTGCTCGTGGTCCAGGCGACCGATCTTCGCGGGCTCCTCGGAGAGGATGCGTGCCACATCGCGCCAGGTAATCATGCCGGTGTCAACCAGGGTCATCTGGATGATGGACAGTGCCTGCTCCAGGCCGGTCATACCGTTCGCGGCGCACGCCCACTCGCATTCCTTGGTCTCTGCCGGGTGCGGTGCGTGGTCGGTACCGATCACGTCGATGATGCCGTCAGCAACAGCCTGACGCAGCGCCATGACGTCCTCTTCGGTGCGCAGCGGCGGGTTCACCTTGAAAATCGGGTCGTAGGTTTGTGCGGTCTCGTCGGTGAGCAACAGGTGGTGCGGGGTTGCCTCCGCGGTCACCTTCACGCCGCGGGACTTAGCCCAGCGCACAACCTCAATGGAGCCCTTGGTGGACAGGTGGCAGATGTGCAACTTGGAGTCCAGGTGCTCAGCCAGCAGCACGTCGCGGGCGATAATTGCCTCTTCAGCGACGGCGGGCCAACCGGCAAGACCCAGGTCAGCGGACACCTTACCTTCGTTCATCTGGGCGCCTTCGGTCAGGCGCGGCTCCTGCGCGTGCTGCGCAATAACGCCGTCGAAGGTCTTGACGTATTCGAGGGCGCGGCGCATCACGGCGGGGTCGTACACGCACATGCCGTCGTCAGAGAACACGCGCACGTTCGCGGTGGAGTTCGCCATGCCGCCAATGTCGGAGAGGCGCTCGCCCTTCAGGCCCACGGTCACTGCGCCGATGGGCTGCACGCGGCACCATGCGGATTCCTTGCCGAGGCGGTCAACCTGCTCAACGACTGCGGCGGTGTCTGCCACGGGCATGGAGTTTGCCATGGCGAACACTGCGGTGTAGCCGCCCAGGGCTGCTGCGCGGGTGCCAGTCTCGACGGTTTCGGATGCCTCGTAACCGGGCTGACGCAGGTGGGTGTGGATGTCGACCAGGCCGGGCAGCGCCACCTGGCCTGCCGCCTCGACGACCTGTGCGTCTGCGGCGTCAATGTTCTCTGCGATGCGACTAATCACGCCGTCCTCGATGAGGATGTCGGCGACCTTTTCGCCGTAGAGGCTTGCGCCCTTGATCAGGTACTTGCTCATGGTGTTGGTTCCTCTCGTTAGGAAGGTCGTTTAGGATTCGTCGCCGGCGTAGAGCTTGGCGCTGGAGCCGTCGGTCAGAAGCAGGTAGAGCACCGCCATGCGCAGCGCCACGCCGTTGCTGACCTGGCGCAGGACCCAGGAGTTGGTGGCGTCGGCGGCTTCGGTGCAGATTTCCAGGCCGCGGTTCATGGGGCCCGGGTGCAGGATTGCGACCGGCTGCGGCTGTGCCTGCAGGGTTGCGAAGCGTTCGGCGGTCAGGCCCCACAGGTCGGTGTACTCCTCTGCGGAGGGGAAGTACGCGGCGTTCATGCGTTCCTTCTGGATGCGCAGCAGCATCACGGCGTCGGGGTTGGTGGCGATGGCTTCGTCGAAGTCGTGGAAGATTTCCAGGCCTGCTTCTTCAACCCAGGAGGTGGTGTTCAGCGGCAGCAGGGTCGGCGGTGCGACGAAGACGACCTGCGCGCCGAGGGTGGTCAGCAGCCAGAGGTTGGAGCGTGCCACGCGCGAGTGCAGGATGTCGCCGACGATGAGCACACGCATGCCGGACAGGTCGGTGCCGCGGGGGCTGTCGAGGCCGTCGCGTTCTGCCTTGTACTGGCGCAGGGAGACGGCGTCGAGCAGTGCCTGGGTGGGGTGTGCGTGGGTGCCGTCGCCCGCGTTGAGCACGGGGATGTCGGTCCAGCCTGCCTCGGCGAGGCGCTGCGGTGCGCCGGATGCCGAGTGGCGGATCACGAACGCATCCGCGGCAATCGCCTTGAGGGTCTGCGCGGTGTCCTTGAGCGACTCGCCCTTAGACACGGAGGAGCCAGATGCAGAGAAGTTGGTGACGGCGGCGCCCAGGCGCTTCTCCGCGGCTTCGAAGGAGAGGCGGGTTCGGGTGGAGTCCTCGAAGAAGAGGTTGACGACGGTCTTGCCGTTGAGCACGTTAAGGGTGCGGTTTTCGGCTTTGACCTGCGCCATGTAGTCGGCGACGTCAAGGATTTCGATGGCTTCTTCGCGGGTTAGTTCGCGGGTGTCGAGCAGATGCTTCATGAGAGCCCTCCCAGCTGGATAATGTCAACTCGGTCTGTTGCGTTGTCGGTTTCAGTCAGTACGACGCGTACGGTTTCGCTGGCGCTGGTGGGCAGGTTTTTGCCCACGTGGTCGGCGCGGATGGGTAGTTGCCGGTGTCCGCGGTCTACGAGGACTGCCAGGCGTACGAGGGCGGGTCGTCCGTGGGCGTTGAGTGCGTCGAGGGCGGCGCGTACGGTGCGGCCGGAGTAGAGGACGTCGTCAACGAGGACTACGGTTTTGCCTTCAATGCCGATGGTGGGCATGATGCTTTCCCCTGCGGTGTCTGGGGAGGTGGTGCCGCCGGTTCGCTGGTCGTCGCGGTAGGCGGTGATGTCCAGGGCGCCGATTCGTGTTTCTGCGTTGAAGTTCGGCTCGATGGCTTGGATGCGGGCTGCGAGTCGTACGGCGAGGGGCACGCCGCGGGAGCGGATGCCGATGAGTACGAGGTTTTCTACGCCTTTATTGGTTTCAATAATTTCGTAGGCGATGCGGGTGAGGGCGCGGCGGATTTCGTCCTCGCTGAGGATGGTGCGGCCGACGGTGGTCGCGTCCTCGGAGGTGCTTTGAGGGGTTGCCGAATGGGGGGCTGCGGTTAGATTTCGCCCCTGATTCGCGCCGGATGTGGGTACAGTTGACCCAGGCATAGCCGTCTCCTTCCCCGCCTCACGGGACGGATTTAAAGGTTTTGTGCTTCTAGTAGGGTACCACAGTTCACAGGCTACGTTCAGGTTCGGCGAGAGACCGCTCACGGTGAGGGGGCTGCAAGAATATTTCAGAGAATTAGGCACGGTGCAATAGGTGGAGCCCCCACCTGCATGCCGATATGTGCCCCTGTGTACATCTCGGGACACCTTTACCTGCACTGAAATGAATAGAAAATTGGCAAAATGAACAAATAATACGCCGGGGTGTGTGCTCTGTGGATATATGTTAGGGTAATGGCATCAACCGATAACATTCCGCTGAATTCCACACGTTGTTGCGTGGATAATTCAGCGGTTTACACAACCACACACCAGAAAAGAACTAACAATGATGTTTAACCGTAGTTCTATTGCCGCGCTCTCTGCGGCAATGATGCTCACCCTGTCCGCATGTTCCGGCGGCGCGCAGGTCAGCGCAGAATCGAGCGCTTCCACCTCCGCGAGCGCTGAATCGGCAAGCGCGGAAGCTTCTGCAACTCCCACTCCTTCACCCACTCCGACGGGTTATGAGCCCGTGCTGATTCGTGCGAACGTTGATTTGGATAACCCGTCGAAGGAAGCAGCAGATGCGACCCTCAAGGCTGCATACGATGCGTTGGAACAGTACCGACTCATTTGGAATGCATGGATGCATGGGAGCATGGAGCACACGAGCGATGAAGAGCTGCTCCGATACGTGCATAAAAACTTCCTGGAAGACACAAAGGAGGAAGTGGAGAATATTCAAAAGTTCACAGAAGAAAACCACGGTCCTATTAAGGGCGAAATTGCCTTCAATAACATCGATCCAGTCACCTATGGAACCATGAACGACGATGGTTCTGTCTCATACAACACCGGCGCAACCATCACGTTCTGTGAAGACTGGAGCAACGTTCGCTCTGCTGAGGGTAAGAAATTTAAGGACCCGCAGCTAACGCGACGGGTCTTTGTTGTTCGCCGTTCTGAAGATAATGCGTTTGTTGTTATCAAGTCTGAGACCCTTCATAACGGTTGCGGAGACGAAGCAGACGCTACGAGCGAGGCGACCGCATCCGCTCAAAGCAAGTAGCTGATACTGCACGAGGCGCATACCGGGCACGCGAGGCGGGGGCTCCGTCCTCAAGGCGCTCAGCGCCGCAGAGGGGGCACTCCCCCGCCCGCGTTGTCCGGTGAAGCCTCGCCTACCTTCCAAACCACGCGAGCGCATCCACACCAAATGCGGAACCCAACGCAGAAGCGCGCCAACCGAAGAAGCGTAGACACAGAAAACCCCCGCCGTCCTGTAGCGAACTACAGCACGGCGGGGGTTTCACGTACGCTTCCCTGCGGGCGCATCCTCAAACAGCGAACCAACCAGCTACGGGCTGGCGGGCAGGCCGCGGCGGGACGTCTTACGCGAGCAGGGTCGGCTTCACCTGACGGAGCTTATCCAGCAGACCGTTCACGAACTTCGGAGATTCATTCGTGGACAGCACACGCGCCAGACCGACAGCCTCAGAAATTGCGACAGCATCCGGAACTTCGTCATTGTACAGAAGCTCCCAAGTGCCAATACGCAGCACGGCACGGTCCACGGCGGGCATACGCTCGAAGGACCAGTCACGGGCGTAAGTCTCCACAAACTCGCGGATCTCTTCGTCGTGGTCGCGGACGCCACGAATGATTTCCTCAGAGTAAGCAGAGATCTGCGCTACCGTGTACAGTCGGCGGCGGCGGAGTACCTCAATATAATCTTCGTTGCGCTGATCCGCCTCGAAGAGCACTTCGAGGGCGCGCAATCGGGCTTTCGTACGCGAATTCATTAGTCGTTCACACGACCGAGGTACTCACCGGTGCGGGTGTCAACCTTGACCTTGGTGCCGGTCTCCAGGAACAGGGGAACCTGGATCTCGTAGCCGGTCTCAACGGTTGCGGGCTTGGTGCCGCCGGTGGAGCGGTCGCCCTGCAGGCCGGGCTCGGTGTAGGTGATTTCGAGGACCACGGATGCGGGCAGCTCGATGTACAGGGGGCTACCCTCGTGCATTGCGATGGTTGCGGTCTGGGATTCGAGCATGTAGTTTGCTGCGTCGCCGACAACGGTTGCGGGAACGTTGATCTGGTCGTAGGTCTTCATGTCCATGAAGACGTAGTCGTCGCCGTCCTGGTACAGGTACTGGTAGTCGGAGCGGTCAACGGTTGCGGTTTCGATCTTAGCGCCAGCGTTGAAGGTGCGGTCGACGACCTTGCCGGAGGTAACGTTGCGCAGCTTGGTGCGGACGAATGCGCCACCCTTGCCGGGCTTAACGTGCTGGAACTCAACGACGGACCAGAGGTTGCCGTCAATCTTCAGGACGGCGCCGTTCTTAATATCGGTAGTGGATGCCATGGGGCTCTCCTTCGTGTCATCGACGCTCACGCCGTAGTGGTACCCGGCGAGGCGCTAAGTTTTCAATGAGCAAAAATATGTCCCGTACATTCTACAGGATGCGCACGAGTTTGCCTAGCAGGGGCGTCACAGTTTTTCTGTGGCACCCCGCCCGGCTGCCGCGTATGAGCAAACACGCGCCGGGTGCATCCGGTGATTGTACGGGACTCATCACCTACTCGGTAATCTCCTGGTAGGTCATGTACAGGATCGAGTCGTCCGGCACCTCGTAGACGCGCGGGCGAGCCAGACCGTCAAGAATGATGAAGCGCAGCAGGTTGCCGCGTGCCTTCTTGTCGCGGCGCATTGCTTCGAGCAGCTGGGGCCATGCGTCTGCCTTGTAGGAGGTGGGCAGGCCCAGGGATTCGAGGATGCGGCGGGTGCGTGCCACGAGTTCTTCGTCGGCGTGGCCGGTTGCCAGCGCCAGTTCGGCGGCGTAGACCATGCCGACGGACACTGCCGCGCCGTGACGCCATTGGTAGCGTTCGTTGCGCTCGATGGCGTGGGCGAGGGTGTGGCCGTAGTTCAGGATTTCGCGGCGGCCGGATTCTCGCAGGTCCTCGGAGACGACCTCCGCCTTCACGCGCACGCTGCGTTCAATGAGTTCACGCATCACGGCGGACTGCGAGTCACGTACGGCGTTCGGGTTCGCCTCGATCAGGTCGAGGATTTCGGGGTCTGCAATGAAGCCGCACTTGACGACCTCACCCATGCCGGTCAGCAGCTCATGCTCAGGCAGGGTGCGCAGGGTACCGATCTCGCAGAGCACCGCTGCGGGCGGCCAGAACGCGCCGACCAGGTTCTTACCCTCGGCGGTGTTGATGCCGGTCTTACCGCCCACGGCAGCGTCTACCATGCCGAGCAGGGTGGTCGGAATGTGAATAACGCGCACGCCGCGCAGCCAGGTTGCCGCGACAAATCCGGCAACGTCGGTAATGGCGCCGCCGCCCACGGAGATGATCGCGTCGGTGCGGGTGAAGTCGTTCTGACCGAGCACCTGCCAGCAGAACGCCGCCACCTGGTAGTGCTTCGCCTCTTCAGCGTCCGGGATTTCGGCGCTGAACGATTCGTAGCCCATGGCGCGCAGGTCTTCCATGACCAGCTCACCGGTGGAACGCAGGGCACGCGGGTGAATCACGAGCACCTTCTTGGTGCGGTTGCCCAGAATTTCGGGGATTTTACCGAGCAGGTTGTGGCCGATGAGAACCTCATAGTTCTCACGCGGGGAGCTGCCGGTCACCGGGATGCGGGTGATATCTTCCGCGCCGGAGGCACCGAAAGTGGGGGTGGGCTGAGTGCTCATCATGTGTCCTTTCACAGGTGAGGGGTTATGCTTGGGGGCGCTGCGCGCGGGAGGCGCGGGTTGCGGTCACGTACGCCTGGATTTCGGCGGTCATCTCGGTGATGGGGCGGCCGCCTCGTGCGTCCAGGGTGAAGTGCGCCAGCTCTTCGTATCGGCTGCGGCGGCGCTCAAAAATTTCGGTCCACCGCTCGACCGGGTTCGGCTGCAGCAGCGGGCGGGTCTTATTGCCGGTAATGCGCGGGGTGACGGTGTCAGCATCAACGAGGATGTACACCACGCATTCGTCCTTGAGCAGCTCCGCGACCGAGTCGGTCATGGGCGCGCCGCCACCCAGAGAGAACACCGTGTTGCGGTACACGGGCGAGGTGAGGACCTCTTCGATGGTTTTGCGTTCGAGCTCGCGGAAATACGCCTCACCAAAAATCTCGAAAATTTCGGAGACTTCGCCGTAGCGTTCGACGATGAGCTGGTCGGCATCGAGGAACTCGTAGCCGTAGAAACGCGCCAGGTGCGTACCAATGTAGGTCTTACCTGCCGCCATGGGGCCAATGAGCACAATGGGGCGGGAGCGTTCCGCGAAGTTCTCGTGCATTTCACGCACCTGCTGCGGGTGGATGCGAGCGCCGGCGGACTCGTCTTCTGCGAGCGCCTCTGCGGGGACAGCAAGCTCTGTGGGTGCCACAGATTTAGCCGGGGTTGCGGGCAGCTCGGAAGCGTCGAGGGGCTTCTCCCCCGCATGGTTCTCTTCTTCCGCGGGGGGCGCGGCAGGTTCGGTGGGCGCAGCAACCTGAACTTTGCCGAACAGCGCCGGGGTCGGACGGACCGGCTTGGCGGGTTCAGCCGCGGGCACAGCTACGGAAGTTTCGGGCACAGCTACGGGGGCTGCGGGCGTGACCGGTACAGGCTTGGGTTCAGCCTTCTGCACGGGTGCAGAAGCGGTAGCGCTCTCCCCCGCCGCCTCTGCAGGCTGAGCCTGTTTCGGAGGTGCCGGCTTGGGCGCGGCAGGCTTAGGCACGGCCGGTTTTGGAGCTGCGGGCTTAGGTGCTTCCGCTTTTGCGGGTTCCTTGCGGGGTTCCTCTTCAGCGGTGCCCATGCCCTGCAGGGCGCTGAGCAGCTTCAGGCGCAGGTCCTCGTCCAGGCCGAGCGCCGGGTCGGCGTCCTCAGATACCGAGGAGGCGTACAGGCGCACACCCTGCGTGCTCGCCGTAGCGGCGGCGGGCAGGGGACGGGCGCCAGAACGCATCAGGTCAGCGGGGGTGGGCACGCGAGAAGCCGGGCGCACAGAAGAAACTGACGCGGAAGAAACCGATGCGTCAGCCTCATGCGCAGCCGTCTCACGAACCCCAGTGCCCGCAGCCTCAACAGCCTGCTCAGCCGCAGCAGATACACCGGATTCTGCGCCGGGTTCCGGGCGCGGCGAAGCGCCCCCTCGCGCACGCTGCGTCGCCGCAGCAATACGCGCAAGGGGGCTCGAAGCGACCGGGCGAACACCCTGCTCCACAGAAACCTCCCCGGAACCGCGACCCTTAGCGCCGCGGCCCTCAGACTCTGCCGGAAGGGGCACTACGCGTCCCAACCAGCCACGTTAGACTCCCACGCCAGAGACGCCGGAATAGCGTCCAGGTAGGAATCCATGTTGCGGCGAGTCTCACCAATCGAGTCGCCGCCAAACTTCTCCAGTGCAGCCTCAGCGAGCACCAGGGCGACCATAGCCTCCGCCACCACGCCGGCGGCGGGAACAGCACACACGTCCGAACGCTGGTGGTGGGCGCGAGCCTCTTCACCGGTGGAAGTGTCAATGGTCTTCAGAGCCTTCGGCACGGTCGCAATGGGCTTCATTGCCGCACGCACACGCAGCAGGTCGCCAATGCTCATGCCGCCCTCAATACCACCTGCACGGTTGGTATCGCGGGTAACGCCGTGCTCACCAATAGAAATCTCGTCGTGAGCGGCAGTGCCCGGGCGGTCAGCGGTCGCGAAACCGTCGCCAACCTCAACGCCCTTAATCGCCTGAATACCCATCAGCGCTGCAGCAAGGCGCGCGTCCAGGCGGCGGTCCCAGTGCACGTACGAACCCAGTCCGGGAGGCATACCGTACGCGAGCACCTCAACCACACCGCCGAGAGTCTCGCCGTCCTTGTGCGCCTCGTCCACGCGCTGAACCATCGCGTCGGAGGTTGCCTTGTCGAAGCAGCGCAGCGGGTCAGCATCCAGCTGGTCAACGTTGCGAGGCGAAGGCACCGGGGCGCCCTCGGGAGCGTGCACGCCACCCACAGCCACGGTGTGAGAAACCAGCTCAACACCCAGAGCCTTCAAAATCTGGGCGGCAACCACGCCAAGAGCCACGCGGGTTGCAGTCTCACGCGCGGAGGCGCGCTCCAGCACCGGGCGAGCCTCAGAGAAGTTGTACTTCTGCATACCCGCAAAATCGGCGTGGCCGGGGCGCGGACGAGTCAGCGCAGCATTACGCGCACGACCCTCAATCAGCTTCGGATCCACCGGGTCGGAGCTCATCACGTCAGTCCACTTGGGCCACTCGGTGTTCGCAATCTCAATCGCGACCGGACCGCCCTGAGTCAGTCCGTGACGCACACCGCCCAGGATGCGCACGCGGTCCTCCTCGAACTTCATGCGGGCACCGCGGCCGTAGCCGAGGCGGCGACGAGCCAGGGCGTCACGCACCATGTCGCTGGTGAGTTCCACACCGGCGGGTACGCCCTCAATAATGCCGACGAGCGCCTCGCCGTGGGATTCTCCGGCAGTGAGCCAACGCAGGGCCATAAGTTAACCTCTTTTCATCGCACCCGCACCGCAGCGCAGGAGGAAGGAATAATAATTCTTCACGTGTATAAATAGTGTATAAAATGCCTGTTTACTGAGCGAGTGAAAGCACGCTTTTTTCACGAAACGGAAGCACGAGGCGCAAGATCAACCGCCGCGCACATCGCATTGATTAGACCCAGCAGTTCGGCGGGCTGCAGTTCACGGCCGGTAAAGAGCAGAACCTGCTCCACCGCCTGATACAGCAGCATCTCCAGACCAGAAACCACCGTGCCGCCGTTAGCCTCCCAAGCGCTCGCCAGCACCGAAGGCCACGGGTTATACGCAACATCGAGCAGTACCGGCTGGTGTGTCGCGGAGGCGCCCTTCAGCCCGCTCAGCTGGCTCGCCCACTCATCCGCCGCATGGGCAGGAAGAGTAGACACCACCGGGTGATGACCGCGTTCAGCAAGGTTCTGCGGCAGCTCAGCCAGGGAAATCTGCTCCAGCTGAACACCCAGGCGGTCCGCCGCCTCCTGCACGCTAGCGAGCTTATGCAGCGAACGGGCGTACACGCTCACACGGGAATACCCCAGCTGATGCAGTGCGGTCAGGGCGGAAATAGCGGTCGCTCCCCCGCCCACAATCGCGGCAGAATCCTTGAGCGGTTCCGGTTCCAAACCGGCGTGGCGCAGCGCGTTCACAATGCCGATCACGTCCGTGTTATCGCCCAGTACCTTCTCACCGCGCGGATACACCGTGTTCACCGCACCGGTCACGCGGGCAGTCTCGCTCAGCTCATCGCAATACTGAATGACCGCGGTCTTCAACGGCATCGTCACCGACAGGCCCGCAATATACGGGGCGTCCTCCGTACCCTTCGGGTGACGCACACCGTGCATAATCTCCGGCAGGTCATCGGGCAGAGTATCGCGGCGATCATAACCCAAATTCTGCTCACCCAAAAAGTCATACGCGGCACGATGCAGCGCAGGCGACAGCGAATGCGCAATAGGGTGCCCCAGCACGTAGGCGCGGCGAAGATACGGGGCTTCGCGGTACGGTTCAGTCTTCATCGATAGATACTCTCTCGCTCTCAACGCTGGGGAACGCTCTCAACACTCAACGCTCGGGGCTTGCGGGCTTGCGGACACGCACGCCACGAACCCGCGGTCATAGGCGCACTCTACCCATTTTAAGGGACAAACCAATATTCAGGTATAGCCCAAAAACCGAGCACCCCCAACAACCGAGCACTCAGCATCCGGGTACAGCAAAGGCGGGTACCTCCCCCACTCTCGTGGAGGCGGTACCCGCCTCAGCAAGGAACCTTCACGCCGAAGCTACCAAATCGTAGCTACCAGCTAAACCAATGAGCTACAACTTAGCTACAGCGGTTCGGGTGCTTAGAACACCACTGGTTGTACTCTTCAACGTAACGCTGGTGCTCAGCGTACGTGCGGGAGTACTTAGTCTCACCGGAGTCCAGGTCCACAGTCACCCAGTAGTAGTACGGGTTCTTCTCAGGAGCCGCAGCAGCCTTAATCGAAGCCAGCTGCGGGGAACCAATCGGACCCTTCGGAAGACCCTTATTCGCATAAGTGTTGTACTTATTGCTCTTATCGGCCTTCTGCTCCTCAGTCAGGTGGTACGAACGGACACCCAGACCGTAGGTCACGGTCGCATCCGACTGAATCAGGCCGGAGGTCTCACCGTCGGGGTTGTTCAGGCGGTTCTCAATGATGCCTGCAACCGCCACGTAGTCCTTCGGCTGAGCCTCAAGCTCCACGATGGAGGCGATGGTCAGCACCTCGAAGGTCTTCTGGTCGCCGCTCACGCCGGCTTCCTTCAGGTCAGCCTTGGTCTTATCAACCATGGTCTGAATGACCTTCTTGATGTCGGTGTCCTTCGGGAAGCGGTACTCACCCGGGTGCAACCAACCCTCAATCGAGGGGAAGTTGCTCGGCACACCGTACTGGGTGTAGTTGCTGACCGCGTCCTCAACCTGCTTGCGGGTGAACGCGCCATCGGAGCCAGAAACAATCAGGTCGATGGTCTCGCTCACGCGCTTACCCTGCGGAATCGCCAGGTACAGTACGTTGCTGTTCGCATCAATAATGGTCGTAATCGCGCTCGAGCTGCTCATGTGCTGCTGCAGTTCATAGGTGCCAGGCTGCAAGTACTTACCCTTGCTCTCCTTGGTGTACACCTCAAGGAACTTATCAGCATCAGCAACCACGCCCGCTGCCTCAAGCTCCTGCGCCACCTGCGCGGTGGACTGGCCAGAACGAATCGTGAAAGTCACGGTCGTACCATTGCCGCCACCCGAGTAGTCACGAGTCTTGAACGGGTCATAGCGAGTAATCAGGGCACCCGAAATGATGACCAGAGCCACGACAAACAAGGAAATTGCGCTCAGCATGATGGCGCGGCGGCGGCGCTTACGCGCACGCAACGTAGCCACCGACACGATTTCCTGTTCCATCGTGATGCCGGTGATGCCCTTACGTTCATCCTCGGCTGTCGGCCTAAAGAGGTCGAGCCCGCTCTCTTCGGGCTGTTTATTCTGTTCGGTCACTGAAGGTTCTCCGTTTCGTTGACGGCACCGACCGTGGTCCCTTCTGACTCGGACGGTCGGTTTTCTTCGTGGGCCGGATCGCTCACCTTGTACCCGGCTACGGACTGCCCCGCCTTGAGGGCATCCAGACTGTACTGCAAAATGTTCACAGCCGCCACCTGGTCAACCATAGTCTTGAAATCTCGGCTGGAAACCCCAGCCTCGTGCAGTGCACGGTGAGCGCTCACGGTGGTGAGTCGCTCATCCACCAGCCAAATGTTAATGTGTGTTTTCTCTTCGGCATCCAGCTCGGAGCGCAGAGCCTGCGCGTACTCCCGAGCCATTTCCGTGGAGGGAGAATCCCCACCACGCATGGTCTTCGGAAGCCCGACGAAAACCTCCACCACCTCGTTCACCTCAATCAGCTTACGCAAAACACGGCGGTCAGAGTTCTTCTTCGCGTCGCGGCGTAGCGTCTTGAGCGGGGTGGCGAGAATACCGTCGGGGTCGCTGAGGGCGGTGCCGACGCGGGCGTTACCCACATCGACACCCATCCGCACTCCGCGCTGGAATTCTGCCATGTTTAGGCCTGAGCCTGTGCGATAGCGTCGCGGACAGCGTCCAGTGCAACACCAATCTTGGATGCGTCCTGGCCACCACCCTGAGCGACGTCGTCCTTACCGCCGCCACCGCCGCCGAGAACACCGGCAGCGACGCGGACCAGAGCGCCAGCCTTCACGCCAGCCTCACGAGCACCCTCGTTGGTTGCCACCAGGACGACGGGGCGGCCATTAGCCACACCCACCACGGCGACAACAGCGGTCTCGGAGCCGAAGCGCGAACGCAGATCCAGAGCCAGCTCACGAACGCCGTTAGCGTCCAGCTCGCCAGCGTCATGCGCCAGAACGCGCACGGAACCGATGGTCTGTGCGTTCTCCAGCAGCTTGCCAGCCTCAGCCTGCAGCTTCTCGCGGCGCAGCTGAGCCAGTTCCTTCTCAGCAGCCTTCAGCTTAGCCAGAGTCTGGTTAATCTTCTCGGGCAGATCAGCGGAAGACTGAACCTTCATCAGGCCGGTCAGCTGGTTCACCAGGGTACGCTCAGCAGCCAGGTGGTTGAAGGAGTCCAGACCCACCAGAGCCTCAACACGGCGGTTACCGGAGCCAACAGAGCCCTCGGTCAGCAGGGTCAGGGAGCCAATCTCAGCGGACGAACCAACGTGGGTACCACCGCACAGCTCGCGGGAGAACTCGCCGCCGATTTCAACAACACGCACCACATCGCCGTACTTCTCACCGAAGAGGCTCATAGCGCCCAGAGCCTTAGCCTCAGCAATCGGCATCTCACGAGTAATCACCTCGTGGTTATCGCGGATCGCGAGGTTAGCAACCTCTTCAACCTCACGCTTAGCGGACTCGGACAGACCCTCGCCCCACGCGAAGTCGAAACGCAGGTAGCCTTCCTTGTTGAAAGAGCCACGCTGAGTAGCCTCGTTGCCGAGCACCTGGTGCAGGGCAGCGTGAATGATGTGGGTACCGGAGTGTGCCTTCTCACCGTCGCGGCGGCGCTGAACGTCAACCTGTGCCACAACATCGGCACCGGTGTGAACCTCACCCTCACGCACAACGGCGCGGTGAACGCTCAGACCCTTCACGGGCTGCTGAACGTCCTGAACGTCAATGATGAAGCCGTTGCCGGTAATGACACCGGTATCAGCAGCCTGGCCACCGGCTTCCGCGTAGAACGGGGTCTCGTCCAGAACAACCTCAATCTTGTCGCCAGCCTTAGCGGCGGGCACGGAAACGCCGTCCACCAGGATTGCACGCAGCTTAGTCTCAGTACGCAGCTCGGTGTAACCAGTGAAGATGGAGCCGCGCTCGTCCACGAGCTTACGCAGCTCGGACAGGTCAGCAAACGCGCCCTTCTTCGCCTTAGCGTCAGCCTGCGCACGGTGACGCTGCTCAGCCATCAGCTCGCGGAAGGACTTCTCATCCACCTTCACGCCAGCCTCAGCAGCCATCTCCAGGGTCAGGTCAATCGGGAAGCCGTAGGTGTCGTGCAGAGCAAACGCCTCAGCACCAGAAACAGCGTTGGAGCCGTCCTTCTTAGCCGCGGCAACAGCCTCTTCCAGACGCTCAGTACCGGTCTCAATGGTGTGCAGGAACGCCTTCTCCTCAGCGTACGCAATGCGGGAAATACGCTCGAAGTCGTCACCCACGTACGGGAAAGCACCCTTCATCGCATCACGCGAAGCCGGGAACAGCACGGGCAGGCAGGGCTCAGTCACGCCCAGCAGACGCATCGCGCGAATCGCACGGCGCATCAGACGGCGCAGAATGTAGCCGCGACCCTCGTTGGAGGGGGTCACGCCATCAGCAATCAGCATCAGCGAGGAACGGATGTGGTCAGCCACCACGCGCATACGCACGTCATCCTCGTAGCCCTCATCCTCAGCGGACTCAGAGCCGTGGTACTTCTTACCGGACAGCTTAGAAGCAGCGTCCAGAACGGGGCGAACCTGGTCGGTCTCGTAGAAGTTCTCAACACCCTGCAGCAGCATGGCAAGACGCTCAACGCCCAGACCGGTATCGATGTTCTTCTTCGGCAGATCACCCAGAATCTCGAAGTCATCCTTACCGATGCCCTCGCCACGCTGGTACTGCATGAACACAAGGTTCCAAATCTCAATGTAACGGTCATCGTCAGCCGCCGGGCCGCCTTCCTTACCGTACGCGGGGCCACGGTCGTAGAAAATCTCCGAGTCGGGGCCTGCGGGGCCGGGCTGACCGGTGGACCAGTAGTTTTCCTTCATGCCCATACGCTGAATACGCTCAGCCGGGAAGCCCACCTTGTTGTGCCAAATGTCGAAAGCCTCATCGTCACCCTCATAAATGGTGACCCACAGGCGCTCCGAATCCAGGCCGAAACCGCCCTTATCCTGAGGGGTGGTCAGCAGCTCGTAAGCAAACGGAATCGCCTGCTCCTTGAAGTAATCACCAAACGAGAAGTTACCAGCCATCTGGAAGAAGGTACCGTGACGCGCAGTCTTACCGACCTCTTCAATGTCCAAGGTGCGGATGCACTTCTGCACGCTGGTCGCGCGGGAGAACGGAGGGGTCTCACGGCCCAGGAAGTAGGGAATGAACGGCACCATACCGGCGATGGTGAACATAGCGCCGGGCTCGTTCGAAATCAGCGATGCCGAAGGCACCACAGTATGGCCGCGGGAAGCGAAGAAATCGATCCAGCGCTTAGAAATCTCCTGTGAGAGCATCTCGTTCCTTAGAGTAATCTGTGCGAAATTCTAAATTAGTCTACTGACCTATGGTGCCTGTCCGAGAGCAAAATGGCTAATCGAGCCACCCTCGTACCGTGGTTAACGGACAAAAGCACCACCTTTAAAAACCTAGTTGAAGAAGCCGTCGCCGAGCTGACGGTCACGCGCAATACGCTGCTCACGCGCTCGCTTCTGAGCCTCTTCCAAGGAGGCAATCTCAGCCTCCACCTCAATGAGTTCACGCTCAGCCAGGCGGCGGTTCGTGGACTCAATCTCAGCCGAGCTCATCTGGCGGTCCCAGGTGTCCAGGGAGCCAGGACGCAGATCCTGCTTCTGGCGCTCCACCTTAGCGTTGAGCTCCATCTCCTTCTCCTGCATGCCTTCACGCACGCGGGCGGCGAACTCAACAGCACGCAACGCATACGGCTGCAGGGGCTTGCCAATCGGCGAATCGAAGAACTTTCCCATCTGAGACTCCGGGTTGAGGGCAAGCTCACCGTGCTCACGCATGAGCAGGGCGCTGCCGGGGGTACGCTGAGCAGGTTCGGAGGCGGCACGCCTGGAAGCGAAGTAACCAACCGCCGCGCCGGCGCCGAGCAGAAGAGCTGAACGAAGCAGACCCATTAGTTCTCACCGCCTGCAGAGTAAGAGGACTGTGCCGAACCGTACTGACCGCCAGTGCTACCAGTGTTGGCGGTGCCGTGTGCATCGCCGGACTTACCGCCGCGGAACGCCTGACGCACACCGTACGAGAAGGACGCAACCTTAATCAGCGGCTGACCCACAGTCGAAGTCACCAGCGAGGACAGCGCAGAAACGTTCGCGGACGCATCCGAAACGTTCGAGGTGATGTCGTCAACCTTCTCCAGCTGCTCATTGGTGGTCACCACAGTACGGGTCACCTCTTCGATGAGAGGGCCGGTGCTCTGGTTCAGCGAACGAATCGTCACGATAAGCTCATCAAACACCTTGGTCAGGCGAATAATGGGTAGCGCAAGCAGAGCCACCAGAATCGCAAAAACTCCTGCTGCAATCAGGCCCGCAATATCTCCGCCGGTCATCTATAACCCCATTCCGCTCAATGCATGATGCTTATCAATAGTCGTACAAGGCTGGACGCCACCGTGGCGCGCAGCCGGATCGTGCATACAGTTCAGGACTGTATACACAGCTCAATCCCCTATTTTAGTCGAAAAATCCTTCAAGCGCCCCCTAAACTCTCATGAAACTCCCAGCGACGGAAGATTCACAGGTTCAGCGGCACCACTGCCCTGTAGTGTATATACCCCAAAAAACCCGCGCGTTAAACGGGAACAACCCGCCCCCACCGAACGGTGCAGGACGGGTTGCTTCTCGAAAAATCGAGATTATGCCAGACGCGAGTAGTACTCAACGACCAGCTGCTCGTCGCAGATCACGGGGATCTCTTCGCGCTTGGGCTTGCGCTCAAGCTTTGCGTGCAGCTTCTCGATCTCAACGTTCAGGTATGCGGGAACCTCGGGCAGAACTGCCTGGTGCTCGCCTGCAGCCGCAGCCTGGAAGGGGGTGGTCTTCTCAGCCTTGGGGTGAACGTGGATCAGCTGGCCGGGCTTGACGTGGAACGAGGGGCGGTCCACGCGAACGCCGTCAACCATGATGTGACGGTGAACAACCATCTGACGTGCCTGTGCAATGGTGCGGGCGAAGCCTGCACGCAGAACCAGAGCGTCGAGGCGGGTCTCGAGCAGCTCGACCATGTTCTTACCGGTCTGGCCCTCGGTACGCTTTGCCTCGAGGTATGCGCGGCGCATCTGTGCCTCGCGGATGTTGTACTGAGCGCGCAGACGCTGCTTTTCCTTCAGCTGGGTAGCGTAGTTGGAGTCAGCCTTCTTGCGGGCACGGCCGTGCTGGCCGGGGCCGTAAGGACGACGCTCGAGGTACTTTTCTGCCTTCGGGGTCAGTGCAATGCCCAGGGCACGGGACTGACGCACGGTACGGCGGGTGCGGTTGTGCTTAGCCACAATCTACCTTTCTATGTGAGGCTCCTGCACCCTCACGGATGGGGCCTCGGTCTGTTGAATACTGGCCTCCTCGGTTGACCCCGCCGAGATCCGTACGCGACCGATTCGGTCGTTGCTGTACGGCGGTGGGGCGGAGAGCTCGGGGCAGAGTACCCCGCAGCTACATTACTGACGCTCGCACAAATGCGGGCATAGTAATTGCCAGACCCGTCAAGCTTACCGGATGCACCCGGGCTTTACCAGCCTTTTGGGAAATCTTTGGTTCAAATCACTGTGCGTGTGGGTTTTTAATACTTACCCACACGACCCCACAGGAATTATTTATGCCCGTCAGAGCTATTTAGGTGCGACTTCCCCGAAAAATCGCGGCGCCGGGATGTTGGATTGTAATCATTTCGTTATTTTTAACCTGTGTCTTTATGGGAATAGCTTGAATCAGACCCCCATATCGCCTAGACTAGAAACCATAACAAGCTTGGCGTCCGCCCTTCCGGGAAGGCCGATAGTCAAGACGTCTATCACAACTCAAAACTCTGACGCGGTGCGCAGTACTACCGAGGTACTACGCACCGCTTTCTGTTTGCGCTCAGCCCTATACGGCTGTTTGCTCTATACGGTTGCTTTCCTGCCGAGGCGCGCCACTCCCCCGGTGGTCAGCACTCAGAGTAGTAGACGGCTCGATGGGAGCCACGTAAGCTAACGGGTCGTATCCTGCACCGGAGCCGCATCCAAAATACGGCGAATACGCTCACGACGCTCCGTCAACGTACGCTCAAAACCATGCTGCGTGGGCTCGTAGTAGACCGTACCGCGCAGAGTATCCGGCAGGTACTGCTGCGCCGCCACATGCCCCGGCTCATCATGCGCATACACATACCCCACGCCGTGACCAAACTGCTTAGCCCCCGCATAATGACCATCACGCAAATGCACCGGAACCTGACCGGCAGCACCCGCACGTACATCCGCAATCGCGCGGTTAATCGCGTTATACGCCGCATTCGACTTCGGCGCGAGCGCACAATAAATCACCGCCTGCGAGAGAATAATGCGCGCCTCCGGCATGCCCACCAGCGCCACCGACTGCGCCGCAGCCGTCGCCACCTGCAACGCCTGCGGATCAGCCAGACCAATATCCTCACTCGCCAAAATCATGATGCGGCGCGCCACGAAACGCGGATCCTCGCCGCCCTCCAACATGCGCGCCAAGTAGTGCACCGCGGCATCCGCATCAGAGCCGCGCATGGACTTAATGAAGGCGCTGACCACGTCATAATGCTGATCGCCCGAACGGTCGTAGCGGATCGCGGCGCGGTCCACCGCCTCCGTAGCATGTACCAGGGTGATGCGCACGGGCGCGGCAGGTTCCGGGTCCTTCTCCCCCGCTTCCCCCGCCGGGTCTTCTGAACCCTCGGCGGAAACGGCAGGTTCTACCGAAACCTGTTCAGCCTCGCTAAACGCAATCGCAGCTGCCGCCTCCAGCGAGGTCAGGGAGCGGCGAGCATCGCCTCCAGAAACCGCCGCGAGGTGGGCGCGCGCATCCGCATCAATAACCGCCGCACCGTCAAAACCGCGCGGATCAGCCAACGCACGATCAATCAGACGCTCAATATCGGACTGCTCCAGCGAATGAACCCGCAACAGCAGCGAGCGCGAGAGCAGCGGCGAAATAATGCTGAACGACGGGTTCTCCGTCGTAGCCGCCACCAGAATCACCCAGCGATTCTCCACGCCGGGCAGGAGCGCATCCTGCTGAGCCTTCGTAAAACGGTGAATCTCGTCCAGGAACAGCACGGTGGTCGTACCGTACATGTCGCGGTCGAGCAGCGCCTGATCCATGACCGCACGCACGTCCTTCACGCCCGCGGTAATCGCCGAAAGCTCCACGAACTTACGACCCGGCGCGCGCGCAATCACATGCGCCAGGGTGGTCTTACCCGTACCCGGAGGGCCGTACAAAATCACCGAGGACGGGCCAGCTGGCCCGGCGTTCTCCCCCGCCAACACGCGCAGAGGCGCACCCGGAGTCAGTAGATGCTCCTGGCCGAGGACCTCGTCAATCGTGCGCGGACGCATACGCACCGCCAACGGCGCACGAGATGCCGAACGGGCCGAATGCGCACGCGATACAGAGGCACGCGAGGAGGGCTCCTCAGCGGGCGCACCGATCAGGGTCACGCGGTCCCCGTCATCGGGCAACTCAAGATCAAAGAGGGAATCAGCCATAGTCTTACTCTATCGTTTCACAATCTGGAGGCGGGTACGGGTGTGGGTATACAGCTGCGGATTTAGCTCGCGGCGTGACACCACACGGGTTTTCGATAGGTTAGTGTCTTCGCCGTGGGTTTTAAACCCCGGGGCAAGGCTTTAAACCTCGGGACAATCCACTAACCTATCGAAAGCGCCGGCCTAGAGGGTCTCACTATCGAGAATCAGGGTCACCGGGCCGTCATTGACCAGCTCCACCTGCATGTCCGCACCGAACACGCCGGTCTCCACGTGCAGGCCACGCTCACGCAGCGCCTGAACATAGTCGTTGAACAGCGGCTCACTCACCGCGCCAGGAGCCGCTGCAGACCAGGAGGGGCGGCGGCCCTTCTTCGCATCCCCGTAGAGGGTGAACTGGCTGACCGCCAGCACGGGTGCGCCCTCATCAAGGAGGGATTTCTCCCCCTCCAGCAGGCGCAGGTTAGCGGTCTTATCGGCAAGCTTCGCAATCTGCGCCGCACCGTCACCGTGCGTGATACCGACCAGCACCAGGTAGCCGGGCTGCTCAATCGCGCCGACCGTCTCACCCGCCACGCGCACCGCCGCGCGGGTCACGCGCTGAATAACTACTCGCATCGTTCACCTTTCAACTTGGAGCCGGCCTTCACCGGGCTCATACATCTCTTTCGACACCACTCTCGGCGGCTGGTTTAGAGGAGCCGCAGTTCTAGAGGCAACGGTCTCAGAGCACGCCGCGCAGCTGCACGGCACGCAAAAACTGGTTCGCCGCCCGTGGAGTACGAAACTCAATAAAACGCTTCTGCAGATGCTGGCCACGAGCCTCCGCCAGCAACTCCCCCACGTGCGGGTAGCTCCTCCACGTGTACCGAATCATGTTGTCCGGGTCGTGCAGAATATTCTTCAGCGGCGGCTCCACATTATCAGCCCACAGCCTCTGACCCGTCACCGCACGACGCACCGTCCGGCGAACCACACGCCACATGACCACCGCACGGCTATAGCGTAGGTAAATCACCACATCCGCACGCTCCAGCAGGCGGCCACGCACCTGCGGATACTGCCACTCCGTAATCCACGCAGGTTGCTCAATGAGTGTCTGAACATCCGCCTCAAAACTAGGGCGCGGAGTCCAGTTCGGGCCCCAATGCAACGAGTCCATCTCCGTATGCGGAATGTCCAGGAGGCGCCCCAACCGCGCCGCGAACGTCGTCTTACCGCTACCGCTCGGGCCGGCAATCAGAATACGCATGCTCCCCTCCCCCTTTGGTTAGTACACAAATCGGCACGCACGCCAGTTGATACAAAAGGTGGGCTGCGACCCTGCACCAGCAGAATACACAGCCCACCCTCAACGGCGACCCCGGCACAACTCAACGCCCGCCGGGTCCACGCCGCACAGGCCCGCACCCCCTACGGGGCGCACGACCAAAGACTAGAGAAGATTACTCCTCGTCCTTCTTCTTCGGCTTGAAATCAACGCCAGCTTCCTTACGCTGCTCCGGAGTAATCGGAGCGGGTGCGGCGGTCAGCGGGTCGAAACCGTTACCGGTCTTCGGGAACGCAATAACCTCGCGGATCGAATCAACGCCAGCCAGCAGAGACACAATACGGTCCCAACCGAACGCAATACCACCCATGGGCGGTGCGCCGTACTTGAACGCATCCAGCAGGAAGCCGAACTTCTCCTGAGCCTCTTCCTCGCCAATGCCCATCACAGCGAATACGCGTTCCTGCACGTCACGGCGGTGAATACGGATCGAACCGCCACCAATCTCGTTACCGTTGCAGACAATGTCGTAAGCGTAGGCCAGGGCCGAACCCGGGTCGGTGTCGAAGGTGTCCATGAACTCGGGCTTCGGGGAGGTGAACGCGTGGTGCACAGCAGTCCACGCGGAGTGACCCAGAGCCACGTCACCGGACTCAGTAGCCTCAGCAGAAGACTCAAACATGGGAGCGTCAACAACCCACACGAAGGACCACTCGCCGTCCTTAATCAGGCCGGTACGGTGACCAATCTCAACACGAGCAGCACCCAGCAGCGCACGGGAAGCCTTAGCCTCACCAGCAGCGAAGAAGATGCAGTCGCCGGGCTTCGCGCCGGTAGCCTCAGCCAGGCCAGCACGCTCAGCGTCAGTAATGTTCTTAGCCACCGGGCCGGTCAGCTCGCCATCCTCCTGAATGAGAACGTAAGCCAGACCCTTAGCGCCGCGCTGCTTAGCCCATTCCTGCCAAGCGTCCAGGGTGCGGCGGGGCTGGGATGCGCCACCGGGCATCACCACGGCGCCCACGTAGGGAGCCTTGAACACGCGGAAAGTGGTGTCCTTGAAGTACTCGGTCAGCTCAGTCAGCTCCAGACCAAAACGCAGGTCAGGCTTGTCCGAACCGTACTTCTCCATCGCATCCTTGTAGGTCATGCGCTGAATCGGGCGGGGAACCTTCACATCAATCAGGTTCCACACAGCCTCAACGATGCGCTCGCCCAGCTCAATGATGTCTTCCTGATCAACGAACGAAGCCTCAATGTCCAGCTGAGTGAACTCGGGCTGACGGTCGGCGCGGAAATCCTCATCACGGTAGCAGCGGGCAATCTGGTAGTACTTCTCAATACCGCCCACCTGCAGCAGCTGCTTGAACAGCTGCGGGGACTGCGGCAGAGCATACCAAGAACCCGGAGCCAGACGAGCCGGCACCAGGAAGTCACGCGCACCCTCAGGGGTGGAACGGGTCAGGGTCGGGGTCTCAACCTCAATGTAGCCGTCCTCGGCCAGCAGGTTGCGTGCCGCACGGTTCGCGTCCGAACGCAGGCGCATGATGCGAGCCGGCTCCGGGCGGCGAAGATCCAGGTAGCGGTAGCGCAGGCGCGCCTCCTCACCCACCTCAACGTGCTCGTCAATCTGGAAAGGCAGCGGAGCGGCAGTGTTCAGCACCTCAACGGCGGACACCTCAACCTCAATCTCACCGGTAGCCAGGTTCGGGTTCTCATTACCCTCCGGGCGCTTAGTCACCAGACCGGTCACACGCAGCACATACTCGTTGCGCAGGTGCTCAAAATCAGCCTCATTGTGGAAAACACACTGGGTGACACCCTCACGGTCACGCAGGTCAACGAAAGCGACACCACCGTGGTCGCGGCGGCGAGCCACCCAACCGGTCAGGGTAACAGTCTCTCCAATATTTGCGGCGGTCAGCTCGCCGTTGGTGTGAGTGCGAAGCACAGACATTCCTTTCATAGCGGGCACCTCACGACTATAGACAGTAGCCGGGTACACGCGGTTGATGATATGCGCACACTGCGTGCGCCTCATATATTGTATCCCCTCCGGGCAGGTCGATGGCGGGTCGGGGCAAGTCAGGCACCAGAAAATGGGGTGCGGAGGCGGGATGCGGGTAGGGCGGCAGGTTCGTGGGTGTCTGCGGTCGATAGGTTAGTGTCTTCGCCATGGGTCTTTAACCCGGGGTGAAGGCATTAACCTATCGAAAAGCCACTACCCTATCGAAGTATTACCGGGGAATCCACTCCGCATGCCTGTGGACAAACACTTTTTCGGTAGAATCCGCGAAGTTATCCACAGATTTCACAAACAAGCCCCACAACCTCACACAGCCTGCCAGGATAAAGCCTATGAACACCGTAACTATTCCGTGGCAACGCGTCCCAAACGTACTACCGGCTACACCAGAAATTACCCGCGCCGCAGAACTGCACCCATTCGTGCTGAACTCCCAGATGCTCAACCTGCGAGGAATCGGGCCAAAACGCATTCGCAAGCTAGTGGCGGAAGGGTCTCTGCAACGTATCCAGCGAGGAGCCTATATTTACACCCGCGATGCCCAAGCGCTCACCCCCGAAGAGCGGCTCACGGTACGGTGCATCGCTGCTCAGATGATGGGTCTTCAAGGAATCTTCTCCCACACATCAGCCGCGGCGCTATGGGGACTTGATGTACTCTCTGTTCCCCAAATGATAAGCGTGTATAGCTGTAGTCATAGCACCTCTGACAAGGGAAGAATCACCCGGCATTACAGCGCCCCTGGCCCCGAGGAAGTCACCAGGTTGCCGGGCACATCCATCATGGTTACGACGGTGGCTCGCACGCTGCAGGATTGTGCTCGCAGCATGCCCTTTCGGGAGGCGGTGGTCCTCGCTGACTCCATCATGCGGCGGAAACTCTTGGAACCCCACGAGGTGACTGAGATTCTACTGAACCTCACCGGGTACGGCGGCTCCGCCGGGCCTCTCCTGGCGCAGGCGGTGGATGCATCCAGCGAGTCGGCTGGTGAAAGCCTCACCCGGTGCCTACTCATGGAGCACAGGCTGCCCCTCCCCGTAACGCAGTACCCGATTTCATGCGAAGGCCGTAACTATCGAGTGGACTTCACCTGGCCCGAGGCGCGCGTCATTCTCGAGTTCGACGGCGAACAGAAATACGTGGACCACCCCGGCAGGGACCGCTACGAAGCCACCCGCGACCGTGCTCTAACCCGCGCCGGCTGGACGGTCGTACACCTCACATGGGCTGACATCTTTCAAAAAGAGCGGGAAGTCATCACCCACTTGCGGAAACTACTCTTGAGATAAAGCGAGGAAACGCCTCAGTCGATAGGTTAGCGCCTTCACCCCGGGTTAAAGACCCACGGCGAAGACACTAACCTATCGAAAATCTGGGCTCACACAAAAGACCCGCCCGGCAGGGAGGTCAACATCCTCCCCACCAGGCGGGTACACATCCATATGCAGGCTACAGTAACCAAATTATTACAGCAGCCAGATAATACTGCAACCAAACACCGCAGGCATTACAGGCCCCTAATGTTTACAGGCCCTCAGCACGTACAATCTGAACGTGCAGATCCTCAGCCGGCGGCATCCACGAAGCCGGATCAGCAGCAACCTGCTCACCCGAACGGATATCCTTCACCTCGTGAACCGGGGCACCCGACTCATCCGACGAAATAAACCACACGAACGGAATGCCGCGCTTCTCAGCGTACTTAATCTGCTTACCGAACTTCGCCGCATTCGCGGACACCTCACAGGCAATACCGCGGGCACGCAGCGCATCCGCAACATCATTCGCAGCGGACCAGCCCTCATCATTCGTCAGGGCAACAAACACAGCCGAAGGCACCTTACGGCTCGCCTGCGCAAAACCCTGCGACAGAATACGAGCCACCACACGAGTCACACCAATAGACAGGCCAACACCCGGGTACGTCTTCTTACCGTTCGACGCCAGCGACTCATAGCGGCCACCCGAGCAAATCGAACCCAGCGACTCGTGACCAACCAGAACAGTCTCATACACGGTGCCGGTGTAGTAGTCCAAGCCGCGAGCAATCGACAGGTCAGCCAGCACCTTACCCGGCGCACGGCGGGATGCCTCCTCAATGACCTCAGCCAGCTCAGCAAGACCCTGATCCAGCAGCTCGTGCTCCACCGAATACTTCGCGGCAAGCGCACGCACCTGCTCCACAAAAGAAGCATCCTCAGTGCGGATCTGCGCCAGCTCCAGGGCGGCAGCGGCAGCATCCGCGCTCGCACCAGCCTCAGCCTGCAGCTCCTCAGCCACACGCTCAGCGCCGATCTTCTCCAGCTTGTCAATAGAACGCAGAACAGCCGCAGTATCAGTCAAACCCAGGCCCAGGTAGAAACCCTCAGCCAGCTTGCGGTTATTCACACGCAGCTTGAACTCAGGAATCGGTAGCTTCGACAGCGCATCAACAACAACCAGCGCCAAGGTCACGTCGTAACGGAACGGCAGCTCGCCGTCGCCAACCACGTCAATATCAGCCTGAGTGAACTCGCGGGCACGACCCTCCTGCGGACGCTCACCACGCCACACCTTCTGAATCTGGTAACGCGAGAACGGGAAATTCAGGTAACCGGCGTTCTCCACCACATAACGGGCAAACGGCACAGTCAGGTCAAAGTGCAGAGCCAGCTTTTCCTTAGCCTTAGCAGCCTCGTCCTCCTGCAGGCGAGAAATTGCGTAAACTTCCTTGTCAATCTCACCCTTGCGCAGCAGCTGCTCAATAGTCTCTACCGAACGAGTCTCAATCGGGGAGAAACCGTGCAACTCAAAAGTCTCACGCAAAGTGTCCAGAACATGATTCTCAACCAACCGCTCAGCCGGAAGATACTCGGGAAAACCAGACAGCGAAGCCTTGCGAGCCATAACGCGATACTCCTTGACAAAGAACTCGACAACAAAACCCCCGGAACACCTCCGGGCATATCTACCCATCATACCAACACCCACCCCAGCACAGCACCCACTCCCCCAGCGCACCCGACACAAACCCGCACAAACCCGCGGCCGGCAGGTTCGCCCACAACACAACACGACCAGACACTACTCACACACACCCCACAGAGGCTATGCTTAGGAGGTGCACACGCACACCCAAACGGGTGCCCACCACGGGGAACAGCGCAAAGGCGCCCCACCCCCAGCACCCCCGAGTGAAAGAGTTATAGCGGTGACTACCAAACCCGACGACACTGTAAACCTCGAAAAGGCACGCCAGTACGGCCGCGTCTCCGAGGACGGCCACGTCTTCGTCATTGTCGACGGCGAAGAATACGCCGTAGGCCAGCTGCCCGGCGCCTCCGAAGAAGAAGCGCTCAGCTACTTCGCCCGCAAGTTTGAAAACGTCGAGGCGCAGGTTGCCCTGCTCGAATCCCGCCTCGCCAACAACGCCCCCGCCGCAGACCTGCAGAAGGGCATCACCTCCATCGGCGCGCAGATTGGTGTGCGCAACATGGTCGGTGACTACTCCGGCCTGCAGAAGCGCCTCGTCTCCCTCGCAGAGCAGATCGCTGAACTCGGCGAAAAGCAGCAGCAGGCACGCACCGAAAACCGTGAACGCGCCCTCGCCGTCCGCGAAGAAATCGTCGCGGAAGCCGAGCAGATTGCCGGTCAGGACCCCGACCAGATCCACTGGAAGAACTCCCACTCCCGCATGAACGAACTGTTCGAAGCGTGGAAGAAGGCACAGCGCGAAATTCACCTGGCGAAGAGCGTAGAGGACGAGCTGTGGAAGCGTTTCCGTGCAGCCCGCACCACCTTCGACCGCAACCGCCGCGCACACTTCTCGCAGCTGGACGACCGCAACGCACGCATCAAGCGCGCCAAGGAAGAGCTGATTGCACGTGCGGAAGAGCTGTCCACTTCGACTGACTGGTCTGAGACTTCCCGCGTATACGGCGACCTGATGCGCGCCTGGAAGCAGGTACCCCGCGGCCACCGTCGCGAAGACGACAAGCTGTGGGCACGCTTCCGCGCGGCACAGGACGTGTTCTTCAACGCCCGCAACGAAGCCGAAGCAGCGCAGGACGCAGTCTACGCCGAAAACCTCAAGGTCAAGGAAGCACTGCTCGAAGAAGCACGCGCACTCCTGCCCGTCGAAGACATTGAGGGCGCGAAGGCAGCCTTCGAGAAGATCCTGGACCGCTGGGATGCGGCAGGCCGCGTGCCCCGCAACGACCTGCGCCGCGTCGACGGCGAGCTGCGCCGTATTCAGGACGAAATCAACGGCGCCGAAGAGGCAAAGTGGAAGCGCAACGACCCCGCCAAGGCGGCACGCGCGAACTCCCTGCTCGCACAGATCGAGGACTCCCTCGCCGAGCTGGAAGCAGAGCTCGCAGCAGCTGAAAAGGGCGGCGACTCCAAGAAGATCGCCAAGGCTAAGGAAGCTCTGGAGGCGCGCCGCGCCTGGGCAGCAACCCTGCAGGGCTTCGGCAACTAGGGTCTAGCCGACGGTCTAATTAACGCCGAGAAGCCACATGTGTTTCGAAAAGCCACCATTATCGTGGCTTCTCGAAACACATGTGGCTTCTGCGTGTCTGCGGGGGTTATATTCGCGCCTCCCACCCTATGCAGATGGAGGGCGCACCGGGTTCATGGATTTTCGATAGGTTAGTGACTTTAATGCGGGTTAAAGACCCACGGTGAAGACACTAACCTATCGAAAATCTCTGTCTAAAAAGCAGGCGGCCCCGGATGCGCCAGGTAGGCGAGAGCCGGTTATGGTTTAGGTTTTTCGGTAATGGGTTAGTGACTTTGGGCTGGGGTTTTAACCATCACTAAAGACGCTAAGTCATGACTGAAATTGCTAGGTCATGACCGGATTTTCACCGGTGCTGAGGCCCCGCCTCTGCAGAATTTGTGCCATGGTTTAGTGTCTTCGACTATGGTTTTTAACTACGACCAAAGACACTAACCTATGGCACAAATCCGCAACTCATGACCGGATCCCCATCTGTGACAGGTGGGCGGGTGGGCTACACGGCGAGCACGTACATGTCGCGGAGTGCCTCTTCCGCCTCGTCGAGGGCGTATCCGCTCTGGCAGAGCGCATCGCAGCCGTTACCGTAACGGAGGCCGGCAAGGAACTCGCGGTCGGTCACCTCCGGCAGGTACACCATGAGGTATTCGCCGTTGTCAGTGAAGAAGTCGTCAATGTTGGCGGCGTCCTGACCGGAGTAGAAGGCGCGGAAGTCTTCGTCATTGTAGTAACCAACCGTGTACATGATGGGCTCCTTTGGTCGCTCGGCGGAGGGGGGTGAGAACGCGTCGTTGTTCTCTACTACCAAGGTACGGGGCACCCCTGACAAGATAAGGGGCTGCGCTGCCCCGCCCCGGAGAAAAGCCAGAAAAAATATTGTGTGACGAGGGGTTTTCTGGAGGCGCACTCCCCCGCCTATACACATCACACAGAAAATTCGGTCATAGGTTACGGACTTCTGCCATGGTTTTTAACTACGACAGAAGTTGCTAACCTATGGTCGAAATTAGCGCCGGGTGGATTACGTGGCGGGTAACTGGCTGTTTCGATAGGTTAGTGTCTTCACT
>NZ_KV813803.1:205663-447439 GCF_001813725.1 Rothia sp. HMSC072B04 | reverse complement strand
TGTCTTCACTGCGGGTTAAAGACCCACGGCCAAGGCACTAACCTATCGAAAGGCCCCCGCCCCTCCCCCTAAACAGCGAGAAGCCACATGTGTTTCGAGAAGCCACCAAAGAAGTGGCTTTTCGAAACACATGTGGCTTCTGGGCGGATTACCTCTGGGTGGATTACCAGCGGCTACCAGGGAATAGGCGAATCCTCGTGAGTCTTCACATCGTAGAAAACCTTCGGCAAGACTTCCAGGCTAGAACTGTCAGAGTACTTCGCGCTAAGAATCAGTCGGTTGACTGCTTCGTAGTGCTTCTTACCTGCCTTAATCTTCTGGTTCTCACTGACACGACGTTCTGCCTCGTTGTGGGTGCTCTTTGTTTCCACAACGTAGAAGGTCTTCTTTCCGTCTTCGCCTTCAAAAACGTACGCCCAGTCGGGGTTGTACTTGCCGCGGGGCGTATCAATCTTGAAGTTCGGGGGGAGCTTCATAAAGAACTTGACGGCGGAGTTTGATTCAAGCTTCTGTGCGAACTGGCGTTCCACGTCTGAATCCAGCACCAGGTAGTCGTAGTCCGTCTTTTCGGGCTGTGCTACCTTGTAGAGTTTGTCCAGCGGGTAGTCGTTGCGGTCATTCTGCAGCTGGGCGAGGGCCTCTGAAGCGAGCATCAGAGGCATAGCGGCACCCTCAGTAAGGTAATCGCCACCACCGGTAACGTCATGCCAGAGATTATCTTGCTCCTCGTCCGGTTCAAGCTCTGCGCGGTACCGGGGGGCGGTCCCGGTTTTCTCCATGTAGGTTTCGTCGTCAACGATGCGCGGGCGGAAGACAGCGTTCGAGACAGCAACATCTTCGACAACGCTCTGCAGGATCCTACGCACGGTCACCATGTATTCACCGGGGTTCGCAATGAACTTATCCAGGGTTTCGGAGTTCTTGAGGATATCAACGATGGTCTTGCGAGAGAGATCGGTCGCTTTCTGTAGCTCTGCCACAATATCGGGCAGGGGATATGAATAATCAATCTTTTCCAATCGAGCCGAAGCATCTCCAAGGTTCGTTCCAGTCTTGATACCGGAACGATGTACATCAAGAGCAGACTCTTCAATACGAATCTGGACAGGTCGAATATGCTCAGTTGCCTCACAAATCAGCTCTACTGCTTTATTAGATAAAGTGTTTGAGTCAAGCAGGACGCGGTAGCCGGTGTCCACGGCGATGCGTTCCCAGAGCTCACTAAAGAGCTGACGAGGGAAGTCCGGGTTGAACTTGCGAGGCTCCCCGTTCCTGTTCTTCTCATTTTCGACAAATTTGGTGGTGTTCTGGTTGTCAACGAGAATCTGGATGATTTTGTCTTCGTAAGGTGCGTACTCTTCGGGCAATCTGAGGCTGAAGTCGACCTGGTTCGGGGTGAACGAGCGGGTCGGTTCACCGTCCTGCGTGAGCATTCCGTTCTTAACGAGGACATCAAAAATTTCACCAGACTGGGCAACGCCGAGGGTGTCAGTCGGAGAGACTTCGCCGTTCTGACGCGCGGCAATACCCGCAAAGTCGGTGCGGCGCACACGTCCGATGCTTACGCCGGCTTCGCGGTATTCCTTCTGCAGGTTTTCGGCAAAGTCACGGTACGACTCGTTGGCGATGACGGTCAGGCGTGCGAGATTCGGGTCGGAAATTCGCGTGAGGGTTCCATTGTTGACGCTGACGGGCAGGCGCAGGCCGCGGCCGATGGTCTGGCGACGTTCCATCGCGGTGTTCATGGTGCGGAGCACGCAAATCTGGAAAATATTGGGGTTGTCCCACCCTTCGCGGAGTGCCGAGTGACTGAAGATGAAGCGTACGGGTTCTTCATGGCTAAGCAGGCGTTCTTTGTCCTGCATGATGAGCTCGTAGGCGTCGTCGTCTTCCTTCCTTTCCTGCTTGTCGGTGGAGTCCACGTATTCGCCCTGGGTCTGGCCGCGCTTGGCTTTGAGCTGTGCGAAGTAAGCACTACGGGCGCTCAGAGGGTCGTGCGAGCAGAAGTTACTGGTTCCGGTCATCTGCTCGAGGCGTTCGACTTCTTCAACGTAGATTTCATCGAACCAGCGGGCGAAGTCGCCGTTGGCGTCAAGGTTATTGGTTCCGTCGCCCAGGTAGCTGCGCACGCTATAGATGAAGAAGAGCGAAAGAACCTTAACGCCTTCCTTCTGCAGTATGTATTCCTTCTTGAGATGCTGACGAATGGTTTCACGAATCATGGCACGGTGCACCTGGTCCATGTTTTCATCGCCGAGGGATTCGTAAGGACGGAGCAGGTTTTTACCTTCGATGGCGCTCAGTTCAACGAAGGCATTTTCTTCCCCGTACTCCACACTGATGTGGTTGACTGCGATATCGCCGTAGGCGTCGTTGTTGGTCTTGCTCTTCAAAGATTCACCCTGTTTGAAGGTCTTTTTTTCGCGTTTGATGCCACCCTGCTTAGTTATTGTGGCCAATTCTAGGATGGCTTTGAGGGGCCTCTTTGTCGGGTCAACAGTAATAAAACGAATGTAAGGGGTAGTAGTCATGCCATCGATGAGGACCTCAGCGACGGAAATCTTCTTCACAAGGTTCTGTTGCATGGCGTCTACCGGATCGAGGCGGTAGACGAGGTTGCGGACCTTATCGTGGGTAGCGCTGTAGCGCAGGACAGCAAGGGGGTTAAGCTCTGAAATTGCGATGGTACTATTGTCGCTTTTCATGCGCTGCGGTTCGTCGAGGATGACGACGGGGCGGGTAGCACGAATGTAGTCGATGGGCGCCAGACCGTTGAGGCTATCGCGTTCCCGATAGATGATACGGTCATCTTTTTTGGTGGTGTTGAGTGCGCTGATAGTGGTGATGAGAACCTCGACACCGATACCGGTTGCGAAGGAGTAGACCTCTTCAGGAGTGTCGCCCCTGTAGAAGGTTTCGCGGAGGGACACACCGTGCTGCAGGTACAGGTTCTCAAAGTGCGAGCGCATGGAGTTGATGCTGGTCTTGACGCCTTCACGAATCGCTACGGAGGGTACGACAATAACGAACTTGGTGAACCCGTAGTTCTTGGCAAGTTCGAGGATGCTGCGCAGGTAGACGTAGGTTTTACCGGTGCCGGTTTCCATTTCGATGTCGTAGTGGGGTACACCATCTTCTACTATGAGCTCCACACTATGCTCGAGGTAGTTGCTCTCCTGCACCTTAATGAGGTTGTTGAAAAGGGCTTCACGGTCAAGGTCGAGCTGGTTGTAGACGACGCCTGCGGCGCGGGCGGCGAAAAGGGTGTTCTCTTCAGCGGCAGCACCTGTGGGGATGATGTTGCGGCTGGTTCCGGTGTGTTTCATCTGCCCTTCGAAGAGCGCCACGGTGGAGTCAATGGCACGCATCTGGTGCTTCTGTGAGGGGTCGAAGACGAAGCCTTTACGCTGGGGTGCGGGGCTGGGGTTGGAAGGGCTTGCTGCGCCGCGGTATAAGGGGTTAGGTGTGGGGACCTGAGGGTCGGGGTGAGGCATGGCAGTGGTCTTTCGGACGGGGGTCTTTCGGAGTTTGTTTGCTATGAGTGTGGTCGCTGAAGTGGTTCAGGGGTTACGGGTTCTTAGAAGAACCACGGCGGCGGTGAATTGCGGTGTGTTTTCACCGCCGCCGGGTTGTTCTGCAGGGTCCGCGTGAGGAACCTATTCAGCTGTGTGCTGGTGCTTCTAGGCGAAGAGTACGTCTTCGCGGTTGATGCCGTGCTGCTTGGCGAGCTGCACCAGGTTCAGCTTGAGGCTGTCTACGTTGACGTAGTTGTTCTTGTTGGAGAGCGCGTCTTCAATCATGATTAGCTGGACCGGTTCGTAGCCGTAGATTTCGTGGAACTTGTTGATGGCCTTTTCCCAGTCTTCAAGGCTCGGGATGGTTGCAGGGTCTTCGGTGGGCAGGTGCGTGAAGGCTAGCGCACCAGATTCAACGGCAAAGAATTTCGTATAGCCGAAGGAGAAGGGGGTCAGTTCCACGTTCAGGGGGCAGCCGCTCTTGAGCAGGAGCTCAAAGAGAATATCGTAGGGGTCGGTGCCGGGTTTGATGCTCTCCCCCAGATCCTCGAAGAGCCGGTCCAGTTGCTCCACGTGGATGCTACTGTCTACCTTCCAGCTCTTGAAGCAGCTATCACCCAGGGTGAAGGCTCGGAATCCGGTGTCGAGGGGGTTGTCCTCGGAGCGCTGAGCAATCTGCTCGGCGTACTTTTCATGGACATAGCTAGGAAGATTCCTGAGACGATGACGTACGACATCAGGAATAGTTCGGTCTCCCTGAGAGAACGCTTCGCTTGCCTGGTCCAGGTCTTCTCGGAGCTGCACCGCGATATAGCGGCGATTCTGCTGATCAACAATGTTTTGTTGAACAACAGCCTGAGCAATAGTTCCAGAACCAGCAAAGAAGTCCAGAATGATATCTTCACCAGAGGTGCAGAAAGACATCAAATACTGGATAAGAGCAGTCGGCTTAGGGTAGCTGAAAGGATTCTTATATCCAAGAATTTCAGCTATCTCATTAGAAGCGCTCTTAGTAGTACCAACTATATTTGACTCAAGGATAGTTGAGGGAGAAAATACAGACCGTTCTTTTCGGTAACGCAGAAGACCCTTTTTATTAAAGAAGAATTCGACTACCCGCTGCCCCTTAGTGTCAAAAGTATCTTCACCCTGCATCCACTGTTGAATCTGGCTCTTCATAGCCCACCCCGCAGATACGGTTACATCTTCGGTAAGCCGACCGTTTTCAAAACGCATAACACCATCAATTGTCATGGTCTCATTCGTACCGATAGTACCCGTAAATTCTGCATTATTACCCTCGAACCTCATACCCGCTTTTAGCGTAAGCGATGATTCAGGGTTACTGCGAGAGATTTTTTTAATTGCGCGGTCTTCAATAAAATCATTTTCGGAAGAAAAGACTTTAAACTGTTTCAGTGAGCTGCGGTTCTTCGCGTAAACAAGAATATATTCATGCCCAGTACGTACCATTCCAGCAGTCGCACCTGAACGAGGCCAAATAAATGAAACCGGGTTTTCATTCAGAGAATTATGCTGCCCAAAAATCTCATTACAAATAGCCCGAAGATTATCGACTTCGTAATCATCAATAGAGATAAAAATCAGTCCGTCTTCAGTTAGCAACTCGCGTGCCAACACCAGGCGCGGGTACATCATGCTCAACCAATTCGAGTGATACGCGCCCGAGTTTGAGGTATTCATTTCAAAAGCCGTACCCGCCTTCAGCGCACCCTCAGCATCACGAGCGCCAGTTTCAAACTCGTGCTCACGCACAGTCTGCGCAAAACGATCAGAATACACAAAATCCTTACCCGTGTTATACGGCGGATCAATGTACACCATCTTCACCTTGCCACGGTACGCCGTGCGCAAAGCCTTCAGAGTCTCCAGGTTCTCGCCCTCAATAAACACATTGCGGGTCGATCCCCAATCCACAGAATCCGAAATCTGCGGGTGAATAGCAGCAGACGTCGGCAACTGTGCCACACGCTGAGCCTCACGCTTACCCGGCCAAGTCAAACCAAACTTCTCAGCACCCCCCCCCGCCAGATTCTCATCACCCAGAAGGTTCTGCAGAGCCTCCACATTCAGCTTGCCATCGGCAAAAACTTCCGGAGCCGAAACCTGCAACTGCTCCCACAGATTCGCCCTCATATCCGGAGAAGACAACGGCACACTGCCGAATTCAGATACTTCGCTCATCGTCGATAAACCTTCCATCACATATGCCTCAAACCATAAAAACACGGCACCTACTCGCTGCCGTCCAGTCTCAACATTGACTAGCCGACTACCACAGGAACAACTCTATCCCCATGCCAGAGCCCTAAAACTCCTCGATTCAGCACACTACAAAGATAGGCCAACACAAAGATTTAGGTTTGGGACATACCGTCTAAAATGTACCCTTCTAGTTTCCGACATAACCGCCACGCTGTCCAACGAAACCGTCAAAAAGCGGCCCGGCATGGTCACCCACACCGAGCCGCCTTCCAGCCCGTAAAGAGCCTACTTACTGCTCAACACGCCAACGAATCGTGAACAAGTCCTGAACCGAGCTCGTCGCATCCTTAGACTTCTTCATGCGATCCAGGGTGTCCTCCATGTACACATCAAAGTCAGCAAGCCTCTGCTGCATCCTACGCTCCACCTCACTCACCTGCTTATTCAGCTTTCGAGCCTCCACACGCATCTGCATACGCTTCGACAGGTCAGCCTCACGCCTAGATGCAACAGCCAGCTGACGTTCCTTCCTCAGCAGCTCCTGCTTCTCCGCTTCGGCCTCCGCACGAATATCCTGCGCACGAGCATCCTGAATCTGCCACAAATCCTCCAAGAAACGGCCATTACGCTCATTCACCTCAGCAGCCAGGCGTTCCATCTGCTCCTGAATCTGAGACTCCATACGATCCGCAAACATCATGCCAGCAACAGGGCTCTCACTCACGCAACGCAAAGACATCAAATCATTCACATCATCAGCAGACAGCGGCTCACCCGAATCAGTGAAACCACCAGCAACCAGATACGACTCCTGCACCAACTGACCCTCAACCGATGCCGTATAGGTCGCCTCACGCAGGCTCAACTCACCCGAAGTACCCACCAACGACTGCGCGTACTTCGAGGGACGTTCCGAAGCCGACACCGAGAACACCAGCTCACGCTGCGGAGTCTCACTGTTCAACGCCGAATCCACCACAAAACGACCCAGCGGCGAATCAAAACGGTACTGACGAGTGTGATTATCCGAATCCTCCTTGAGCGCATACGTGCCAGGGACAATATCGCCGTTCTCAGCATCATCATAAGCAGGCACTTCACGCAAAACAAAACGACGTGAATCATTCGCAAAATCAGCCAAGTCAGCCAGCTCGTGCTTCGTCAACTCCATCAGCAGACGCTCAAAAACACCCAACAGCTCACGCGAACCCTCATCGTAATGCTTGAGCTTATCCTGAACATTCGCGTCCAGGTTCTCAAACACCTTAGAGCTCGTCTCACGCATACCCTCAGCGATCAGATCGGCGTTCTCTTCCTCAAGCTCACGGAATGCCTCCTCAATCTCCTCAGCCGTCTTAGCGTTCGCAAAAATAGCACCAATCTTCCTATCAAAATCAGCACCATAAGCGATAGCACCAAGAATCTCATTACTTGCGCCAAAAACACCCGTGAAAATCTGGAACTTATCAGTCAACAGAGACAGCACGCGCGATTCCGCCACATTCTCAGTGTTCAAGAAGTTAATCACCAAAACATCATGCTTCTGACCATAACGGTGAACACGACCAATACGCTGCTCCACACGCTGCGGGTTCCACGGCAAATCATAATTCACCAACAGGGAACAGAACTGCAGGTTAATACCCTCGCCCGCAGCCTCCGTCGCAATCATAATGCGAGCCGAATTACGGAACTTATCAACCAGAGCCTTACGCATATCAGCAGCCTGAACACCGGTGACAAGGTCACTACCCTCATGCTCCTTCAGCCACTCACGGTAAATCTTGCGCTGCTCCTTCGAGGCATTCGAACCGTTGAACAGCACCAGCTCATCACCATAACCAGCCGTAGTCAGAACCTGCTTCAAGTAATCCTGAGTGCGGGTCGACTCCGTAAAAATAATGGCCTTCTCCGGCGCACCAATAGCACGCATACTCTCAAAGCCGCGCTCCAAGGCCTCCAGCAACTTGTAGGCCTTCGCATTCTCCCTAATAGACGCCGCATACTTCGCTACACGCGACAATTCTGCGGACTCCTTACGAAGCTCCTCCATCTCATGCTCCGTCAGAACACGGTCCGAGAAGCTATCCGAATCATCCGACAGCTTCAATAGCCATTCGTCATCCGAAGGACCCCTATCCACATCAGGCGTAGTACACACAAAACTGGTGCTAGTAGGACCAGTAGCGGTGGAATCGGTACCGGCAGAGTCGGTACCAAGAACCTCTGCACCATCAGCATCAGCCCCAACAGTTGCAAACGAGCGAGAAGCCGCAGCAACCTCCTTCTCCGTCAAAACATCAGCCGAAGCAATACTCTGCAAACGCTTAGCCATAGAATCAAGAGTCGTCGCTGCCGCAAACGTCGAAGAACCCAAGCGCTTAAACAGCTGGATAGTCATCAGACTACGCGCCGGCGACATACGCATAAACGTAGAGTTATGAATAAACGACTGCACCATCTCGTACAGCTGCTTCTCCTGCTCCGTCGGCTCAAACTTAAACGTCTCAGTACCACGGTTCGTGTAACGCACGTACAGGTTCACATCCTGACGCAGGTGACGCTTCAACAGCATACTCAAACGCTCACGCAGATCTTCCATCGCCTCTTCGTAGGACAACTCATCAGATACGTTAGCGTAGCGAGCACGGAACGCCTTCAAACTATCGAAAAACTCAGGGTCAATCACAGACACCAAGCCATACAGCTCCTCCAGCTTATTGTGCAAAGGAGTAGCCGTCAGCAGAAGAACCTTCTGCGCTGACTTAGCAACCTTCGAAGCCGCCAAAGCAGTCTTCGGCTGCTTCTTACCCGGCAAATAGAAATTCCTCAGGTAGTGAGCTTCATCCAGCACCATCAGATTCCACGGCAACGAAGCCAGACGATTCTCAAAACTCTTCATGAACTGGTACGAGCAGACCAAGACAGACGGCTCACCATGACGAGCCTCATCAATCACAGTCTTCGCATTCTTAGAATCAACCAGAGTCGCAGGAATCATGAACTTATCCCACAACTCCTGCTTCCACTGCTGACGCAACGACGCCGGCGCCACAATCAAAATATTGCGGCGACGCTCAGACCAAAACTGAGTAATCACAATGCCAGCCTCAATAGTCTTACCCAGACCAACCTCATCAGCGAGGATAGCGCCCTTCATATGGGGAGACTGCAAAGCAAAAAGAGCAGCATCAATCTGATGCGGCTTAGGCTCAACCTGCGCATCAAACAGCAGGCTCGTCAGCTTACCCAGCTCATTATCGGCATAGCTACGGCGCAACTCATGCGCATAAAACTTAGCCTGATAATCGTTAATGGTCGTCACAACAGTACCTTTCGGGTCGCCAGAAGCGGATAGAAAACAGAAAATATACGAAGCCTACAGCCCCATAAAGAAAGAAAAACAAACGCTAGACTCAGCTCTGAATCTAGAAGGGTCAGACTCAAACAGCCCGGGTTCAAACAGCCAAAGTATAGGTATCCCGGAGAGCTTCCTCAGCTTCATCCAAAGCGTAACCGCTCTGACACAAAGCCGCACAAGAATCGCAAAAACGAATCTGAGCAAGAGCGTCATAATCAGTCAGCTCAGGAAGCCGCTCCATCAGATACTCACTGTTCTCAGTGAAGAAATCGTCAATATTCGAGGCATCCTGCCCTGCATAGAACTCACGAAAATCATCGCCAGTGTAGTAACCGCTCAGGTCCATGAGTATCTCTCCTTCGGTTCACTCAGATAACAGACCCCATGGAGCTATACCCTTGCTCCATACACTCAAAATATATGGAACCCCTGACAAGATAAGCGTGAGAACACAGCTATTGCGATAAATTTGCAGCTATTACGGGAATACTTATTACCGTCTACACGCTCTACGCTCTAACTACCACCAAGCTGATTACTTCCCCGGCTAGTTGATTTCCCCCTATGAGTGCGTCCTTAGAGGGTTATGCTCGTGACTCAAGAAATTTAGGAAACCGGACGTATAAGAATTGACCATACATAAACCTTTTCGTGTATGTGGCGGCAGCCCTTGCCGCTACACCCATTATGCCTAAGAGGAGAAAGCCGCACGCGTCCGTTCGTCATCGCTGAGCCATTGGCTGTTTCGATAGGTTAGTGTCTTCACTGCGGGTTAAAGACCCACGGCAAAGACACTAACCTATCGAAAGAGTCCCGCCCCTCCCCCTAAACAGCGAAAAGCCACATGTGTTTCGAGAAGCCACCAAAGAAGTGGCTTTTCGAAACACATGTGGCTTCTCATCGTATAGACCAGAAAATAGAAATCCGGCCCGTCTACTCCATCAAGAGTAGCGGGCCGAACGGTTAACTCCAGAGTACAAAAACCAGCACCCCAAAATCAACACATGAAGGATATTTCTAAAGAGCTTACGCTTCCGAGGGCTTCGCGCCCGTCAGACGGTACGCCTTGTACACGCCCGTCACGTTACGGACCACGTTCAGCACGTGCTCCAGCATGAAGCGGTCACCCAGCTCCAGGGCGAAGCGGTCCACCACGGTACGATCCTCCGAAGTGTGCACGCGCGCATCCAGAATGTTCACGCCCGACTCAGAAATCGCACGGATCAGGTCGCTCAGCAGGCCCTTACGGTCCAGCGCCTCCACCTGAATCTGCACACGGTACGTAGCGGTCGGCGAAGACGCCCACTCAACCGTGGTCACGCGCGGCTCCTCGTCAGCGTTACGCATGTTCGGGCAGTCACGGCGGTGCACCGAAATGCCGTTGTAGCGGGTCACAATGCCGATAATGTCATCCGGCGGGACCGGGGTGCAGCAGCGCGCAATCTTCGTCAGCACACCCTCAGCACCCGGCACAATCACACCGTTATCGCCAATCGCCTTGCGGGTCGACTTCAGCAGCGTCTCGTCAAAGTCGCTGACCTCAACCTCGGGTGCCGGCTCGTCGCCACGGTGCACCTCAACGAGGGTGTCAATGACCTGCTTCGGCGCGATCTCGTGTTCACCAATCGCACGGTACAGCGATGCCACATCGTTCTTGTGCAGCAGCTGAGCCACCTGAGTCATGATCTCCGGGCTCATCATCTTCTGCAGCGGTAGCTCACTGTTGCGCATGCTCTTGGTGAGCATCTCGCGGCCTGCGAGCAGCGCCTCCAGGCGGCGTTCCTTCGCGAAGTACTGGCGAATCTTCGTGCGAGCGCGTGAGGAGCGAACGAACTTCAGCCAGTCCTCGCTGGGTCCGGCGTCTTCGTTCTTCGTGGTCATAATCTCCACGGTGGCGCCGGTGGGCAGGACCGTGTGCAGCGGCACGAGGCGGCCGTTGACCTTCGCGCCGACGGTGCGGTCGCCGACCTCACTGTGGATGGCGTAGGCGAAGTCCACGGGGGTGGATCCGTTGGGCAGGGCGATTGCCTCGCCGTTGGGGGTAAGGACCACGATTTCGTCGGTGTCAAGGGTGTCAGCGAGCGACTCGTAGAACTTCTCCGACTCCGGGTTGGAGTTCGAAATCTCGGCAATAGACTGCAGGATGCCGACGTTCATCATTGCCAAGGTCTGGGTGCTCGGCTCCTTCGGGTCCTTCGCGGGCGCGCCTGCGCGAGGCGCAACCTTCTCGCCGCGCGATGCCGCCTTGTAGCGCCAGTGCGCAGCCACACCGTACTCGGCCTCTTCGTGCATCTTGTAGGTGCGGATCTGAATCTCAAGCGGCAGGTTGCCCGGACCGTACACGGTCAGGTGCAGCGACTGGTAGTTGTTGTTCTTCGGGTTCTTAATGTAGTCCTTGAAACGGCCAGTCATCGACGGCCACAGGGACAGCACGTGGCCGAGCACGGTGTAGCATTCCGCCTCTTCCTCAACCATGATGCGCACGGCGAGGATGTCATTAATCTCGTCGAAGCTGCGGCCCTTCGTCTTCATCTTCTGATGAATCGAATAGTAGTGCTTCGGGCGGCCCGTCACGGTCGCGTCGATGCCCACCTCTTTCAGGCGGTCCGTAATCTTGGTGCGCGCCTCGTTCAGGAACTTTTCGAGCGCGGGGGTGCGTTCGCCGACCATGCGCACCATTTCGGCGTAAATTTCCGGGCTCATGGCGGCGAAGGACAGGTCCTCCAGCTCCCACTTAATCGTGTTCAGGCCCAGGCGATGCGCGAGCGGCGCGTAAATTTTCAGGGTCTCTTCTGCCTTCTTCGCGGCAGAAGCCTGCGGCACAAAACGCCAGGTGCGGGCGTTGTGCAGGCGGTCGGCAAGCTTGATGAGCAGCACGCGGATGTCCTTGCTCATGGACAGCACGAGCTTGCGGATCGTCTCAATGGAGGCGTTCTCGCCGTAGGTCATCTTGTCCAGCTTGGTCACGCCGTCGACCAGGTAGGCGACCTCCTCACCGAACTCTTCGGTGAGCTGCTCCATCGTGTAGTCGGTGTCTTCCACGGTGTCGTGCAGCAGGCCGGCAGCGAGCACGGGGCCGGTCGCGCCCATCTCCGCAAGAATCGCGGTCACGGCGACCGGGTGGGTGATGTACGGGTCGCCACTCTTACGCTTCTGACCCTCGTGGCAGCGGTTCGCCACCTCGTAGGCGCGCTGCAGCACCTGGATGTCCTCATCCGGGTGGTAGCGGCGTACGGCACGCACGACCGGCGCAATCATCGGGGAGAAACGGATGGTACCGCCGTGCGAATCGGACGCCTCCATCTTGCTGCTGCGGCCACCAAAAACGAGGCGGTTAGGCACACGCCCGCTAGCAGCCATGACACGGTGCGAGCCGCGCTTCCTCTTCGCATCAGACGAATCAGTTTCAGGCAGAGGAATCGGGCCAGCGGGCCGAACCGCGGGCTTCTCGGCGGTCCCTGCAGGGTTCTCAGCGTTGGTGTTCACGGCAGGTTCTGCACTCATTCCGGGCTCCTTTGGACGTAACAGCGATGACCTGAGCCCCCGAATCTGCTCGTCGTTGAAAGGCGTGGATGCGGGCGCGCAGTATCTTCTACCTTTATCCTACCCAGCACACGGATATGAGCCAAAATATGCGCGTAAACTATGCCGCACTGTGACACATTAGACCTGTGAAATATTAGGCCGGCAGGAACAGACCAGCGGGTATAAGACCCCGGGCACGCTAAAGGGGAGCCGACACCTTTCGGTATCGACTCCCCTATCGTTAGCAACGCCAGTAGCGCTGGCGGAACGCTGGCTAACCGTTCAGGTTCACGCGGTGAATCTCAATGGTTGCACGTGCCGGCTTCTTAGCAGGCTTCTCGGTTGCCTTCTCGTCCTCGGTCGCCTTGTCAGCAGATTCCTCAGACTTCGCAGCCTTCTCAGCCTCGGCGGGCTCCTCCGAAGAGTCACCCTCAGCCTCGTCAGCATCCTCAGCGTCCTTGAAGCTGCCGCTCTCCACCTTCGCGGTGTGCTCACGAATCTGAGCCTCACCCAAACGCAGCGAAGCATACAGCGGCGCAGACACGAACAGCGTGCCGAACATGCCCACCAGAATACCCACGAACAGCGACAGGGACAGGTCCTGCAGAGTACCCGCACCCAGGATGAACGCACCAATGAACAGGATCGCGCCCACCGGCAGAACACCCACAATAGCGGTGTTAATCGAACGGACCAGAGTCTGGTTCACCGCCAGGTTAATCTGCTCGGCAAAGGTCGTGTCGCGGCGTTCCAGCACATCCTCAGTGTTCTCACGGATCTTATCGAACACCACCACCGAGTCGTATAGCGAGTAGCTCAGAATTGTCAAGAAACCAATAATCGCACTCGGAGTGATCTCGAAGCCGAACGCGGCATACAGGCCAACCGTCACCACCACGGTGAAGAACAGGCCCGCAATAGACGCCAGCGACATCTTCCAGGTACGGAAGTAGAACGCCATACCAATCAGCGCAAGCACCACAAACGCGACCAGACCCCAGAACGCCTGACGGGTCACATCCGCACCCCAGGTCGGGCCCACAAACGAGGAGGTCACGTCATTCTCAGAGACGCCGTAACCCTCCTGCAGAGCCGCCTTCACCTGCAGAGTCTCATCATCGCTGAGCTTGCTCATCTGGGCACGAATCGTACCCGGCGCAATATTGGTCACGCGAACATCCGAAGCGTCCTTCGCCTTCTCGTGAATAATGCGCTCACCCGTAGCAGTATCAACGTGCGCAGTCTTCGAGACCACGAACTCCGAACCGCCACGGAAATCAATACCCAGGTTGAAGCCGCCACCAACAGCCGGAATCAGAACCGAAACCGCCATCAGCACAGCCGCAAGCAGCAGCCACAGGCGGCGCTTACCCACGAAGGGGTACGAGCGGGCGCCCGAATGCAGGTCATTACCGAAGCGGGCAAAAGCATTAGGTTTCACATCGGTAGCCATGCTTAGCTCTCCTTCTTCTCATCAGAAGCAGACTCGTCAGCCTCAGCGGCAGCACGCTCTGCACGGCGACGCTCAGCAATGCTCAGCTGCTTCTCCTCCGGGGTGCGGAGGCGACCGGCACCACGGTACAGCGGCGTAGCGCCCAGCGACTCAGGCGACAAGCCCGAGTGGCGGTGACCCTCACCGAAGTAGCGGGTATTCGCCAGCAGAGTCAGCATCGGGTGGGTGAACAGGTACACGACCACAAGGTCAGCAATCGCAGTCAAACCAAGGGTGAACGCGAAGCCCTTCACCGAACCGACCGATACCACGTACAGCACCACAGCAGCCAGCAGGTTCACAGCCTTCGACGCCAGGATAGTGCGGGATGCACGCTGCCAACCGTGGTTCACCGCCGACGGGATCGTGCGGCCCGCACGGATCTCATCACGGATACGCTCAAAGTAGACGATGAACGAGTCAGCCGTAGCACCAATCGCCACAATCAGACCCGCCACACCAGCCAGGGACAGGCGGTAATTCAACGCCCAACCCAACAGCGCAATCGCCTCGTACGAAATAATGCCCGCAACAACCAGCGACGCAATCGTCACAAAGCCCAGCAGACGGTACTGGAACAGCGAGTACACAAACACCAGCAGCAGACCAATCAGACCGGTCAGCAGACCCACGCGCAACTGCTCCGAACCCAGGGTCGCAGAAATCTGCTGCTCCGACTGGATCGTGAAGCTAATCGGCAGGGCACCGTACTTGAGCTGATCGGCGAGAGCCTTCGCCTCCTGCTCAGTGAAGTTACCGGTAATCTGCGGCTTACCATCAGAAATCACAGCCTGCGACACCGGGGAAGACAGCACCTTGCCGTCCAGCAGAATCGCGAAGCGGGCACGCGGATCATGTGCGTTCTGCGCACGAATCGCGTTCAGGCGAGAAGTAATGTTCTGGAACTTCTCACGAGCCTCATCGTTGAACTGAATGTTCACAGCCCAACGGCCCGTAGTCACGCCCTGACCGCTCGTCTCCTGCGAGTGGCTTGCGGTAGAAATATCGCTACCGCTCAGCTCCACAGGACCCAGAATGTACTTCTCCTGACCGTCAGTGGAGCACGCCACCATCGGCTTAGTCGGGTCCGCACTATCGGCGTCCTCATTGCGTGCCGCGGTGCAGTCCTTCGCCTCGTACTGCTTGTACAGGTCCGCCGTAATCCAGTTACGGTCCGAACCATCAGTCGGCTCCGCAGACGGCTTGGGCAGCTTATCGTCCGCAGTGCGGGCATCCTCAGCCACCGCAGTACCGGCACCAGAAAGCAGCACCGGGCGGAACGTCATATTTGCAGACGCCTGAATCAGCTGACGAGTCTCAGCGCTAATCGTTCCGGGAACCGAAACAACTACGTTATTACCCGAGCCGAAGGAGGTGGTAACCTCCGCCTCCGAAACGCCGGCACCATCAACGCGCTGACGAATAATCTCAACCGCCTGGTTCAACTGCTCCTGGGTGACGTTCCCATCCGAAGAGCCATTGACCTTCGGAGAAAGAATCATCTGAGTACCACCCGAAAGGTCCAGGGCGAGCTTCGGTGCCCAAGAACCTCCCGAGTAGGTGGTGCCGAAAATACCGGCAGCCATAACAACCATGAGCAGGACCATCGAGAGGAGTGCCCCTCGCGCGGCTGCAAGCGGTGAACGCTTAGCCATAATGTTCCTTCTTCGTGTGAATAGTATTGAGTGTTCTACAGATTCCGTAACGCGAAAACCCGACGCCGCTCACTGGGCGCCGGGCTCATACGCGCTGAATTACTTAGCAGTATCAGAAGAGGTATCGGAAGCGGGAGCTTCGGATGCGGTAGCCTCGTACACGTCCTCGGTCAGGGGCGCTGCGGGGGCTTCCTCCTCAACGACGGCCATAATCGCGTTCAGTGCCAGGGTGATAACAACACCGTCCGCAATCTGAAGCTGCAGCTTGTTGTTCTCAAGGTCAGTGCTGACAACGGTGCCGTAGATGCCGGAACCAGTCATCACCTGGGTGCCGGGGACGAGAGACTGCTGCATTGCGCGCAGTTCCTCCATCTGCTTACGCTGACGCTTCTGGGCGGAGAACATCATCCATGCCAGCAGCGCCATCATGGCGATCATAATCAGGAGGTTAAAATCCATGGTCTCACTTTCACATCCGCACCCGTGCCGCTCACCGCGAGGGTTGAGCGTACCAGAAGGTGTGGAATCGTAGATACAGTACGTATCCATCCTACGCGAGAGCATGAGCTTTAGCGCCCCGAACCAGCGTTTTTGTGAGGTTAACCTGAGTTTTGGACTCTCTCGGCGTAATTTTATGTCGCCGACAGAGCCCGGTAGAGCCCAATGGAACCCGACAGCGCCTGCAGAACCGGTAGAAGAGTGCCGCGCCTGCAGAAGAGTTACCGCCCCTGCAGAAGAGATACCGTGCCTGTAGAAAAGCTACCGGGGCACAGAGAAGCCCGCAGGAGGCGGATACCTCCCACGGGCTACTACAGTGTTATCAGCTGGTGCGGGCCTAAGCTGATACGGATCTAGAGTTGAATCTCGGGCGCTTCCAAGCCGAGGTGCTCCCACGCCGCGGGCAGAGCCACACGACCGCGCGGGGTGCGACCAATCAGGCCCTCACGCACCAGGTACGGCTCGGCAACCGTCTCCACGGTCTCCGTCTCTTCACCCACCGCAATGGCGAGGGTGGACAGACCCACCGGGCCACCGCCGAACTTGTGAATCAGCGCCTCCAGCACGGCGCGGTCCAGACGGTCCAGGCCGCGCGAATCTACCTCGTACATGTCCAGCGCGGTTGCGGCATCGGTCGCATTGATGCGGTCCACACCGTTGACCAGTGCCCAGTCACGCACACGACGCAGCAGGCGGTTCGCAATACGCGGCGTGCCGCGGGAACGACCGGCAATCTCGGTGAAACCCTCGGAGGTAATCTGCATATCCATCAGACCAGCGCTACGGCGCAGCACCAGCTCCAGCTCCTCCACCGAGTAGAACTCCAGGTGACCGGTAAAACCGAAACGGTCACGCAGAGGACCGGGCAGCAGACCCGCACGGGTCGTCGCACCCACCAGAGTGAACTGCGGCAGCTCCAGCGGAATGGAAGTCGCACCCGCACCCTTACCGACCACAATGTCCACACGGAAATCTTCCATCGCCATGTAGAGCATTTCCTCAGCCGGGCGGCTCATACGGTGAATCTCATCCAGGAACAACACCTCACCGGGAGTCAGCGAAGACAGAATCGCCGCCAAATCACCCGAATGCTGAATCGCCGGACCGGAGGTGATGCGCAGCGGCGCCTCCATCTCTGCCGCAATAATCATTGCGAGAGTGGTCTTACCCAGACCGGGAGGGCCCGACAGCAGCACATGGTCGGCGCTACGGCCACGCATCTTCGAAGCCTCCAGCACCAGGGACAGCTGCTGACGCACACGGCGCTGACCCACAAAGTCGTCCAGGGACTTAGGGCGCAGTGCTGCCTCAATCATCTTCTCTTCAGGCTCTTCTTCCATCGCCACCAGGCGCTGGGCGGGAGCTGAAGACGCCTGCGTGCCGGGCACCTGACCGGGAAAATACCCGCCGGAAACCAGGGACGCCGCGGGCTGCGGCTCATAGGGATTCTGGCTCATAGAATTCTTCTTTCACAAAAGTTTGAGTGGGATACATCGAACAGGGCGCGCCGCTTAGTGGCGGCCCACCGTGTTCTGAGTACCCAAGGATGCGAGCACACCACGCAGAGCCACACCCACCGGCTCAGTCTCTGCGGCAGGGTTGTGCTGCACGTAAGCGTCAATAGCGGCGGAAGCGTCCTTCTCGCTCCAGCCCAGAGAGGTGAGAGCGTCAAGCACCTGCGGCTTCCAGACAATGCCCTGGCTCAGCGGCAACTCATCGGTCTGGCCATCGCTGAGAATCAGCTTGCCGGCAAGCTCCAGCACAATACGGCGGGCACCCTTCGGACCAATACCGGGAACCTTCGTGAACGCCTTATCGTCACCGGTCGCCACGGCGCGCTCCACCTCAGCGGCAGTGTGAACACTCAACACCGCCAGAGCAATACGCGGACCAATACCGGAAACCGAAAGCATCATATCGAACACTTCACGCTCGGCAGGCTCCGAAAAACCGTACAGAGTCATCGACTCTTCACGCACAATCATGGTGGTCAGCACGGTAGCTTCCTCACCGGTGCGCAACTTGGAGAGAGTACGCGCGGTAGCGTACACAAGCATGCCGAAACCGTTCACGTTAATCACCGCATGATCAAGGCCCACCTGAGCCACACGACCGGTCAGGGATGCAATCATTTCTCTCCACCTTTCAACACCGCGCCCACAGATTGAGGCTCGCGGCAGTGTGAGGGCACCGGGCACTCCGGCACCCACAGAACGCACTCCCCCAATTCAACGGGGAGACATTACAAGTATATTAGAATATTTCTTCTGGAATCAAGCATATATTCGAACTTCTTAGCGAATACATGCGAGCCAGCAAGAGGTACGAAAAAGCCCACGAAGGCACCTCTAGCGGCGGCATCTCTAGCGACGAGCGCGCGCCTCCGCCTCCATCCAGGCACGCTGCGCCGGAGTCAACGACCCACCACGGCGAGCCTTTGCCGGGCGTGAACCCTGGTGAGTCTGCGTCTGAGCGGACATATTAATGCCCGAACCGATACCGCCGCCACGCCAGCCGTGACAGATCGCAATCGCCAGGGCATCGGCAGCATCGGCGGGCTTCGGCATGGATTCCAGCCCCAAAATGCGGGTCACCATGCGGCCCACCGACGCCTTGTCCGCGCGGCCGCTACCGGTCACCGCCGCCTTCACCTCCGAGGGGGTATGGAAGAACACCGGCACGCCGCGCATCGCCGCAGCAGAAATCACCGCGCCCGAAGCGTGCGCCGTACCAATCACCGTGTTCACCTGCTCCTGAGCGAAGATACGCTCAATCGCCAGGGCATCCGGCTTGTAGGTGTCGAGCCAGTGGGAGGCGGCGTTGAAAATCCAGAGAATACGCTGGTCCAGGGACTCCGCCGGGATTGTGCCGGCAACACCCACGTTCACGAAGTGCGCCTTACGGTCGGCGGTCATATCGAGCATGGAGAAGCCGCAGCGGGTCAGACCCGGGTCAACACCCATGATGCGGGTTGCACCCGGCACACGCTCCACAGCGGCGGCAGTACGGTTCTCACGCATGCTATCGCGTGCGGCAGGTTGAGCAGCGGCCATCATCTCCCCTTTCGACAAACTCCCTCTAGAATCTCTAGATTCTAGCCCTTCAGAATCCTAGCACCCGGCACCGGGGCACGCCACGGGAACGGTCACCGCACGCGCCCTCAAACGCAACATCCCCAGACGCTAAGAAGCCACTCCCCCAACCAGCCACCGCGCGGCGGCTCGGTTAAAGGAGCGGCTTCTTCAAGCATCAGATATCAGAACCTGAGTGATTACTCAGCTGTGATTACTCAGCTTCCAGCTCTGCCATGACCTCAGCAGAAACGTTAGCGTTCGAGTAGACGTTCTGAACGTCGTCGAGCTCTTCAATAGCGTCTGCCAGCTTCATGAACTTCTTAGCACCCTCAGCGTCCAGATCAACCTGCATGGTCGGACGGAAGACCGGGTCGTCGTTGTTGTACTCCAGGCCAGCCTCGTCCAGTGCCTTACGGATCTCGGGCAGGTCGGTCGGTGCGGAAACAACGGTGAACACGTCGCCCTCGTCCAGAACCTCTTCGGCACCTGCATCCAGAACAGCCATCAGAACGTCGTCCTCGGTCAGACCGTCAGTCTTGGTGACCTCAGCAACGCCCTTACGCTCGAACAGGAACGCAACCGAACCCTGGTCAGCCATGGTGCCGCCGTTACGGGTCACAGCCAGGCGAACCTCAGACGCTGCACGGTTACGGTTATCGGTCAGACACTCAATGTACAGAGCGGTACCCTGCGGGCCGCGTGCTTCGTACATGATTTCGGTGTAGTCAATGGTCTCACCGGTCAGGCCAGCGCCACGCTTGATTGCGCGGTCAATGTTGTCGTTAGGAACGGAGTTCTTCTTCGCCTTCGACACAGCCAGGTCAAGAGCGGGGTTACCAGCAATATCAGCGCCACCCATACGTGCCGCAACTTCAATTGCCTTAATGAACTTCGCGAAAGCCTTCGCGCGCTTAGCGTCGATAGCAGCCTTCTTGTGCTTAGTAGTCGCCCATTTAGAGTGACCGGACATTCGTATCTCCCTTAGTCAAAACCTCTGCACGGACACGGCGAAACGCCCCGCGCACTGTACTATAACTCAATCAACTATACCGTAGCGGAGGCGCACACCACCTCAGAAAGTGCACGCCACCGCCAGGAATAGGCTAGCGGGGGCGGGACGCAGCCGAAGCGCGCGCCTTCTCCACCAGCGAGTCGTCAATCGTGTTCGGCGTGAACTCGCCAAACTTACGCTGAGCCGCCTGCTTAATCAGGTAGTCCGAAATCTTCGGGTTCTTCGGCAGCAGCGAACCGTGCAGGTAAGTGCCAATCACGTTGTGCACGCGCGCACCCTCATACGCATCGGTCACGTTGTTGCCCTCACCCTTGGTGACGGTAGCCAGCGGGGTGCAGCCGGAACCCAGGTAAGTCAGGCCCGAGTGGTTCTCAAAACCAATCACGGTGCCGAACTCCTCAGACTCCGCAACAATATTGCCGATCAGGCGGTCATCGCCGCCGACCGTGTGCGCATCAAAAATGCCGATACCCTTCAGCACCTCACCCTCACGGGTGCGGAATTCCTTGCCGAACAGCTGGTACAGGCCACAAATGACGAGCATCGGCACGCCAGCCTCAGCCAGCGAGCGCAGCGTATCACCGTTCGCGTGCAGGTCATCCTGAATCACGGACTGACCGGAGTCCTGACCGCCACCGCCCAGAATAATGTCAACATCTTCCGGGAAAGGCTGACCGGGGTTGTGGTCCAGAATCTGCACGTCAAAGCCGTGCGCCTGCGCGCGACGAGCCAACGCCAGAGTGTTACCCCAGTCGCCGTAAATGTTCATGTCGAGCGGGTACAGCTGCAGAATACGCAGAGTCTTACCGTTATTGGGGCCGGAGGCGGGGGTGCCCTCAAAAGTGTGAGTTGCCGTCATTAGGAAACCCTCTCAACGTCAGTGATCTTTGCGAGCTCTTCACGCAGAGCCAGCATTGCGGTGTAGGTGCAGAAAATACGCATGGGCGCGTTACCGCTGGAGGCAATGAAGCCCTTGAGCGCATCGGCGAGGTTCTCGTTGACCTCGTCAACCTTCACGCCGTCATGCTCCAGGCGCAGCGCCATATCCCAGGCGCGCACACCCGAAACCATCTGCACGCCGGTCTTCTTCAAGCTGTCGAAGTCAACATCCCACAGCCAGGACACGTCACGGCCGTCAGCGTACTGGTCGTTAATCGTAATCATGGTGGCGTAGTCGTCAGCGTTCGCGCTCGCCAGGGACAGGCGGAAACCGCTCGGGTTCTTCACCAGCAGCAGCTGCAGCGGGCGGCCGTTCACGTTCAGGGTCTCACCGCGACCGAAGGCGGGGGTAATCTTCGCCAGCTCCGCGATGAGCTTATCTTCATCGAGCTTCTCGCCCATGACGGCGCGGGTCAGCGCCATAGCGCCAGCCGCGTTGAAGATGTTGTAAATGCCGTAGAGGTTAATCTCGCCGACTCGCTCCACACCCGCCAGGTCGAAGGTTGCGGAGGTGCCGGAGAACGCGGTCAGGGTGACGTCGGCATCGGGCAGGGTTGCCTTCGCGACGGTGCCGCCGCGCATCTCATCGTCCGAGGGGAAGTACGAGCGCAAGGACTCATCCAGACCGTAGTACTTGACGGTCACGCCCGGCTGCACGTTCTCAGCGAGGGAGCGGATGCGCGGATCCTCACGGTTGAGCACCACGGTGCCGGTCGTTGCGGAGGCGACAGTCGCCAGCATGCGGCGGGTCGTGTCAATCTCACCGAAGCGGTCCAGCTGGTCACGCAGAACATTCAGCAGCAGAGCGTAATCGGGCTTGACGGCCTTGACGAAGTGCACGGCGTGCGCCTCGTCCAGCTCAAGCACAGCGATATCAGCGTCAAGCTTGCCGCCGAGGGTCATCTCGCCCAGCAGTGCCGCGGCAACACCGCGCACAAAGTTCGAGCCGGTGCGGTTAGTGAAAACCTTCAGACCCTGAGCTTCAAGCAGCTGCACAGCCATCTTCGTGGTGGTGGTCTTACCGTTCGTGCCGGAGACAACAACCACGCCGTAGGGCAGCTTCGCGAGCTCTTCAGCAACGAAGTCGGGGTGCAATTTTTCCATGACAAGGCCGGGGAAGGCGGAGCCGCCGCCGCGAAGCTTAGTCGCGGCGCGTACGCCCTGGCCGAGAAGACGAATGAGGGGTTTGGACATGCTTACCATTTTAGTACACGCACGCCAGCGGCTGAATGGTTCGCCCGGCTCGTTCGCTCATGCCGGACGGGGCGGGGTTACTGGGGTTTTGGCGCAGGGGGTGCGGGGGTTTTGGTTCAGGGGGTTTGGTGTGGGGCTCCGGCTAGAGCGGAGCGCCGGGGGTATTAGAACAGCGAGCCCGCCTAGTACAGTGAACCCATCTAGAACAGAGAACCCTGCACCCTCACCCGCGTGAACTCCTGCGCAGGCTCCACCAGCACATTCCGCCACGCGGCAGTATTCACCAGGAACGCCGCGTCAGCATCGCCGGTGTGGGCGCTCAAAAACTGACCCGCCGCACCCGTACAGAAGAAGCCAGTTGCCCCGCTCTCCAGACCAGGATCACAGGGCGCCAGCGGTTCGGGCGATTGCGCGCGCAGAGCCGCGTACGGGCGGTTCATGGCGAGCGACGGAATCCACGGCTCATCCAGGGCGGTGAGCGGCACCTCCGAGTCGGTGCGCGCCAGTTCGGCGAGCGCTTCGCGGGCGCGGGCGACCGCCTCCTGATGGGCAACACGAAGCTGCGCGCCGGGCAGCGGGTTCGTCCAGGCGCGGTACTTGCTCGCCACCTGCTTGACCTGCGGAATCTTCGTGAGGGCGGTCACGGCGTCTTCGGCGCGGCGAATGGCAAGCCCATCGGGTGCGAGCGCAATGTAGGTGGCGGTGGCGACCGCCTGCTCATCCAGGCGGCGCGGGGTCGAATGCAGGGAGCTCGTGCCAACCTTGTGCGTACCGTCGGGGAACGTCGCGATGTAGAGGCGATGCTCCAGCATGGCGTAGGCGCGCATGGATTCGGTGAGCGTTCCGGGGTACAGGTGCGCGCTGTGCAGGGCGGTGAATTCGTCGCGGGCGGTGCAGCGTGGGCACTGCTGGCCACGCCGGATGCGGGTGCCCTCGGGGCAGGGTACGCGGCGGATTCCCGCGGATTCGGGGGCGGCGTCATTGCTCGTGCCGGTGGTGTAGCCGGCGCAGTAACGGTAGAGTTCCCCCTCGCTATCGCGCGGAATACGCAACCCCAGATAGGCGCCGGGAGTCAACGAAATCTGGATGCGAACCCCGCTCGGAACGCCACGCTGCGCGGGGCTTCTTTCCTGGTTAGGGGTGCTCTCTCCCTCCGCTTGAGATGCCCGGTTATGAACTCCTTCAGGGACCCCGCCGGGCACGACCGGTTCCACCTCAATGAGCGGGCGGCGGTTGGACCAGCGGATCTGCCTCCAGATAAGTAGCTGCGGCGCGCCTGCAGAATCACCAGCGGCACCATTACCGGCGGCGGGCACAGTAGCTACAGTGGGCGCGGCAGGCATCTCGTCGAAAGCAGTCTCAAGCAGGTTGGGGTAGTCCATAGCATTCCACTCTAGCGGGTCTGGCGAGTTCTTTCTCGCGGGGCGCGGTGCATCCGGGTATCACGTCTTCGGCGGCGCATCCTGGCGCAACATCCCCGAGGGGCAAAAGCAGCGCCCTCGAAATGCAAAAAGAGGCCAGCGTCCTTCACGCTGATCCGCACCCCCGCAGTGTTGCCGTGCGTTCACGCACGACGGGGTGGGTTCTCAGCTGAGGCGCTGACCTCTGTGGTTGAGGCAGGGCGCTTACCCTGCCAAGTCCGAAAGCGATCGGTGACCGCTATTTTTCGGTGAGCTATGCGGTGTTTCTGGAAGCCGGAAGCTTCCCCGCAGCGTCGCTGCATTTAAAACTTTGCCATATCCAATGGACATAACATCATTCAAATACGCATCGACTGCCCAATCTGCGCATTTATGACGCAGAATTTCTATGCACTAGCTGGCAAATTGAAGCAATTAGTGCAAAATTTCAAAATCACCAAGCCACCCAGACTATCTGACGGATGAACCACGCCATCTAGCTGAGGCGGGCAAACCCCTCCGCAATCGCAGAACGCATATCATCCAGCGTGCGAGACATGGTCTTGGTGTGAGCGATAATCGGCAGGAAATTCGTATCCCCACTCCAGCGCGGCAGAATGTGCTGATGCAGGTGATCAGCAATGCCCGCGCCGCCAACCTTGCCCTGGTTAATACCGATATTGAAGCCGTCATTATGCGACACCTCGCGCAGAACCTTCATGGCGAGCTGGGTCAGCTGCGCAATCTCCATGGTTTCTGCCTCGGTCGCATCATCATAGAACGGGATATGGCGGTACGGGCAGACCAGCAGGTGCCCGGGGTTGTACGGGTAGAGGTTGAGAATCACGAAGGCGTGCTCGCCGCGGTGCACAATCAGCGACTCTTCGTCACTGCGGTTGGGCGCAGTGCAGAAGGGGCAGGTCTTCTCGGTATAGTCCTTCTGGCCACCGCTCACGTAGGCGGTGCGGTGAGGGGTCCACAGGCGCTGGAACTGATCCGGTGCGCTGGGCAGCTCGAAGGAATCCTGCACCGAGGCTGCGGTGCCATGCTCGGGGGTCGTGTTCTCGCTCATAGTCCCATTCTATAGCCCGCACGCGGCAACGGGAACGCCCCGTCCGTCATGCGTGCCAGATATGAGATAACTCCCCCGGCAGCGCGCTTAGCTGTGCTGCTTTTCCAGGTGAATGATGCGGGTGGCACCCTCAAAGGTCATGGGGAAGCTCAGCACGCCGTCCTCCATGACGAATTCCTTAGTTTCCTTATCGGAGGCGTACGGCGCGTGGCTCAGCTTCGCATGGTCCACGTGCGAAATGTAGCTGAAGTTGCCGGTCTTCGCCTCGAAAGTGCCAGCCCAGAAGGGGGTTGCCAGCTCTTCGTGGTTCAGGTGGTAGGTGACCTCGATAATGCCGTCGTGAATGACGGCGTCCATGTAGTTCTCAAGGTTGGTAGAGTCCTGCTGAACCCAGGTGCCGTCCATGATTTTCTGCGAGCGCGCAACGGCTGCCGAGGAAGGCATGGGCGCCGCGGTGTATGCGGCAGGCTCCTGGTTACTCGTGTTGTCCGGCGCGGGGGTCTCAGTAGGCTGGGTCGCAGTCGGGTGAATCGACGGGTCATGCGAGACATTAACCGCCGCCTTAATTCCGGTGCTGTCGTCGCCGGGGGCGGGAACGGCACTAGGCTCGACGGTTTCAAAAGCTGCGGGGTCAACAACCGCACTTGCGGAGGCGTTATTCGGTGCGGGTGCGCACGCGGTGAGGGAGAGCGCGCCGAGTAGAGCGAGCGCGCCCAGAGTGGACTTAGGTACCACGAACGTGTCCTAACAGAGTATGTGTTTGAGTGAGTTTGTGAGTTGAGTGGTGCCTCCCCGTGAGTGAGGTGGGGATACGACGACACCCCGTAGCGCATTGAGGCTACAGGGCGTTCGATAACCGGCACGGTAGATAGTTTATAGGCTCTGGCTAGGAGTTTCACCAGTGGCGGCCATTTTTAAAAGATAGTTTGGTCACATTAGATCTTAAGTTGAGGGGTTTTTCACGCACACGAGCCCCGATTTGCACTCCGCGGGCTAATTTTGCCTCGACAAGGCAAAATATCCCGCACGGTGGCGTGGGCGGTGATTTTCTTGCCTTCGCGTGGGCTCGGCACCCAAACCCACCGCTTCAATAAGTATGCGGTGTGGGTTTGAGTGCCGAGCCTCAACCAAACTGTCATATCTGCGCTACCGCAACCGAGCCGCTACAGCCCGGTTACTGTCCGCGGGTATTTGCGAGCGGGCTACTGCTTACGGGAACGCAACGAGAACTTCTCACGAATAATCGTGAACGTCTGGCGAGTCTCCTCCAGCAGGGCGACCGGCTCCTGCTCACGCACAGCGACCTCATGAGATACCGAGGAATCGGCGGGTTCACCAGCCCGCGCGGCGCCGGGCGCGGTGTTCGGGGTAGCCTCCGCAGAAGCTGCCGCAGCAGCACCCGGAGCGCCAGGAGTACCAGGGGCAGTAAAGCCCGCGGCGGCGCTGAAACCGGCGCGGCGTGCCGCCTCCGCATCCGAAGGAACCGGGTGCACACCGTCTTCATCCACGACCTCACGCAACGTGTAGTCGCGGGCTTCACGGCGCGCATACTCACGAGCCAGCAGGGCACGCAACTCAGAAATCTCCTGGCGAAGATCGTCCACGTCAGCCTTGGTTGCGGGGTACTCCTGCTCCTCCCTGCCACCAAACTTTTCGATAATCCAGCTCGCGAGCGCACCGGTAGCAACCGCGACCAAGCCCCCGCCGTACAGCATGACGATCACGGCGATGACCCTGCCGATACCGGTGACCGGGTAAACGTCTCCGTAGCCGACCGTGGCGAGGGTCGTGAACATCCACCAGTAGGCGGTGGGCAGGTCACGAATCATCGCGCCCGGCTCGGAGGACTCCACCGAATAGATCGACAGGGCAAACATGATGATGAAGATCGCGGTGTAGCCGAAGAGCTTCATCCCCAGTTCGGAGAGCCTCTTATATTGGCGGTTGGTGGTCAGGTGCATCATGGCGAGGAAGCTGACAATACGCCACGGGGGCAGCAGCACGATGGCCAGGTTCATCAGGTTGTGCGTGATGAAGTAGAGTCGCCGCGGCGCCAGGTACAGGCGCACGCAGTAGTCGGCGGCGAAGAGGCCCCACAGAATCATCTGAATGATGTTGAGGTACCCGTCGTACGGCTCCTGAATGCGTGTGCTCATGATGGGCGCGGCGAACGCGAGCAGGTACAGCACGGACGCCACGAACATGGGCGTGGAGGAGCGGTCTTCCCACGCGGCCAGGTTCTTCTCGCCGCGGTACTTGCTGAGCGTGCGGAAGAGGCGGGTTCGCGGAGTGCGACGCGGCGGGTCCGTGACGGTGCGGGTGACCGTGCGGATGGTCGTGGTGTGCGTTTCAGGTTCGTCTACATCAATAATCTCGGCGTCACCATCGGGGTTACCCTGGGTGCCCGCTTTCTGGTCGCCCTTGCCGTGCGGGTGATGCGTGGTGCGGGTGATGCGACGCTCCTCGCGGTGCGTACCGTCCGGCGCGTCGGTGGTGGCGTATTCTTCGACGACCTCTTCGTAGTCGTCGGGGTCCAGGTCGGTGGAGTAGACGGAGTGGGTGCTGTCCAGGCGGGCGCTATCAATCTGCACGGCATCAACCTGTACTGCCTCCATGCCGGGGGCGGTAGCCTCTGCGGGGCTACTTGCTGCAGCACTAGTTTTGGCGGCACTGGATTCTGCCGGTGCCGACTGGGTATAACCAGCCTTCGTGGTATTCTCAGCGGCGGCTTCAGATGCGGTAGTTTCAGATGCAACAGTTTCAGGGCGCGCAGACGCACCCACCGGGCTGTTCCCCGGAATATTGCCCGAGGTATTCCCCGAGGTATTGGGTGCTGTGCCGTTCTTTACCGTGTTGTCTGTCTGGTTCTGTTCTGCCTTATCCATAGTGTGAATGATACTCCACGCCGTTGCGTTTGCGTTTCTATTTCGTTGCACTGTGACCTTGTGCTGTGACCTTTGGGCGGCGGTCTTTACACCGCGGTTTTGTGCACGATACTGTGTCGAAATCGGGCGGCGGTTCGGTTGCGGTGGAGAACCGTTCGGGTGCGAAGATGACGGTGTATTGTGCGGGTGTGGATCGTAAGGAGCGTAGTGTGCCTGCGGGTGGCCGCGTGTTTGTGGAGGATTTGGGGGTGCGTGCTTCGGCGGGTTCTCCCCTATTTTGTGGTGTGGTGACTTCTGATAGTACTGCTAGCTGGAATGTTACGGCCCTCGGCGGGCGTGCCTAAGAGCAGCTGCGGCGCTAATAAAGCCTGCACAAGGGAAAACAGGCACCTCTGGTAACGATTATCTTTTGTATTAGAGGTATATTAAGAACGGACTACCCGCCGTTATTAACCAGCCGTTATCAATCAATGGAGATACACCGATGACCGCTCAGTCGCCTGATACCACTGAGGTTGAACTTCCCAAGTTCTACGAATTCATTCCCAGCATTCTTGCTTACCTATCTGACGGCAACTCCCGCACCAATAAAGAGATTTATAGCGCTGTAGCAGAGCGCTACCCGCTTTCTGACGAGCAGCTACTACCCTACCTGCCGAACGGCAAGCGTCCCGTCTATGTGGACCGCATTAGTTGGGGCTTGACCTATCTCAAGATGTTCGGTGCGGTTGATTCCCCTCGCCGCGGTCAGCAGGTTATTTCTGACGAAGGCTTGAAGCTGATTGAGGCTCATCCTGGGGGCATCCCCGATGATGTCGTCGCGCATATCGTTCGTTCCGCCCGCAGCACGCGTGAGCGTTCCCAGTCTGATAGTTCCGAGCAGGACCCGCAGGAAACCCCGAAGACCGCTACCAAGACTGTTGCCGTCACGACTGCACCCTCTGAGGTGTCTGATAGCACCCCGCAGGAACTCATTGATGAAAGCATCACTCAGATTGAGTCCGCGCTGACGCACGATATTTTGGAACGCGTCCGCGCAATGTCTCCGACTGCTTTTGAGCATCTGGTGGTGGATGTTCTGTTGGCGATGGGCTACGGCGGCCCGGCAGGACGCGGCACCGTTACTCCGGCTTCCAATGACGGCGGTGTTGACGGAATTATTGACCAGGACGCTTTGGGTCTTTCGAAGATTTATGTCCAGGCTAAGCGTTACGCCAAGGACAATGTGGTGGGTCGCCCCGACCTTCAGAACTTTGTGGGTGCGATGCACGGCAAGGCGACTCAGGGCGTGTTTATCACGTCGAGTTCCTTTACATCTGGTGCACGCACCTATGCGGAGAATCTTGGTAGCGGAGTTTCCCTAGTCCTTATTGATGGCGGGCACCTGGCGCGCCTCATGATTAAGTACGGTGTTGGTGTACAGGTGGCACGTACGTACACCATCATGAAGCTTGATGAGGACTTCTTCGACGAAGCCTAAACGTTACACAAGCGTGGGGTGGAAAGCATGTAGCTTTCTGCCCCACACTTTCTTTTGGGCTAGCCGCCTTTTTGGTGAGCCGCTGGAATGTTACGACCCTCGGCGGCTGCGCCTAACAGTAGCCGCGGCGTTCAGCGTGTGGTGGGTGCGCCTCCGCAGGCCCGGGCGTATTTCCCCGGAAAACCAGCAAATAGGCGGCAAAAACGCGCATCGGCACGGTGTATATCCCACCCCCTTTATGGTGACAAGTAGTCGCCAAGCTTAGCCATAGCTAACCGGAAAAGACGGCGTTCAAAGGAAGATACTGGAATAAGGACAGCATTCACACACCTGTCACCAGTAAGGAAGCAAGATCATGACCACCGTCGTGTCAAACACGTCCGAAGCACTCAAGTCCCCCTACGAGGACACCCTCAAGCGCCTACTCTCCGATGCGCGCGCAGAAGCCGTCGAATCCAGCGTCTCCGAACTCGAGCGCCTGGCAATCTCCCACGACGCATCCCACTACCTGCTCGTGCCCGCCGGCCTGATCCGCCCCGACTCCGCCGAAGACGTCGCCAACATCTTCCGCGCAGCCGGCGACCTCGGCCTGCCGCTGACCTTCCGCTCCGGCGGCACCTCCCTCTCCGGCCAGTCCAGCGGCGACGGCCTCATGATTGACACCCGCCGCCACTTCAAGAAAATTGAGGTCCTTGAAGACGGCAAGAAGGTGCGCGTGCAGCCCGGCGCGACCATCATGATGGTCAACAACTACCTGGCACCCTACGGCTACAAGCTCGGCCCCGACCCGGCATCCTGGTCCGCATGCACCATCGGTGGTGTGGTTGCGAACAACTCCTCCGGTATGTCGTCGGGCACCAAGTACAACACGTACAACACCCTCGACTCCATGGTGTTCGTGCTCCCCAGCGGCACTATCATCGACACCGCTGAGCCGGACGCTGACCAGAAGCTGCGCTCCCTCGAACCTGAACTTCACGAGGGCCTGCTGCGCCTGCGCAAGCGCGTCACCGAGAACCCCGAATCCATGGCGAAGATCCGCCAGCAGTACTCCATGAAGAACACCATGGGTTACGGCCTGAACTCCCTGGTCGACTTTGAAACCCCCGTGGACATTCTGCAGCACCTGCTGATTGGTTCGGAAGGCACCCTCGGTTTTGTTGCTTCGGCAACCTACCGCACCCTGCCGATTCTGAAGAACATTTCCACCGGCCTGCTCGTGTTCGACAACCTGATTGATGCTGCACGCTCCGTGCCCGAACTGGTTGCTAACAAGCTGGCAACCGTCGAGCTGATGGACGCCACCAGTATTCGTGTGGCTCAGCGTACCGGCCAGGCTGCGGAGGCGCTCGCCGCCATCGACGTGAAGGACCACGCCGCCCTGCTGGTTGAGTTCCAGGGCAACTCCGAGCAGGAGCTGAGCGACCTTGCCGCCGCAGCGGCACCCATGTTTAAGAGCCTGCCGGTGGCTTCGCCGGTGTCGATGACCAGCAAGCTGTCTGAGCGTAACGCACTGTGGGCGGCACGCCGCGGCCTGTACACCACCGTTGCGGGTAACCGCCGCTCCGGCACCAACGCACTGCTTGAAGACGTGGTTGTTCCTGTTGAGGTTCTGGGTAACACCTGTAGCGACCTGACCAAGCTGTTCGACGCACACGGCTACCAGGACTCCGTGATCTTCGGTCACGCGAAGGACGGTAACATCCACTTCATGCTGAACGAGCAGTTCCGCGACCCGAAGCAGCTGGACCGCTACCGCGACTTCACCGAAGAAATGGTTCAGCTGATCCTTTCCGCTGACGGCTCGCTGAAGGCTGAGCACGGTACCGGCCGTATCATGGCGCCGTTCGTGAGCCGCCAGTTCGGTGAGGAACTCTTCGACGTGATGCGCCAGATTAAGCGCCTCATTGACCCGAAGGGCTTCATGAACCCGGGCGTTCTGCTTGCCGAGCCGGACACCGACTACGTGACCGACCTGAAGGTCGCTGAGACCGTTGAGGAAGAAGTCGACCGCTGCGTGGAGTGCGGCTACTGCGAGCCGGTCTGCCCCTCCCGCAACCTGACCCTGACCCCGCGCCAGCGCATCGTGATGCGCCGTGAGATTGCTGCCGCTGAGGCGAACGGCGACCACGAGCTCGCCGAGCGTCTGCGCAAGGAGTACGAGTACAACGGCATCGACACCTGCGCCGTGGACGGCATGTGCCAGACCCGTTGCCCCGTGAACATTAACACTGGTGACCTGATTCGCCGCCTGCGTTCCGAGAACCAGGACAAGCTGGCTGCTACCGGCTGGAAGGTTGCCGCGCAGCAGTGGGGCATCATGGACAAGGTCGCAGGTAAGGCCCTGACTGTGGCTAAGAAGCTGCCGTTCCCCGTGGTTCACGGCACCACCAACATTGCCCGCAAGGTCATGGGTGATGACATGGTGCCTTCCTACAAGAAGGACCTGCCGGTCGGTGGCCCGGCACGTAAGCCGCACAAGGACGCAACCGCTGAGATTGTGTTCTTCCCCGCCTGCGTGAACTCCATGTTCGGCGGTGTGGATGGCGACGGCAAGCACGACCCGGTCAACGCAACCCAGGCGTTCATCCGCCTGTGCGAGCGTGCGGGCGTGAAGTACCGCATCCCCGACAATATTGGTGAGATGTGCTGCTCCACCCCGTGGAAGTCGAAGGGCTTCACCGACGGCTACTCGATTATGAGTGACCGTGTGCTGAAGTCCCTGTGGGAGGCTACTGACGGTGGCCGCCTGCCGGTCGTGTGTGACGCTTCGTCCTGTACTGAGGGCCTTGAGGTGATGCGCGAGAAGGTTATTAAGGCGCTTGAGCACAAGATCGTGAACGGCCTGAAGCCGGGTGAGCCGGACTACTCGCGTCTGCGCATGTACGATGCGGTTCAGTTCGCCGCGGACAACATGCTGGATAAGCTGAGCGTGTCTGCTCCCCTGCCGTCGATTGCTCTGCACCCGACCTGCTCCATGACTCACCTGGGTACTCAGCCTGCGTTTGAGAAGATTGCGAACGCGATGAGTGACGACGTGTACGTGCCGAAGCACTGGGGTTGCTGTGGTTATGCGGGTGACCGCGGTATGCTGCACCCGGAGCTGACTGCGAGCGCTACGGAGGCGGAGGCTGCGGAGCTGAGCGAGCAGAAGCAGTTTGCCGCATACATTTCGGCTAACCGTACCTGTGAGCAGGGCATGACGGAGGCGACCGGCCACAGCTACCAGAACGTGCTGCAGCTGCTGGAACGCACCACCCGCTAACGGGCTGAGCACATAGCGGCATAAAGAAGGGACCCGGCGGGCTATCTGATGTGATAGTCCGCCGGGTCCTTTCTATCTGTTTCAGTGCTTCTAGGCTTTTCTTTAGGCAGTGACCAGGTGGGTTCCTAGCGCGTTCTGTGCAACTGCCTGCACCGGGCTCAGGTCGCCTTCTAGAACAACTGAGCCGTTCGGGATCATCTGTGCGTACTGCAAGAAGGTGCCGATTGTCAGGTCTTCGTGTGCGGTCTCCGGCTGAGTGACACCGGATGCGCTGGCAACGGTTGTTACGCCTCGTGAGTCTTGTCCAAGGTTTCGGACGCGTTCGGCTTGGATGATTTGGGCGTAGAGCGTTCCGTTGATTTCGGTGACGATGATGACGGCTGATTCTCCAGCGACGTTACGGGAGCGGCGGAAGACGTCAGCGACTTTCTCGCCGGGTGCTGCGGGGATGACGTGGCATTCTCCCCCGGCGCGTTGAGCCGCTAGGGCTACGAGTGCGCGGTGTTCTGGATTGCGGCGGGCAGACAGGTTGAAGCGTCCCGCGATGCGAGCTCGTTCTTTCATCACTTCAATGCTTGCCATTCTTCAATCCTTTCAAATGCGCCTTCTACGATAAAGGCTGTTGCTTCTTCGTAAGCGGCGTTGCTTTCCATAATACTATTCAGGGGTCGGTTCTCTTCGACTACGGAGCGGTCACTGCGGTATTTGTAGCGGTGGTAGTGGAAGTTCCGGTGGGAGGAACAGCCACGAATCACCTGCCAGTACTGCTCCTTTGCCTCTTCGTTGCGGCAAGATAGGGCAATGCTGAAGTTGTACGCCATGTCTCGAGCCGGGTCGGTAGCGGTACAGGTTGTGTGGCGGTCTGTGATGCGGAGGGTGTTCTCATCGTCGAGGTATGAGATAACGGGAGGGTAATCCCAGGTTTCGCTGCAGCTGGGGCACCGACAGTAGAATTTCTCGCCGGATATGAGGCGTTTCTTTTTTGCCATGGTTTTCACTCCTTCACGTGGGTATATGAACCCTACCGTGATTTTGAGGAGCTTGGGCGTTCGTTCGGCAATCTGTGGAAAACTAGCCCCGAAATCGAGAAAAAGACGACTTGTGGAAAATAGTGTCAGCGGCCTTAATGTCAATAAAGTTCATAGCTTGCAACTGTTGGTCAGGCTATTCACCAGATGCGCTCTTACAGAACCTTGGGACTCTCAGGGGCCAACCTGTTCCCCAAGATACATAAAGGAGGGGTCGGCATGCTATCCAGTTGGATAGCATGCCGACCCCTCCTATAAATTAATAAATTATCATGCTTATCATCAAGGACGGGGATAATACTTTTCCGGTTTTATCCATAAAGAAAATTCATAGCCAAGACATATCTAGCTAAATTTTCTTACGGTCATTACGCGCATACTTAAGCACAAGATCAATATCATCATTTTGATTTATGAAAAATATTTTACGATGATACAATATTTCAGCTTTAATTATCTCGTCAGCAAAACTTGATGATATGACATCAATTGACTCAAAATCTAAAACGATATATTCTGCACCATCATTTACTAAATTTCCAATAATATTAGATATTTTAATTCCACCGTTTCTGGTTGCCACATTAGCCGCATATTGACGCATATGAATAACATGCCCCTGAAGGTCTTCATCATAATATTCATCTGTCTCATCCGAGATATAGTCAACATTTAAAATGCTGCTCATATGCACGGGATTAGAGACATCCAGGCTCCAATTGACACATGTTAAATACTTAACATCACTGCTATCCTTATTCTTAAATTCAATCGGTGAATTTCCAAAATTACGAGTCTCAATGGGATTATCTTTTGCCATATTACACTCATAGGCGCCTTTACCGGAATCAATCATGAACGTACCACCATTTTGCATGACAGATTCAGTGAGACCATAAAGACCCATGCCTTTATTTCTGTTACCTTTAGAAGTGACACCCTTATTCACTGCATATTTAATGATTTCCCCATACTTACTATTGCTAAAGTAATCCATAAAAATATCGGAATCAACCTTGGAATCAGCTACCCCAACCCCCTCACTCATACTCCTAATAATTCCTTTTCCAATATCCGTAACCGCTATATTCAATCTCTTTGAACTAACATGATACTGCATAGAAACATACCCATAGTCCGCCCCACTGTGCTGGAAAACGTTGTCCATTACCTCATACAGACTCCACGCAAATGTCTGCAGCAACCCCTCTTCCAGAACAATATTGGACATTATCCACTTTTTATATTTATCAACAATGAGGCTAATATTTTCCTCCGAATATTTAAATACTGTATACAATGAACTATGCATTTTTATAGATATGTCATTAACTACTACAGGGCTATTAATTGAGGACCCCATCTTTATTGACTGCGGATTACTTAACACAACATTCCGGTCTCCTTCATTTTTATAGTATTCACAAATCGCAGCCAGCCATGTTGCCCTGTCCTGAAATACAGGAACTCCTTTTGATATAGATATCTCAATGTTAGAATCATTAGAAGATTCAATTCTTTTGACAATTCTTCCAAATTCAATCATTCTCTTTGATTTCATATATATTTTCATAAGAGCCTCCAAAGTTGTAAATTTCTTGGTCAAATGCGAAAAATAAGAATTATTTATGCGCAAAACATCTTATGTAAGCTTGTTTATCACCTCCATATTAGAAACCGTAGACCAGCATATTCCGCAGAGATAACACGCATTCGGTGCTCATTTGCCGCACTGACATCCTTATCCGAATCGTACAATTACCGGAACCTCCGAACGGCAACGAACGTAAGTACCATCATTCACATTAGCACGAAGACACCCGCCCGGACTAGGAAAAACTCCCCACAACACAACTTTCTGCACCCAACCACACTCCCCCACCCGCACCTCCTCAAAGCACATAGAAACCACCCCCTCCGCAGCTTCCGCCGCAAAGGGGGTGGTTTCTATATATAGGCTCGGTGCCAGTTCGCTAGCTTAGCTGGCCACGGTCAACTGCAGTCAGCCCGCACCGGCCACAGCTACCAGAACGTGCTGCAGCTGCTGGAGCGCACCACCCGCTAAGGGCTGAGGGCATAGCAATGCTATAAAGAGGGACCCGGCGGGCTATCTGATGGATAGCCCGCCAGGTCCTTTTGTCAGTTGCAGCACTTATTTTCGATTATTAAATAGTCCAATAATCAATACCGCTATTGAGATGCCGTAGAGAATTCCAATCACTAGGTCGCTGACATTTGACACTACGTTCAAGATAATTGCCAGGATCAAGAACAGCATCCCAACAGGAATATACTTATTCGACTTCATACGCTCGTGCTCCCTCAATAATCAACATTGGGACATCATTTTCAGGACCATCCAGCTACCCATTTTCTGAATGGCTGTGGAAGTTCGCCTTACTACCACGCTAGCACTCTGGAGCTAAAAACTAGCCCGCGACACAACTTTCCCCACCCAACCATCCCTCCCCCACCCGCGCCTCCCCAAAGCACACAAAGAAACCACCCCCTCCGCAGCTTGTCGCCGCAAAGGGGGTGGTTTCTATATATGAGTTAGACCAGAAAGCCTAGTACTACTCAGCAGCCTCCGTGCTGGGCTTGGGGTCTTCGTTCACGCGGTTGCGGATATGCTCCACAATACGTGCCACAGCCTCGTCCACGGGCACGCCGTTCTCCTGCTTGTTACCGCGGAAACGGAACGAAACAGCGCCGTGCTCCGCATCCTCACCGCCAGCAATCAGAATGAACGGAACCTTCTCAGTAGACGCAGTACGGATCTTCTTCGTGAAGCGATCCGAACCGTAATCCACCTCAACACGCACGCCGTGCGCACGCAGCTTGTCCGCGATCTCAGTCATGTAGTCGTTGAACGCCTCAGCCACCGGCACACCAATCACCTGGACCGGCGACAGCCATGCCGGGAACGCACCCGCATAGTGCTCAGTCAGCACACCCAGGAAGCGCTCAATCGAGCCGAACTTCGCCGAGTGAATCATGACCGGTTCCTGCACGGTACCGTCAGCAGCCTGGTACTCCAGACCGAAACGGCTCGGCTGGTTGAAGTCGTACTGCACGGTCGACATCTGCCAGGTACGGCCAATCGCGTCCTTCGCCTGAACCGAAATCTTCGGGCCGTAGAACGCAGCACCACCCGGATCCGGGACGAGCTCCAGGCCGGTCTCCTTCGCAACCTGCTCCAGAACCGCGGTAGCCGCCTCCCACTGCTCATCAGTACCGATGAACTTATCCTTCTTATCACCCTCAGTGTCGCGGGTGGACAGCTCAAGGTAGAAGTCAGTCATGCCGAAGTCCTCAAGCAGGCTCAGCATGAACTTCAGCAGGTGACGCACCTCGTCCGGTGCCTGCTCCTTCGTCACATACGAGTGCGAGTCGTCCTGGGTGATCATGCGCACGCGGGTCAGGCCCTGCAGCACGCCGGACTTCTCGTCACGGTACACGGTGCCGAACTCGAAGAAACGCAGCGGCAGCTCACGGTACGAACGGCCACGAGAACGGTAAATCTCGTTGTGCATCGGGCAGTTCATAGCCTTCAGACGGTAATGACCGTTATCCAGCTCCATGGGCGGGAACATGCCGTCCGCGTAGTACGGAAGGTGACCAGAAGTGTAGAACAGGTCTTCCTTCGAAATGTGCGGGGTGCTGACGTACTGGAAACCCTCCTGAATGTGGCGGGTACGCACGTAGTCTTCCATCTCGCGCTTAATCACGCCACCCTTAGGGTGAATCACCGGCAGGCCGGGGCCAATGTTCTTCGGGAAAGAGAACAGGTCCAGCTCACGGCCCAGACGGCGGTGGTCACGGCGCTCCGCCTCAGCGATGCGCTCCTTGTAGGCGACCAGCTCGTCCTTGCTCGGCCATGCGGTACCGTAAATACGCTGCAGCATGGGGTTCTTCTCAGAACCGCGCCAGTACGCGCCACCGGCACGCATCAGGGCGTAACCGTTAGCAATCAGCTTGGTGTTCGGCAGGTGCGGGCCGCGGCAGAGGTCCTTCCAGACGGTCTCGCCGGTCTTCGGGTGCACGTTGTCGTAAATGGTGATTTCACCCTCGCCGACCTCCACGGATGCGCCCTCGGCAGCATCCGCACCAGAACCGGGGCCCTGGGTCAGGGAGAGCAGCTCCAGCTTGTACGGCTCGTTCGCCATCTCGGCGACAGCCTCGTCGTGGGTGACCACACGGCGGCGGAACAGCTGGCCGGACTTGATGATCTTAATCATCGACTTTTCGATCTTCTTCAGATCTTCCGGGGTGAACGGCTCAGCCACATCAAAGTCAAAGTAGAAGCCGTCAGTAATGTACGGGCCAATGCCCAGCTTGGCGTCCTTGCGGTACTCCTGCACCGCCTGCGCCATCACGTGCGCAGCGGAGTGGCGCAGAACGTTCAGGCCGTCCGGTTCGTGAATGAAAACCGGCTCAACGGAGTCGCCAGCAGACAGCTCGTGGGAGAGATCAACAAGCACGCCGTTCACGCGTGCCACAACGATCTTCGGGTCGTCAGCGAACAGCTCAGCGGCAGTCTTCGCGGTGACCTCGCGCTCCTCACCAGAAACGCTAATAACAATTGCTGAAGAATCAGCGGCAGACATAAGTCTCCTTAACTCAGGCGCAAGCGTGCCACTCGGGGCGCCGCCGGTGCGCATACTATTCCGCACTGTACTGGTGCACGGACACACACCATCTTACAACGGCTCCCAGCCAACGCTCAGCTTGAGGGCAAACTAGTCCGCATGATGCTCACGCGTATGCTCATACACGTCAACCACAATGTGGCTAATATGGTCGTCCTTCAGACGGTAAATGGTGGTGCGGCCCTGCTGCTCACGGTCAATCACGTGCGCCTCACGCAGGATGCGCAGGTGGTGCGAAGCGAGCGGCTGCGAAATGCCCAGGCAGGTGTGCAGTTCGCTCACGCTGTGCGGGCGGTGCATCAGGTGGTGCGCAATCGCCAGGCGTAGCGGGTTCGCTAGCGCAGAGAAAATCGCCACGGACGGGCCAAACTGTTCCTCCCAGTCTTTGGGGCCGCTGCCTTCGAGGAGGGGCGCGTTGGTGGGCACCTCGTGGGTATGATCCGATGCATGCTCGTGGGCATGGTCAGTGTGGGTGGTGTTAGTTTCGGTCTGGTCTGTGTGCTGGCTCTGAGTCATAGTATTTTCACCTTATGTACAGGAAAGGGGGCACGTCAAGGAAGTTACGCCTGCGCGGCGTGCTTTCTTGACGTGCCCCTCTCCCCTAACTGCGCATCAGCTCGCGGGCTTGCAACCCTAGCGGGCCCTTAGCGGTTAGCGACTGCCACCTGCAGGTAACCTTCAGCGGACTTTACGCCCTTGTCGGTCACTGCGCGGTAGCGGACCAGCGGCGCGAAGCCCTGCTTATTCTTAGCGGATACCGCGATGCCCTGGGTGCCGTCGGGCAGGGTCACCACACGGTAGGTGCCGTATTCGTCGCTGTATGCGCTGACGGCCTGGCCGCGCTGGTTGAGCAGCTCGAGCTTCTTCACGGTTTCGCCGCGGCTGTATGCGCCGAAGGATGCTTCGTCGTTGTTCAGGACTGCCACGTTCTGGGTGGTGCCCGAGTACAGGGAGACGGAGTCCTCACGCGCGATGGGGCTGTTCTTATCGACCACGTGAACCTTCAGCGGGATCGAGTACAGCTGCGCGGCGGAGCCCCTCTTCGCCTTCACATCAGACATGCGTGCGGGTGCCTTGCCGGTGCGGTTCACGGTGATGTTCGTACCGTTGTCGCGGCGCAGATCCCAGGTGGTGCCGGTGACTTCGTGAGTGTTCAAATCGATCGAGTAGGTGCCGGTCTTGCCGTTGGAGGCAAAGCGGATGCCGGTCTCCGCGCTGGAGAACTGGCCGCCAGCAGTGTTGACCTTCTCCTTGTTGACCCAGCGGCTGGGGCGGAAGTTCGGGGTCTGCTGGATTTCCTGGAAGTTGTAGTCGCGCGCGTAACGGTAGTTCGGGGAAACCTTGTGCGACTGGTGAACACTCTGCGCGACTGCGGTCTCGCCGGAGTAGACGGTGGCGTGGTGCTCGGCGGGCTGGTAGAACACGCCGGAGCCGGTGCCGGTCTTACCGTAGGAATCCGAGGGGTACTTGAACTTCACGGCGTCCGAAGCCTGGTTCACTGCCGCGTTCTGAGTCTCGGCGTCGCTGATGCGCACGGCCTTGGGGGTGCGCACGGCGGAGCGGCGCACGGTCACGGGGCGTGCAATCTTGTGCGCGTCAGCGTTCGAGTCGGCAGCCTGGTTGTTGCTCTGCGGCAGAACCTGGGTGCCCTCGCGGCGTGCAGTGTTCTCAGCGGACTCGGTGTAGTTCACGGGCATCCACTGCACCTGCTGCCAGGGGAACTGGTTGCCGGTGAAGCCGCTGGGCACGAAGTTCGCGAACATTGCCGCCAGCTGCGGGTCTTCCTTATACACGTTCTTACCCTGGCGGGCGTAGGGCGCGTAGGAGCTTGCCGCCTCCAGGTTGAATGCGTTGGTGAAGAGGTTGTGGTCCGTGAGGATGAAGCCGTATTCCTTCATTGCGGTCAGGATCATGCGGGTGAGCTGGTCGTCAGCGTGGCCGGTGTTTGCCAGGTGCTCTTCCACATCAAAGCTTGCGGGCAGGAAGCCACGCTGACCTGCGCGGGGTGCGTTCGGGTACTTGCTCGCGTCAATCTTGCCGTCGGTACCCTTCGCGGGGAAGGAGGAGACCAGTGCAGCGTAGTCAGCCGCGGTGATGGACACCATGTGGTTGATCTTGCCGGCCTTGAGCTCGTCCACACCAATCTGGGTGAGCTCATTTGCCAGGCCCACCACGGAGGAGGTGCCGTTCTTGAGGGTCAGCCAGTAGTTGTCTTCGCCCACGCCGCCGAAGTTCGGCTTAGCGAGCATGTAACCGCCGGAGGACACGTGGTAGGTCGCCGGGTAGTCAACCGCAACGGGGATGTCCACGGTGCCGCGGGTGCCTGCGGGAATCTTGTAGGTAATCTCGCCGGTGGTCTCGTTGATGGACGCGCCGGGCACGTTCTTTGCCAGGCGGAACTTCGCGCCGCGAGCAATCGGGTAGGAGGTGCGGGCGTTGCCGGACTTCGCATCGATGCTGACGGGCGCCTTGATGGTGACGGTCTGGCCTGCGTTGCCGCGGCCAACGTTGTCGTACTGAATCTTGGCGCTCTTGGGGGTGGAGGCGTTGCCGCCGCCAACCTGCACGCGGGCGGTGCTGGTGTAGGTCTGTGCGTCTGCATCCTTGACGAACTTGAAGTAGGAGCGCCAGATGCCGGTCGCCTCATCGTACAGGGCGACGGACTGGTCGCCGGAGAGGCCGTGGTCCTCAGCGAGCCAGTTCGGGATCGGGATGCCGCCGGTGAGAATGCGCTTGTTCTCCGCGTTAGCGTTGACGCGCTGGTCGCGGGAGACGACCTCGACGTACTCCTGGTGGGGGTTCGCGGAGTTCACGGCGAGGGTCGGGATATTCTCGTGGCCGCCGACGGTCTGGGTGCGAATCTTCTTGAGGGTACCGCCGTTGATGGCGGTGGTGACGGGGTGGTTGCCCGCATCGCCGCTGTATTCGAGGAAGGTGCGGCTAATTTCGCTGCTGTTGGGCGCGACGGCTTCGGTGCCGGTGAGCTTCTGGGCTGCGAAGGAGTCGCTGGCGAGCTTGCCGCTCAGCGGCGAGGTGTTCTCGGTGGTGGTCAGCTGCTCCTTGGTGAGGGAGGAGTTGACGGGTGCGAGAGTGTCGATGGTCTGTGCCTGCTGGTCGGGGTTCCAGTAGCAGGTCGGACCGGGCGCGACGTTGGTGATGTTAGCGAGGGTCGGCACGGTGCGGTAGCCTGCGTCGACGCAGGTGGTACCGGATACGTTACGGGTGGAAGCGGTCGCACCGAAGGTCGCGGGGAGGTTCGCGCCGGTGATGACGGTTGCCAGTGCTGCGGAGGCAGCGATGGTGGCACGGCGGCGGTTTGTCGGGCGCTGTGCCGGGTTTTTGGTTGCAGTTGTGGTCATGTTTTTCTTCCGTTCGTGTCGGCTTGTTTGAGTGAGTGCGTTTGTATGAACAAACACGGACGTGAGTGAAATATGCATCCGAGGGTGTACCCGGGCGGGTTCTGATCTTCTGGCAGGAATTCTCAGGGAACTCTCAGATAATCCCCATACCCTACATAGTCTTTTGGGTGAACGCAAAACGAGTTTGTGATTCAGGGCACTGATTTTTTGCTAAAGGTTCAAGCTTAGACTCATATTTCTTTACACCTGCGTGCATTGATAGATGTTCAGGTTTTCGGAATTTGCACCGCAGTGTTTTAGCGTTACTCCTAGTCAAGCGAGTTTAGCTTCAGAAAAACGAAAAATGCGCACGGGAAACTAAACCCTCAACCTCAAAGTTCCCGGAATGACGCGCCAAAACGGTCTGTTGAATTTCTCACACGTGACCACAATTTGGGATTCCGTACCGAGGGTAGGTATGGTCTCAGTCACTGAAACAGGGCTTTTGTGAGCCCCATCAACCATTTTCGAGTCGCAATCACCACCGGGGAGCACCCCTTGTTTCCCCCTACAGACCCACAAAACCCACCCAAAACCCTAAAATTTAGGTCAAAGTTTAAAGTTTGCGTGTGTTTAACAGTGTGTAACCATGCATGCACCACACTCCCCCGCGCAGGACACCCTTCACTGTACATTCCAAGAATTCCAAGCCGCCCACCGGGAGCTTTAGAAAGCATAGAAACACCCCGCATGCGCCTCAAAAACACATGCGGGGTGCATAGATATTCACTTGTGGGTGCCTTGCGGTGCACCCAATAGCAGGTGCCGCACCCGCCTCCGTGGGTTCAGGTGGGTTCAATAGCGATTACTCACAGAGCTACCGGATAGCTACAGGGCGCCCGCCTCCGAGCAGACATTCACCAGCTCACCAATGCCCTCAATGCGGGTGCGCACCGTCTGCCCCGGCTTCAACCACTGACGCGGATGCAGCGACAAGCCAACCCCAGCCGGGGTACCCGTCGCCACCAGGTCACCCGGCTCCAGGGTCATAAACCGCGAAATATAGGACAGCAGCTGCGCCGGAGTGAACACCATATCCGCCGTCGTGCCGCGCTGACGCACCACACCATCCACCTCACAGACCAGCTCCAGGCCGGCAACCGGGTCAACCTCATCGGGGCTCACAATCACCGGACCAAACGGAGTCATCGCATCCCAGTTCTTACCCTGGAACCACTCCGAGGAACGACCCTGCCAGTCGCGCACCGACACATCATTCATGACCGTGTACCCCATCAGAGCCTCAAGTGCCTGCTCCTCCGTGGCATTACGCAGGCGAGCGCCCACGACCAGGCACAGCTCAACCTCCCAGTCGATTTTCGTGCTGCCGGTGCCGTCGGCGGCGGGCATGCGGATCTGCTCGCCGGGGCCAATCAGCGCGTTCGGGAACTTCGCGAACAGCGCCGGATGCTCGGGCACCTCAAGGTTCATTTCCGCGGCGTGGTCGCGGTAGTTCAGGCCGGCGCACACAATCTTGCCGGGCTTATCCAGCGGGCGAATAAAGGGTAGGGAGTTCCACAGCTCCTCGCCGTGACCCATGACGGTCGCGCCGTTCTCCTTCAGGATCGCCACGGCGTTCTTCGGGTCGCCAAAGTTCAGCCGGAACCGGCTGTAGAAATTCAGTAGCGGGCTGAGCTTCGCCGGAAGCTCGTACACGGTCTCTTCGAAGAAGCAGACCGCGCGGCTGCCCTTCGAGTCTTTAATTTGTGCCCAACGCATGGATGCTCCTTCGCTTCAGGTGGGGATATCTCGAATAAGTTACGGATAAAAGTCAGAAATAAAACAACCTAGTGAAAGCCGTTTTGGGCGTACACCTCAACGATGGCGTCTTCCAGGTCTTCCATGAGCAGGGCAGGGTTTGCGTCCTGCGCCGCGCCGACCGTGGCGGGGTCCAGCTCCATGCCGAGGGCACGGTACACATCCGCGGTGACCACCCGCAGGGGTGCAGAGTCAGAGACCACGATGCCGGTGCTGAACCACCAGCCGCCAGTCACCACACGCTGGGCAGTGCCGACCAGTTTAATGCGGCCACCACCTGCGGAGGCGGGAAGCTGCGCGTGCACCGAATACTCGCCGGGGCAGTACTCCCCCGGAATCTCGCCCATGCGCGCATCCACGCCGACCTCGCGGAGCGCCTGCGCGTACATGGAACCGAACAGTTCGTAGCGTAGGGTGTTGCCGCTGCGGGCATCGGAGGCGGGCTGAAAATGGTCCACGACCAGGCACCCCTGATGGTAGGCGGCGGCGTGCCCGCCGACCTTGCGCACCAGCACCTCAAAGCCGTGCTCGGCGCACGCCGCGGCGGCTTCCGCGAAGCCGGGGTTCAGTTCGTCACGGCGGCCGAACGCGACCGTCGGGTTTGGCTGATACATGCGCAAGGTGGCTTCACGCTGCCCGCTTGCCACCTCGCGGAGCATCTGCACCGTCTGGTCGTGGTGAATGAGGATATCGCCGGATTCGGGACCGGTCTCTCGAATAATCTGCACGTTCCTATTTTACGGTTACGCCCGCCACAGCTCCTACGTCTCCCCACAATGCGAAAACGCCCACCCGGGTAGCTAAAACCTAGTAATCCCCCACCCCCTCCGCTAGGGTAGAAGAAAACCCCAAAACACCTTGGAGGATGCCGTGCATCAGGACCAGCACATCACCGCCCAACCCGCCCCTCTGCCCAACTCCAACCCGGCACTGACCGAGCCGCAGCCGCTCGGCGCGTTCCCCGCCGGCTTCCTCTTCGGAGGCGCCACCGCCGCCAACCAGTTCGAGGGCGCCTGGAACGAAGACGGCAAGGGCCCCAGCCTGCAGGATGTGCTGCCCGCCGGCGGCCTGCATCCGCGCACCGCCGAACCCACCGAGGACAACCTCAAGCTGGAGGGCATCGACTTCTACCACCGCTACCGTGAAGACATCGCCCTGCTCGCGGAGATGGGTTTCAAGGTTTTCCGCTTCTCCATCGCCTGGTCGCGTATCTTCCCCCGGGGCGACGAAGAAACCCCGAACGAGGCGGGCCTCGCCTTCTACGACCGCGTGCTCGACGAGCTTGAAAAGCACGGCATGGAGCCGCTCATCACCCTCAGCCACTACGAAACCCCGCTGCACCTGGTGGAGCAGTACAACGGCTGGACCAGCCGCGAACTCATCGGCTTCTACGAACGCTACGCCCGCACCGTGTTCGCCCGCTACGGCAAGCGTGTGAAGTACTGGCTGACCTTCAACGAAATCAACTCGATGCTGCACCTGCCGTTCATGTCCGGCGGTATTAACACCCCGGCGGATCAGCTCAGCGACGCCGACCTGTACCAGGCGATGCACCACGAACTGGTCGCCTCCGCGCGCGCCACCGCTGCGGCACGCGAACTGGCGCCCGGTGCCCAGGTCGGTTGCATGATTCTTGCCATGCCCACCTACCCGCTCACCCCCGACCCCGCCGACGTACTCGCCGCCATGCAGACGGAGCAGGCGAACTTCGCGTTCGGTGACGTGCACGTGCGCGGCGCATACCCCGGCTACTTCCTGCGTGCCCTGCGTGAGAAGGGCGTGGAGCTGAATATCACCGAGCAGGACCGCGAGGACCTGAAGAACACCGTGGATTTCGTGTCGTTCAGCTACTACATGTCCACCTGCGCGACCGGCGACCCGGCACGAGGCGAGCGCGGCGAAGGCAACATCCTCGGTGGCGTGGTGAACCCGACCCTACCTGCCAGTGAATGGGGCTGGCAGATCGACCCGACCGGTCTGCGCGTGGTCCTCAACCAGTATTGGGACCGCTGGCAGAAGCCGCTATTCATCGTGGAGAACGGCCTGGGCGCCCGCGACGAACTGGTCGAGGTGAACGGCGAGCTCACCGTGGAGGATGACTACCGCATCGACTACCTGCGCCAGCACCTACAGGCCGTGCGCGAGGCGATTGAGGACGGCGTGAACGTGCTCGGCTACACCACCTGGGGTTGCATCGACATGATTAGCGCCTCCACCGCGCAGATGTCCAAGCGCTACGGATTCATCTACGTGGACCGCAACGACGACGGCACCGGCACCCTGGCACGCTACCGCAAGAAGTCCTTCCACTGGTACCGCGAGGTAATTACCAGCAACGGCGCGGAGCTTTAGAAGCTGAGGCTCTAGAAGTTGTTCCTTATGCGGCGACTCTAGACACTGAACCCCGCGCGGCTAACACGCGAAACTCAGTAACAGAAAGCCCCCGAGACTCTGAATCTCGGGGGCTTTCGCGCATATGCTGTTTGTCTAGTGCCTGTTATGCCTAGCGCAGACGGCTCTAGTCCATGGGTAGGTCGTTCAGGCTGGTGGATACGTACTCCCACCAGGTCGGCACCAACCCGGCATTCATCGCAACCCTCTGCGACAGCATGTGCGACGGGCTCGTACCGTAGAACGGCAGGTACCCTTCCGCCAGGGCCAGGCGTGCCGCATCACGCACCAGCACGCTGGCGATACCTGCGCCACGCCAGGCGGGCAGCACATCAATGCCGATCTGACGCATAATCGGTGAATCGTCACTCAGGCCAACCATAGCGATAGGGTCTGCGAGCGCGGGGCTCTCCCCCGCCGCGGGTGCATCAGGTGCCTTAGATGCGTTCTCATCCACCGGGTATGCGGCGAGCACCAGCACATCCGGGCGGCGTTCGCTAAAGCCCAGCGCGTTCGAGTAGCGTTTGTCCCCGCGGAAACGCTCAAACTGTTCAGCGTCCAGCAGCTCCACGCGCAGGCGGGTTACGCGCGCCTCGGTGTCCTCTGGGTCGACCTCAAGGGCACCCGCGGAAGCGTTCGCCTCCCTGCAGATGGTGCGCTCGCCCGTGATTTCGGCGAGCAGCGCAGCCTTCAGCTCGGCGGGGTCAACGCGGCGCATCATACCCACACCGGGCACGGCGCACTTGACCTCCTGCGCCTGCACGCCCTCGGGTACGACCGAGTTCAGCAGGGCGCGGCCGGGCGTGTAGTAGATGCTCGTGCCGCTGACCTGCTGGGTGTAGGGGGTGAGCAGTTCGTTGAGCTGGCGCAGCTGCGCGTAATCGCCCAGCCAGTTCGACTGGTCACCGAGCATGTAGTCGATGGCCTTGTCCAGCACGCGCGGATGCTTGGCGCAGAGAATGCCGACGCTCGCGTAGTTGGCGACGCGCAACTCCCAGATGTCGTCGTTGCGGCGGCGTGCGGCACCCATCTTCTCGGAGGGAGGCTGCACGGTGGCGAGTAGCGGCAGGCTCTCGGCGTCCGGGTAGTCGCGTAGCTCTTCGAGGGCGCGGCTAATCGAGCCGGGTGCCTGGCAGAAGTCCGCCTCCAGCTGGGTGTGCAGGATGTGCCGCGCACGGTCCGCGGTGGTCACAGCGCCACGGTTCATAGCGCCACGGCGTGCTCCAAAGCCCGCTGCACCCGGAGAGCGCTCGGCTCCCCGCGTGGGTTCAGTTCCTTGAGTATCAGTCACGTAGGTTTCCTCTAGGGCAAATTTTTGACTAGTTCAGGATCTCGGCAAGGAACGCGCCGGTGTGCGAGCCCTTCACCTGAGCCACCTGTTCCGGGGTTCCTTCAGCAATCACGGTGCCGCCGCCGCTACCGCCTTCGGGGCCCATGTCGATGATCCAGTCGGCGCACTTGACCACGTCCAGGTTATGTTCAATAGTGATGACGCTATTGCCCTTGTCGACCAGCGATTGCAGCACGGCGAGCAGCTTGCGGATGTCTTCAAAGTGCAGGCCGGTGGTCGGCTCGTCCAGCACGTAGATGGAGCGGCCGTTGGAGCGCTTCTGCAGTTCGGTTGCGAGCTTCACGCGCTGCGCTTCACCGCCGGAGAGGGTGGTTGCGGGCTGGCCCAGGCGAATGTAGCCCAGGCCCACGTCCACGAGGGTGTTCAGGTGGCGCGCAATCGGGGTGAACGCGGCGAAGAACTCTGCGGCTTCTTCCACAGGCATTTCGAGTACGTCGGCAATGGTCTTGCCCTTGTAGTGCACTTCGAGGGTTTCGCGGTTGTAGCGCTTGCCGTGGCAGGTTTCGCAGGGCACGTACACGTCCGGCAGGAAGTTCATTTCAATCTTCAGGGTGCCGTCACCGGAGCAGTCCTCGCAGCGGCCGCCCTTGACGTTGAAGGAGAATCGACCCGGGGTGTAGCCGCGCATTTTCGCTTCGCTGGTCTCTGCGAACAGCTTGCGGATGTGGTCGAACACGCCGGTGTAGGTGGCGGGGTTCGAGCGCGGGGTGCGTCCGATGGGCGACTGGTCCACGTGAATGACCTTGTCCAGGTGTTCCAGGCCGTCGATGCTCTTGTGGCGGCCGGGTACCTGTTTGGCGCCGTTGAGCTTGTTCGCCAGGGAGGTGTACAGAATGTCGTTGACGAGGGTGGATTTACCCGATCCAGACACGCCGGTCACCGCGGTGAATACGCCCAGCGGGAAGGATACGGTCACGTTCTTGAGGTTGTTTTCGCGGGCGCCGCGCACGGTCAGCTCGCGTTCCTTGTCCACGGAGCGGCGGGATGCGGGCACCTCAATGCTACGGCGGCCAGCCATGTAGTCGCCGGTAATGGACTTGGTATTCTTCAGCAGCTCCTCAAAGCTGCCGGAGTGCACGATTTCGCCGCCGTGCTCGCCGGCGCCGGGTCCTACATCCACAATCCAGTCGGCCTCGCGCATGGTGTCTTCGTCGTGCTCAACCACGATAAGCGTGTTGCCCATGTCGCGCAGCTTGGTCAGGGTTTCAATGAGGCGGCGGTTATCGCGCTGGTGCAGGCCGATGGAGGGCTCGTCGAGCACGTAGAGCACGCCGACCAGACCCGAACCGATCTGGGTTGCGAGGCGGATGCGCTGCGCCTCACCGCCGGAGAGCGTACCGGCGGAGCGTGAGAGGGTCAGGTAGTCCAGGCCCACGTCCAGCAGGAACTGCAGGCGCGCGTCAATTTCTTTGAGGACCTGCTCGCCAATCTTGGCTTCGCGGGCGCTGAGCTGCAGGCTACGCACGAAGGCGAGCGCGTCAGCCAGGGACAGGTCGGTAATGTCTGCGATGGACTGGCCGCCGACCTTCACACCGAGGATGGTCGGGTTCAGGCGCGCGCCACCGCAGGAGGGGCAGGCAACCTGGCGCATGTACTGTTCGTAGCGGTCGCGGGCGAAGTCCGATTCGGTTTCTTCGTGCTTGCGCTTGATGTACGCCTTCACGCCTTCGAATCCGGAGGTGTAGCGGCGTTCGCGGCCGAATCGGTTGCGGTAGGACACCTCAACCTTGTAGTCCTTGCCGTCCAGGATGGCGGCGCGGGTCTTGGCGGGCAGGTCCTTGAAGGGGGTGTTCAGGTCGAAGCCGAGCTCCTCCCCCAGGCCTGCGAGCAGGCGTAGCCAGTATTCGGTGGTTGCTTTGCCCTGCGACCAGGGAGCGATAGCGCCCTCGCCGAGGGTCAGGTCGGGATTGGGTACGAGCAGTTCGGTGTCTACTTCCAGGCGAGAGCCGATGCCGTCGCAGGCGCTACATGCGCCGAACGGCGAGTTGAAGGAGAAGGCGCGCGGCTCGATGGTGTCAATCTGCAGCGGGTGATTATTGGGGCAGGCGAGGTTTTCACTGAAGGAGCGGGTGCGTTCGGGGTCGTCCTGCTCGCGGTCCACGAAGTCGATGAGCACGCGGCCGTCGGCGAGCTTGAGCGCGGTTTCGATGGAATCGGTCAGGCGCTGATGGATACCGTCCTTAATGACGATGCGGTCGACGACCACCTCGATGGTGTGCTTGTACTGCTTGGCGAGCTTGGGCGGGTCGGAGAGCTGCACGGTTTCGCCGTCCACACGGGCACGCGAGTACCCCTGGGTGAGCAGATCCTTGAAGAGGTCTACGAACTCGCCCTTATGTGCGCTGACGACGGGTGCGAGGATCTGCAGGCGGGTGCGTTCGGGGTACTCCTGCAGAATATCCACAATCTGCTGCGGGGTCTGCTGGGTGATTTCTTCGCCGCATTCGGGGCAGTGCGGGTGGCCGATGCGCGCCCAGAGCAGACGCATGTAGTCGTAGATTTCGGTGATGGTACCGACGGTTGAGCGCGGGTTCTTGGAGGTGGACTTCTGGTCGATAGACACCGCCGGGGAGAGGCCCTCGATGAAGTCTACGTCGGGCTTGTCGACCTGTCCGAGGAACATACGCGCGTAGGAGGACAGCGACTCGACGTAGCGGCGCTGACCTTCCGCAAAGATGGTGTCGAAGGCGAGGGAGGACTTACCGGAGCCGGAGAGGCCGGTGAAGACGACCATCGCATCACGCGGAATGGTGAGGTCTACGTTCTTGAGGTTGTTTTCGCGGGCACCCTGAACCCGGATGCTGGTCAGATCGTTCGCTTTGAGTGCGGTGCTACCGTGTGCCGGGCGGGGTGTCATCGAAAATCCTTTCGTCTTATCTTCGAACTTAAATTCTACACCCTCACGCCTTTCACCAGCGGGATTATGCGGCGGGTGAAGGCATGAGGGTGCAGTACTTATATGAGGTGGACTAGGAGGCGCAATTCATCAAGTGCGGCCTACCAGCCGCGGGTTCCCCACTCTTCCAGGTGGGGGCGCTCGTCGCCAAGGGTGGTGGAGCGGCCGTGGCCGGGTAGCACGATGGCGTCATCTTCGAAGCCGCCGAAGAGCTTTTCGAGCACGTTGGAGAAGAGCTCACCGAACTGCTGCGGGGAGTCGGTCTTACCCACGCCGCCGGGGAAGAGAGTGTCGCCGGTGAACAGCAGGGTTGCGGGGGTACCGTCTTCCCAGGTGGCTTCGAGGGTGTAGACGATGGATCCGGGGGTGTGGCCGGGCACGTGCAGGGCGCGGATGACGGTGTCGGAGAGGTAGAAGTCGAAGCTTTCGCCGCCGGTCAGTTCTTCTTCGACGGTGTAGTCTTCCAGTTCCTTAATCTCAGCAGCGTCAGCTGCACCCGCGGAGGTCACGGCACCGGTGAGGTGGTCGAGCTCCTTAATAGCGCGGATGTGGTCCCAGTGGCCGTGGGTGACCAGGATGCCGGTCAGACCGATTGCGCGGGGCCTGATGGAGTTGAAGTCCTCTTCCTTCTCCATGACGCGCACGCGGCGTTCTTCGCCGTCTGCCAGTTCAAGCTGCGGGCAGTCATTCAGGAGCGCGTCGAGAGTGAAAGCGTAGAGTTCTTCTGCGTCGTCTGCAGGGTCGATGAGCACCTGCTCGCCGGTGGCGCGCATGGTGATGAGGTAGACGCTGTTGTCCATCTCGGAGACGCTGAACGCACGGACGGTCAGTTCGGGGTTCTCGAAGATGAGGGTGGGTTCGGGGTAAGTAGTCATAGTTCCAGTGTAGGGGTTGTGACCGCACAGCATGCGCCTATGCGGTTCGCTCCCCTATCAGCGCATTCGGCGTTGAACGCGCGGGATACATGTACGGGTGCATGTGCGGGTTGTATGTATAGGATGCACAGGGAACAGATTCTGGAGCACGCTCGGTACGGATTGGGTTCAGCGCGGATTAGGTTTCGGCTGGATCCCGCCCGGCTGAGGGTTCAGTGAAATTCAAACAGCGAAATTCAAAAGTTAAACAGAGAAGCGACTGCGCATCGATACACAGTCGCTTCTCATGACACCCAGGGGTATCTATCACTCACTCAAACACAAGCAACCCGAGGACTTTGGAAATCTCACGATTACTTGATGACTCAATAGTAGCGAACTTTTTGGGGGCTGTTTTACCACCCAATTTGGTACGGAGAGCCGGATTTAGTGACCCGCACCTCATTGTAATCATTCTGTAATAAAAACAGGTGTTTTTTAGGGTATCCATACGTACCAATTTCATTTTTTTCGAGTTTTAGCGTGACTTATTTCACCCAAAATAATTTTAGAATTTCCCTCTTTTGGCACTTCGGTGCACCTTTAACTTAAGCTCCGCACTCGGCAATCCCAAAGGTTCAATACCCAGTTTTAGCCCGGTATTCTGCGGAAGTAGAGGGTTAAGGTGAAAGTATCTTCAAGTACTTGCAACTTCATAAGCGGGAAAAAATGTACTGCTCACCGTTCAAAATCTACACAATTATTCGCGCGAGGGCAAAATCAATTGGTCTGTTTTACCCCTGTAGGTACCCCCTAAAGTAGAGGTTTTATTACAAAACAATAACATCAGCCCCACTTTCAGGTTCACTGAGTGCACCCATTAAAACCCCTTTCAAAAAGCAAAATACCTAGTCAATGCCGTATTTTCACAAAATGCAAGACAGTGTGTCACTAAAAAATCAACCTCTACAGATTGTTTAATAAAACCTGACCTTCAAGCACAAATAGAGCCCAATTATTAACCAGCACGTACCAATTCCGCCCTCAAAACAGGCGCTATAGAAGCCTCAATGAAAGGTTGAAAGACCCCTCCACTAGGGGTTTCAGGATCCTTCACTCCCCCTGGTTGATGCCTGGTTGCAGCCTAGTTTCAGCCCGGGTTGTAGCCTGGCTGCAACCTAGTTTCACTCTATTTTCAAGAGCTCCGCTCCCCCGCCCTCAAGCGTTGCGCACCTCGTATTCGCCCCTCATGCTTCCATATATCTGGGGCAGAGCCACTCCACAAAAGCGCCACAGGCTACAGCAAAGGCGGCGCCTCTCCCCCGCTGTGGGGAAGGAGCGCCGCCTCCACTAGCTATAAATCAGCTGGAACAGCCGCCTTAGGACAGGCCGATCATCACGCCATTCTCGTCGAAGCCGATGCGCTCAGCTGCGGGGCTCTTGCTCAGACCCGGCATAGTGCGCATGGTGCCGCAGATAGCGTAGACGTAGCCAGCACCTGCAGCCAGGCGAACCTCGCGCACGGGCAGAGTCCAGCCGGTCGGTGCGCCCTTCAGAGTTGCATCCGAAGAGATGGACAGGTGGGTCTTCGCGATAACCACGGGCAGGTGCGAGTAGCCCAGCTCAGCGAAACGCTTCAGCTGCTTAGCGGCAGCGGGAGCAATCGAAATGCCGTCCGCGCCGTAGACCTTGGTCGCAACCTTCTCAATCTTGGTCTCGATGGAGTCCTCAAGATCGTAGGTGTACTTCAGATCCGAAACGTCGTCACATGCCTCAGCAACCACGTCCGCCAGGTCGGTGGTGCCCTTACCGCCCTCAGCCACACCGCGGTGGATAGCGACGCGAGCACCGGCTTCCTCAGCAATACGGCGGATGGTCTCGTGCTCGGACTCGAAGTCGGTCGGGAAGGCGTTGATTGCCACGACCGGCTGAACACCGAAGTTGCGCACAATCTCGATGTGCTTCTTCAGGTTCTCTGCGCCCTTCTCCACGTCGGAGGGGCTTTCCTGCAGCATGCCTTCGGGCAGGGGCTTGCCCGGAACGATCTTGTACAGGCCGGAGTGGGACTTCAGGGAGCGCACGGTTACGACGAGCACTGCTGCGTCCGGCTTCAGGCCGGAGACGCGGCACTTGACGTTGAAGAAACGCTCCGCACCCATATCGGCACCGAAGCCAGCCTCGGTAATCACGTAGTCGGAGTACTCCAGACCAACGTAGTCGGCGACCACGGAGGAGTTACCGGTTGCGATGTTGCCGAAGGGGCCCGCGTGAATCAGTGCGGGGGTGTGCTCCAGGGTCTGCAGCAGGTTCGGGTTGATTGCGTCTGCCAGGATGACGGACATTGCGCCGTCAGCCTTCAGGTCGGCTGCGGTGACGGGCTCGCCGTCGTAGTTCAGGCCGATCACAATCTTTGCCAGGCGCTCGCGGAGGTCCTTGAAGGAGGTTGCCAGCGAGAGAATCACCATGATTTCGGAGGCGCTGGTGATGTCGAAACCGGTCTCGCGGACCACGCCGTCCATGCGTTCGCCCAGGCCCACGACGATGTTGCGCAGGGAGCGGTCGTTCATGTCGATAACGCGGCGCCACTCGATTGCGCGCGGGTCGATGCGCAGCTCGTTGCCGTGGTGCAGGTGGTTGTCGATCATGGCGGCAAGCAGGTTGTGTGCTGCGGTGACGGCGTGGAAGTCGCCGGTCAGGTGCAGGTTCAGCTTCTCCATGGGAACGATCTGGGAGTAGCCGCCGCCTGCTGCGCCGCCCTTGATGCCGAAGGTCGGGCCCATTGCGGGCTGGCGCAGAGCCAGGATTGCCTTGCGGCCGGTCTGTGCGAAGCCCTGTGCGAGGGAGACGGAAGTTGCGGTCTTACCTTCACCGAGCGGGGTGGGGGTGACTGCGGTAACCACGATGTACTTGGAGCCGCGCTTGCGGGCAGTCTCTGCGTTGGTGGTTTCGTCGAGGAGGACCTTAGCGACATACTTGCCGTAGGGTTCAAGGCGATCTTCGCTGATGCCGTTGTCTGCTGCGATCTTGTTAATAGGCCAAAGATCGGCGGCAAGTGCGATTTCGAGGTCGGAAGGGAAAGGCTTCTTCGTCATTGTCATCCTTCGAGTTGTACGAATCATGCTCTTTTATTCTATGCCTTGGCTCACTCATTTGTCCCTCACCTCGCCGGAAGGTGGCAAATAAACCCAATTTTTAATGCACTAATCCCCGCGACCGGCACCCTGCGCTCACGTGGAGCGGCAGGATCGGTGCGGGGATTAGTAGCGCATATACGCCGGGTTGCGGGTACAGCAGCCGGTATAGGAACCGGCGATACGAGCGGCTATTACGGCATAGTCAGCAGAACCTTGGTAGCGGTACGCTGGTCCATTGCCTCGTAACCCTTAGCCGCCTCGTCAATGGGCAGAACCAGGTCGAAGACACGGCCGGGCTCAATTTCGCCCTTGTAAATCAGGTCGATGAGGGTCGGCAGGTACTTGCGCACGGGGGCGGGGCCACCTTCCAGGTGAACCTGCTTGCCGAAGAGCTTATCGGTGCCGATGGAGCTGTCGTGCGGCACGCCCACGAAGCCGATGTAGCCGCCGTGGCGTACGCAACCGAGAGCCTGGTCGAAGGACTGCTGAGTGCCGACAGCCTCCGCGACGCCGTGTGCGCCCACGCCGTCGGTGAGCTCCAGAACCTTGGCGATGCCCTCTTCGCCGCGCTCTTCCACAATGTGGGTTGCGCCGAATGCCTTAGCGAGCGCCTGACGTTCGGGGTTGCGGGACATGATGATGATCTTCTCCGCGCCGAGCTGCTTAGCGCCGATAACTGCGCTCAGGCCGACCGCGCCGTCGCCAACAACGACGATGGTCTTGCCGGGGCCTGCCTGCGCTGCGTCTGCTACGTACCAGCCGGTGCCGAGCACATCGGATGCCGCCATCAGGTGCGGGATCTGCTCTTCGGTGGGTGCGGCGGGGGTCTTGACGAGGGTGCCGTCTGCGAAGGGTACGCGGGCGTATTCTGCCTGGGTGCCGTTGGAGCGTGCGCCAATGAAGGCGTCGCCTGCCGCGATTGCCTTGAGGCAGCGGGAGGGGTAGCCTGCGGTGCAGGTTTCGCATTCGCCGCAGGAGATGCAGAAGGAGCCTACGACGAAGTCGCCGGGGGCTACGGTGGTGACCTCGGAGCCGACCTCGACGACCTCACCGATGTATTCGTGGCCCATTGCCCGGTGGTCAACGGGCTGTGCGCCGCGGTAGGGCCACAGGTCGGAGCCACAGATGCAGGATGCGGCGAGCTTGATGATGGCGTCGGTGGGTTCGAGGAGGGTCGGCTTGTCGACTTCGTTGACGACGACTTTGCCGGGGGCTTCCATGACAACTGAACGCATGATGTTCCTTTCAAATCTGCGTTGATGGTTAGTCGTATCAGAGTACGCCCCGCACCCCGATATATCAATAATTTTTTATGCTACGGGGTGAAGGTAAAAATTCCGACAGTCGGAACCAGAAAGACCGCTCCAACTCCCCCGATTCCCCAGCGCTTCCACGCCAGGTTACACCGGGAAAGTCTGGGCATCTCGGCACACTAGATAGCCCGGTTAAACGGCGGAACCCCCGCGCATCCACAGTGGACACGCGGGGGTTCCGCTCGGTTTATTCAGCCTTATATCTGAAGGCGAGAAGGGTGCTTAGAAGTCCCAGTCCTCGTCCTCGGTGTTCACGGCCTTACCGATCACGTAGGAAGAGCCGGAACCGGAGAAGAAGTCGTGGTTCTCATCAGCGTTCGGGGACAGTGCCGACAGGATCGCCGGGGACACGTTAGTCACGGTCGCCGGGAACATCGGCTCGTAGCCCAGGTTCATCAGAGCCTTGTTAGCGTTGTAGTGCAGGAACTTCTTCACGTCCTCACTCCAACCCACACCGTCATACAGGGAGTGGGTGTACGCCACCTCGTTCTCGTACAGTTCGTACAGTAGGTTGAAGGTGTACTCCTTCAGCTCTGCCTGACGCTCCGCGGACTCCTTCGCCAGGCCGCGCTGGAACTTGTAGCCAATGTAGTAGCCGTGCACTGCCTCGTCACGAATAATCAGACGAATCAGGTCAGCGGTGTTGGTCAGCTTCGCGTGCGAAGACCAGTACATGGGCAGGTAGAAGCCCGAGTAGAACAGGAAGGACTCCAGCAGAGTGGAGGCAACCTTCTTCTTCAGCGGGTCGTCACCGGTGTAGTAGGACAGAACAATCTTCGCCTTCTTCTGCAGGTGCTCATTCTCAGCAGCCCAGCGGAACGCCTCGTCAATCTCCTTAGTGGAGGCGAGGGTCGAGAAGATCGAGGAGTACGACTTTGCGTGCACGGACTCCATGAACGCAATGTTGGTGTACACGGCCTCTTCGTGCGCGGTCACAGCGTCCGGCAGCAGGGACACAGCACCGACGGTACCCTGGATGGTGTCCAGCAGGGTCAGACCGGTGAAGACGCGCATGGTCAGCTGCTTCTCTTCCTCGGTCAGGGTCTTCCAGGAGGGCACGTCGTTGCTCAGCGGCACCTTCTCCGGCAGCCAGAAGTTACCGGTCAGACGATCCCAAACCTCAAGGTCCTTCTCGTCCTCAATACGGTTCCAGTTGATAGCCTCGACCACGTGGTCGACGAGCTTCACCTTTTCGCTCATTAGTAATTCTCCGATTCTTAAGGGGCGGTTACGGTGCCACGCGCGGCCAGCCAGTCGCGCAGGCGGTTTGCGTGTTTACCGTAACCGCCCCTTCCAGTCTTTAGTTATAGTGTGCCAGCTCAGGCTGAATGCGTCACAGCATTCGGGCTAGAGCATGCAGGATACGCAGCCTTCAACCTCGGTACCTTCAAGAGCCATCTGACGCAGACGGATGTAGTAGATGGTCTTGATGCCCTTACGCCATGCGTAAATCTGGGCGCGGTTGATATCGCGGGTGGTTGCGGTATCGCGGAAGAAGAGGGTCAGCGACAGGCCCTGGTCCACGTGCTGGGTTGCCACGGCGTAGGTGTCGATGATCTTCTCGTAACCAATTTCGTAGGAGTCCTGGTAGTAGTCCAGGTTCTCGTTGGTCATGTACGGCGCCGGGTAGTAGACGCGGCCGAGCTTGCCTTCCTTGCGGATCTCAATCTTCGAAGCGATCGGGTGAATCGAAGAGGTCGAACCGTTGATGTAGGAGATGGAGCCGGTCGGCGGAACAGCCTGCAGGTTCTGGTTGTACATGCCGTACTGTGCCACGTCAGCAGCCAGCTGAATCCACTCTTCACGGGTGGGGATGTGGTGCTTAGCGAACAGTTCGCGGGTACGCTCGGTCTGCGGTGCCCATTCCTTCTCAATGTACTTTGCGAAGAACTCACCGGATGCGTACTTCGAGTTCTCGAAGCCCTCGAAACGCTGGCCGCGTTCCTTAGCAATCTGCATGGAGGCGCGGATTGCGTGGTAGGCGACGGTGTAGAAGTACATGTTGGTGAAGTCCAGTGCTTCTTCGGAACCGTAGTAGACGTGCTCGCGTGCCAGGTAGCCGTGCAGGTTCATCTGGCCCAGACCCACGGCGTGGCTCATGTTGTTGCCGCGCTCGATGGAGGGTACGGAGCGGATGTCGGACTGGTCGGAGACGGAGGTCAGCGAACGAATCGCGGTTTCCACGGTCTTGCCGAAGTCGTCGCCGTCCATGGTCAGTGCAATGTTCAGCGAACCGAGGTTGCAGGAGATGTCCTTACCGACGGTCTCGTAGCCGAGGTCAGCGTGGTAGGTGGACGGCTCAGAAACCTGCAGGATCTCGGAGCACAGGTTGGACATGATGATCTTACCGGCGATGGGGTTCGCGCGGTTGACGGTGTCTTCGAACATCACATACGGGTAGCCGGATTCGAACTGGATCTCTGCGATGGTCTGGAAGAACTCACGCGCGTTGATCTTGGTCTTGGTGATGCGTGCATCGTCGACCATCTCGTAGTACTTCTCGGAGACGTTGATGTCGGAGAAGGGCACGCCGTAGATGCGTTCCACATCGTACGGGGAGAAGAGGTACATGTCCTCGTTCTTCTTCGCCAGCTCGAAGGTGATGTCGGGGATGACAACGCCCAGGGAGAGGGTCTTGATGCGGATCTTCTCGTCAGCGTTCTCACGCTTGGTGTCCAGGAAGGCGTAGATGTCGGGGTGGTGTGCGTGCAGGTACACGGCACCGGCACCCTGACGTGCGCCGAGCTGGTTTGCGTAGGAGAAGGCGTCTTCCAGCAGCTTCATGACGGGGATAACGCCCGAGGACTGGTTCTCAATCTTCTTAATGGGCGCACCGGACTCGCGCAGGTTGGTCAGGGCGAATGCCACGCCGCCGCCGCGCTTGGAGAGCTGCAGTGCAGAGTTGATGGAGCGGCCGATGGACTCCATGTTGTCTTCCATGCGCAGCAGGAAGCAGGAGACGAGCTCGCCGCGCTGACGCTTACCTGCGTTGAGGAAGGTGGGGGTTGCCGGCTGGAAACGGCCGGAGATAATCTCGTCGACGATGTCTTCGGCGAGCTTCTCGTTGCCTTCTGCCAGCAGCAGTGCGACCATGCAGACGCGGTCTTCGAAACGCTCCAGGTAGCGCTGACCGTCGAAGGTCTTGAGCGCGTAGGAGGTGTAGAACTTGAAGGCACCCAGGAAGGTCGGGAAGCGGAACTTCACGGCGTAGGCGCGCTTGAACAGGTTCTTAATGAACTGGAAGTTGTACTTGTCGAAGAGTTCCGGCTCGTAGTACTGGTTCTCGATCAGGTACTCGATCTTCTCTTCCAGGTCGTGGAAGAAGACGGTGTTGTTGTTGACGTGCTGCAGGAAGTACTGACGTGCCGCCTGACGGTCTGCATCGAACTGAATCTGGCCGTTCTCATCGTAGAGGTTCAGCAGTGCGTTCAGCTCGTGGTAGCTCATACCCTTGAACTTCTCGGGCACGCTCTTGCCGTTGTGGCTCGCACCGAGAGTTTCTAGTGCTGAGGGCAGTTTTGCGTCCAAAATGCTTCCAATCCTTCGTTGACTTTTTCTACATCTGAATCGGTGCCCATGAGCTCAAATTTGAAGAGCACGGGCACATCGCACTTCTTGGCGACAATGTCTGCCGCGATACCGAAGAGCGGACCAAAGTTGGTGTTGCCGGAGCCAATCACACCGAGTATGTGGTGGCGATTCTGCTCCACGTTCAGGAATTTAACCACCTGCGGGGGAACGTTACCGGCGCCTTCGGGCTTGCCGTAGGTGGGGACGATGAGCACGAACGGCTCATCAAGAATGAGGGTGTCTTCGCCGGTGCGCAGCGGCAGGCGGAGGCGGCGGGCACGGATCTTCTCCACGAACTTGTGGGTGTTACCGGAGATGGAGGAGAAGTACACGATGAGTGGCGCTGTATCGTCCAGTTCGTCCTCGGTCGCTCGACCCTCGGAAGCATTGCGTGCATCCATAAGAATCTTGCGGATTTCTGCGTGCTCGTCGACGGGGTTGGGCGTGAGGGCGGTACTCAATCTGTACTCCTTATTCTCGTGGGCCGGTGTGGTTCCGTGCCGATTTTCCGTTTGTACGGGTTTCGGCAGGGTTGTTACGCTGCCAGAGCGTTGATCTTGTCGGGCTGGAAGCCGGACCAGTGCTCGTCGCCTGCGATGACGACGGGTGCCTGCATGTAGCCGAGGGACTTGACCATTTCGAGGGCCTGAGCGTCTTCGGTGATATCAACCTTGGTGTAGCTGATACCCTTCGCGTCGAGGGCTCGGTAGGTCATGTTGCACTGGACGCACTGGGGCTTGGTGTACACGGTCACTACCATGGGAGTGCCTCTTACTTTCTCCCGCTCGGGCGGGCTTATCTCGTGAATGAATCTGGCGTGTTTCGTCGGTGGTTCACCACGTGTTATTTACGGCGGGCGCTGTGCCGTCCACTGCCCCCTCCTAGTGGGGCGTGGCGGTTTCCTGCTCTGGGGCAGGGCGCCTAAAAGTGCCGTAGTGGTGGAACCGAGTATTAATACTACATCTAGTGTCGAGATTTTTCTGCACCACAAGATGATGTGGTGCGAGGGTCGTGTTTCGTTCGATAAACCCACAGTTGAACCCACTTAAGAGGGGGTGTCTACAGCTTATCCACACCCTGCCGCGGGGCTAGTTCGCCGTATTTTCGCGGGGTGTGCCGGGTTATCCACAGGTGGGGTTTAAGTTGGTCAGGATTTTTAAGGGTTCATTCGCCCGCTGAGTTGAGGTTCAGTTAACCTCATGTATGCGTTTGGGGGCATAAAACCCGGCAGATTCGGGCTTGATTTTAAAGAGATTTCCGCTCTCACCCGTTCTTGCGCGGAACGGCGCGGTTTTAAAGCAGAACGGACTTTCTTAAAGGCGGGGGTTAACCCCCTTCGAGCGGGTTTAAGCTATGTGATTAAGGCTGTAGAAAAGATTTTTAACTCTTTTTCAGCAGCCGGTGTGTCGTGGGTTTAAGTTGGTTAATTCCGCTGAAACACCAAAACCCACCGCATATACCGGCATTTCGCGGTATTTGCGGTGGGTTTACTGGGTATCCATGCTGGTTTTAGCAACCGGTGAGCAGTAACCGGCTAGAAATCGATCAGGCCCAGCTCGCGCAGCTTCTTGCTGAGCGTTACGCCATCGGTGGCTTCAATCCACAGCGGCGAGCGCATCATCTGTTCGGCGCGGTAGTCGCTCCACACGCGGCCGGAGGCGAGCATGGTCTCCCCCACGGTCAGGTTGCGGATGACGATTGCCGCCACGTTGTCCGGGTAGCGTACCGCGAAGCCGTTGTAGATGTACGGGTCGCGCTGCCCGTCGTCGCCGACGAGGATCCACTTCATCTGCGGGAATTCCTCGGCGAGGCGGCGCAGGGACTCGACCTTATGGTTGGTTCCGGAGCGGAACCAGCGGTCGGGGGTGGGGCCCCAGTCGGTGAGCAGGAACGTGCCGCGCGGGTAGCCGTTGCGGCTGAGGAAGCGGCGCAGGGTCGGGGTGATGTTCCAGGCGCCGGTGGACAGGTACATGAACGGCGCATCCGGGTGGCTGCGGCGGATACGGTCAGTCATGACCGCCATGCCGGGGGTGGGGATGCGTGCGTGCTCGTCGAGAATGAAGGAGTTCCAGGCAGCGACGAGGGGGCGCGGCAGCATGGTGACCATGACGGTGTCGTCGACGTCCATGATGACGCCGAGCTTCTGGCTTTCGGGAACGATGTAGACGCTGGTTGCTACGGCGCGGGAGCCGGGCACGTACATGATGACTTCGTGCATGCCGGGGTCCAGGTCGATGCTGAGTTTGACGTCGAGCACGCCGCCGCGGTCGGTGTACGCCTCATACTTGGTGCCGTCGATGACGATGGTGACGGGCGCATCGGACATTGCGGTTGCGGTGAAGGAGCGCCAGCCGCGCATGGGGTTGGCGGTGTCTTGGGTGCCTTCTACGACCTGCAGCAGGCGTTCGAGGTTGACCGTCTTGTAGAGTGCACGGGCGATGATGCGGACCCAGCCGGGGTTTCCTTCGGAGGCGGCGCGTCCGTAGCCTTCGGTGGGCACGAGGATAGGCTCGCGACCGGCGGCGATGGCGCGCTTTTCGCGCCACCTGTGCAGCCGGTCTGCAACACGGTAGCCGATGTTGACTGCCTCATCGGCAGCATCGTTCACAAGGTTGCGCAGTTCGTGAGTGCCCAAATTCTCCATCCCACTAGTGTAGCGGAGCGTTACCGGCTTGCGGCTTTAGGATTTTGTGTTCTTATACCTAGTTTTTATACCTATTAATACTGTGGTGCTGAGCGCGGGGTGTGATGTGCACATTATTTAGGGTGTATTCGCTGTTCAGATTCGTTCCTTGCAGGTGGGGGCGTTATCCTGGAGAGTATGACCCACTCACAGCCTAACCGCCGACTTTTTGTGCTCGGCACTGCTATGCTTCCGCTGATTGCTGCCTGCTCGAAGAAGTCGAATGACTACGACGGCACCAGCGGTAATTTCACTCCGTATCAGGCTGGCGGCGAGACCTCTGCTGCTACTCGCCCCGCACCCACGAATTCGCCGACGGTTGCCGCTGCTGGCAACCCGGTTGATAAGCCGCGCGAATGGCCCGGTATCGGCAACTCCCTCATTGGTGACGGCAAGTATGTTGCGTGGACTGTTGATGACGGCGCAAGCCCGGAGGCGATTCGCGGCTACGCTGAGTTCTCGAAGCGTACGAATACTCGCCTGACGTTCTTCATTAACGCTTCTTACACCGGGTTTAAGGAGCATGTGTCGTTGTTGCGTCCGCTGGTTCAGAGTGGCCAGATTCAGGTTGCGAACCACACGTACAACCACGCTGACCTGACCACCCTGGATGCTGAAGGTGTGAAGGAAGAGCTGCAGCGTAACGAAGACGAGATTATGAGCATGTTCGGTGTCTCGTCGAAGCCGTACTTCCGCCCGCCCTACGGCCGCTACAACGATGCGGTGCTGAAGGCTGCCGGTGAGATTGGTTTTACCCGCCCGGTCATGTGGAACGGCACTACCGGTGACGAGGCGAAGACCAGCTCCCGCGTGATTTACATGCGCTGCATCCGCTACATGCTGCCGCAGCAGATTGTGCTGGGTCACTTGAACTACGAGACGATCATCCCGATCCTCGATAAGGTGAAGGGCCTGCTCGATGACCGCGGCCTGACTGCGGTGACGGTTCGTGACTACTACGGTGACGCATCCGAGGAAGAGATTAAGGCGGCGGCTCCTTCGCCGACCCCCACCCCGGAGGAGAACACCCCCTCCCCCGAGGCGACTACGGAGGCGCCGGCCCCTACCCCGGAGCCGACTACTGAGGCTCCGACTCAGGCGCCGACTACCCGCTATGAGGATGAGGTAGCGGCTACCCAGCAGGCTACGACTGCACCTGCGGCGGCAACCACTACGGCTCCGCCGGCTCGTGCGACCGCCGCTCCCGCGGCTACTGCCACGACCGCACCGGCGGCTGCCCGCCGATAGGGCCGCGTATTTCGCGTGTGCTAAGCCCCCTTGACCCGGTTCCTGTACAGATATTCCTATACAGAGATTCTGTACGAACCGGCGCGAGGGGGCTTTGCCGTACCCGGTGGGAATAAACTCTGGGGAACACCCGCTGAGGAATAACGCTGGGGAATAGCCGGGAATAAACACGGTAGCCGGGGCGTTAGGTGAGCATACAGGCGGCAGTGTGCCGCATCCGAGTATGAGAGGAATAGATAACATGCGTATTGATATTTGGTCCGATATTGTGTGCCCCTTCTGCTACGTGGGCAAGCGTAACCTGGAGCAGGCGCTCGCCGAGTTTGAGCACCGTGACGAGGTTGAGGTGGTGTGGCATAGTTTTGAGCTGGACCCGTCGGCTACGGAGCATCCTGCCGGTTCGTTGCCTGAGATGATTGCCGGTAAGTATCAGATGTCGTTGGAGCAGGCGATTGCGAGCCAGGAGTCGTTGGCGGAGCGTGCCCGCGAGGTGGGTTTGGATTTCAATTGGCGTCAGGCGCGTTACGGTAACACGTTTGATGCGCACCGTGTGATTCATTATGCGGCGGAGCAGGGTTTGGCGTCGGCAGCGCAGGAGGCGTTTAAGCTGGCGTACTTTACGCAGGGCCGTTCGGTGCAGGATCACGAGTCAATTCTGGATATTGCTTCTGAGATTGGCCTGGATACCGCCGAGGTTGAGGCGGTGTTGAAGAGCGACCGTTACGCGGCGGATGTGCGTGCTGATGAGCAGTTGGCGCGCCAGCTGGGCATTAATGGTGTGCCGTTCTTCTTGATTGAGTCGAAGTGGGCGGTCAGTGGTGCGCAGCCTGCGAAGATGCTGGTGCAGGCGCTGCGTCAGGTGTGGGAGGAGACTCACCGTGTTGAGTTTTTGAACCCTCTGGCGGGCGCGGCTGGTGACGCAGCAGGTGACGGTGCTGCGGAGGCGGGTCCGTCCTGCGATGTGAACGGCAACTGCTCCTAGTAACAGTCCTGGATAGGGCTGTCCCGGCAGGGGTGCTACTCCCCTAGCTCCCCCCACCTGGCTGGTGTCCCCAGTTTTAGTGAAGCAGCAGATATAGCGAAGCCCCCTTGTCCTGGTTCTTGGTTGAACCGTGGCAAGGGGGCTTCGTCGTATACAGTTCTCTTAGAAAGAAGCCGCTTTCAGGTACATGTTATGGCTCAAATAGTTGAGAGAACACCTTTCCTAGTCTTTCTCACTAGGCTCCACGCTATTCTTAATTAAATGACCAACTGAAACGCCTTCTTTGTCAGAACCAACAATTTCAGGAAGCACAATTGTATGCAGAACAACGGGTGCACTAGCCTTAAGGTCACGACGGTTAGGTCTATTGGCTTTTGATTCAGGGTTTACAACGTAAATAAACAGCAAAGGAAAATTTCCGTTTGAAGAGCGAAACAATTTTCGCTCATCATCATTATTATTATTTTCTGCATTTTTAAAGTCAGCTTCAGAAATTTTAATTTTTCCATGATGAGCTAAAATGCGAAGATCTAACACGTAGGTCAGAGGATTAGCAAGACTCTTTATATCCACGATACCCTCAGTTGATTTACTTTTCACCGCAGTACGATCTGCCATACGAATTTCATATCCTGCAAAATCTCTCTTAGGCCTATTCTCATCAGTATCTGAATAGATAACTACATTCCAATTATCAGCAGTATTCTTATCAATCCACTCAATCAGCTCATTCGAACCTACTTCGCTGTTCAAAGAACGCCCATCGTAATCTTTGAGATACGCAAGAATATTCTTTACAGGGACTCCCTCGAAGAGATAGCTACCGTTACTTCCAATCTGCAACTCTTTATGAGTACTACGGATAGATTCAATAAGTGATTCAAGAGCCTGAATATTATGCTTCAGAAGCTTATCATCCTGCTCTTCGAAGCGAGTTACTTGATAAGACTTACCACTATGGTTGATATTGACAGGTGCCGCATTACGCATCTTATTTCGGGAGGTAACGTTCAGCTCATCCCAGCAGGCAAGAACTTTAATAGCAGTCTTAGAGGGTTCCTCAACCTTGCGAATCTCATCACGTAGTTGATCCTCAACCTCCGCAAGCTTACAATAGTCTTCCTGAATATCTACAGTAGTCCACAATCGGATAAGGTCCTCGTAACCGGGACGGAAACCAAACCAACGACCCATCTGCAGAAGAGAGTCATAGTTCTTACTCTCCCTAATATAGTAAGAACTAACTAGACCTTCAAGAGTCAGACCACGAGAAAGTGCGTTACCACCAATTACTATATAAGTAGCAGGTTCATCTTCCTTGTAAACCAGCTCTTCCTTTTGGTTTTTCATAGAGCTATTTTTTACAATGCACTTAGTATCATTAATAACATCGACTACATCAATCTTGAGATCATCCCATGCAGGATAAACCTTATTAGGATTAATACCCTGCATGCGATTAACTTCACGCTCATACAGGTCCCGCATAGCTTTATCTTTCTCAGGCTTTCCGTAATCCTGTTTCAAGCTTGATACATATTCCTCAATAAATTGACGAGCCTCGAAATGATTATCCATCTTGTGCGAAAGGTGAATCATCATAGAGCTATGCTGTTTTCCATTAACACGTAAGCGGCGAAGAGCCGTGGCAATCATAAACCAGTGCACTGCATCCTGTAGACCAGGTACCTCCCAGTCATGCTTCTTATCAGTTTGTTCTTCCTTTTGCGCCAAAGCCCGCAGAATCTTGGCTTCTTCTTCTTCTACATACCGTACGGCATCGATAGCTACTTCATCTATAGCATCACTACCAAAGAAATGCGGTACACCGATATACCCCTTCGGGCAATCTAGAGCGTAAACAAAGTCAGAGGGGTACAGGCCAGGGTAGCGTTCGATTCTCTTATTACTAAGCTCCCCTAGATTATCCAACTCTGCAGAATCGCTAGAGCGCTCCTCCTCATCTGGATGCATCAGAACATTTGCAAAGGGGGTTGCAGTGTACGCTACATAGGAACCCTGTTGAACCTGGTCCCAAATCTGGCGGATAAGCTTATTAACCGTAGAGTATTCTTCACGCTGTTCCGCCGTATTAGGCGTTGCTTGATCTGACTCATCATCAATTATAAGTACCTTCACATTATCAAGCTTATCTTCACTTTTTGCTTTTTCCATTAAATACAGGAGAGCTTGTAGCCTATCACTTTGCTTCTTAACGACAGCGAGGGACATAGCCGTTGGACGCCACGGCACATCCTTATCAATATCAACCTCTCGGTGAGTCAAGAGCTGGATATTTTTATCCATATCTATATATGCCGTCTCAATATAGTCTTCCATGCGCTTCTGCGTCTGCTCTCGAAGAATGTTATGCATACCAGCCAAGACAATAATAAATCGATAACCCTGATCAATTGCTCTCGCAATCACTGCAGAATAATTTGTGGTTTTACCTGACTGAACATAACCAACCACAAGTCCCTTACGCTTCGGTTTGCCCGCTCCAGAACCTACTATAAGGTCGAGGATTTCTCCAGATTCCCGATCAATGGTTTGGATTGCCTCAGGGCTAAGCCACTCTAACAGATTATCTTTCATTACAGGCCAGACTTTACCTTGACAGCGAAGAAGCGCACTCTCATAGGTAGACTTAATTTCTGACATGTTCTCTTCCGAAACATCTTTACCAATAATACAATTACCAAATTCACACTTGCAGGCATCCTCCGGAGTAAGACGCTTGCTGTCAATCGCAGCCCTAATCTTCTCCGTTGCCTCTGCGACTAGTCGCTTCCGGTCGTTATCTTTCGCCATGCGTTTTTCTCCTCGTTGAAAACTAAAACACTAGAAACCTATTGGCTCACGGACGAGTATAGCATCTAGCTCATGTCTAAATATTGTTATACTTCGCAACTATTACCAGCTTATCCCTGCTCTCACCGCTGGACATGCTCCTACAAAGCTCTTGCCACATCAGCCCGCTCAAGATGACCAAGCTAGCTGCTTTCTACCTGAAATATTGTTACCCTTAAAATCCATGCAGGACATCTGGAACATTCGATGTTCTTTTCTAAAACAGAGATTCAAACCACTACAAGCGGAGAACCTTATGGCTGAGAAGCACACGTCATCCCCACCCACAATCTACAAAATGGGTGAGCTCTTCTGTGGCCCCGGCGGCATTGCCCTGGGCGCGCACAACGCTGCCGATAAGGTACCCGGAGTCAAGGTTGAGCACGCCTGGGCTAATGACTACGACCCCACGACTGCGGATACCTACCGCGAAAATACCCCCGGTGCGTCTGAAGAGACCGTCTACGTCGGTGACGTTCGTGAGCTCGATACCGACGCGCTACCCCCGATTGATGGTTTTGCGTTCGGTTTTCCCTGCAATGATTTCAGCCTCGTAGGAAAGCAGAAGGGCCTAGACGGTACCTACGGCCCCCTTTATTCCTACGGAATCAACGTGCTCAAGAGTCACAAGCCTGAATGGTTCGTGGCAGAAAACGTGGGTGGTCTCTCCGGTGCTAATGAGGGTCTTGCGTTCCCCTACATCCTGCGTGAAATGCAGCGTGCAGGGTACACCGTTGTCGCTCACAAATACCGCTTCGAAGAGTACGGCCTCCCCCAGGCTCGACACCGCATCATTATCGTAGGCCTGCGTAATGACATTGCCGCGAAGGGTACAGAGTTCAAGGTTCCAGCCCCTACCACTCTTGAACCTTCAAAGATGCGCACCTCTAAGCAGGCGATTACCGAACCGCCCATCCCCGAGTGGGCAACCAACAACGAGCCGACCCGTCAGTCTGAGGTGGTGAAGCAACGCCTCGCCTACATCAAGCCCGGCGAGAACGCTTTCAACGCTACCGATATGCCTGAGGAACTGCGCCTCAATGTACGTGGCGCTAAGCTCAGCCAGATTTATAAGCGTCTGGATCCCAATAAGCCCGCGTACACCGTCACCGGCTCCGGTGGCGGCGGAACGCACATCTACCATTGGGAAGAGCCCCGCGCTCTCACCAACCGCGAGCGCGCACGCCTGCAGACGTTCCCTGACTGGTACAAGTTCATCGGCAGCAAGGAGAACGTCCGTCGCCAGATTGGCATGGCGGTTCCCCCGGACGGTGCACAGGTCGTGTTCGAGGCTCTTTTCAAGACTCTTGAAGGAATCCCCTACGAGAGCATTGAACCGAATATTGATGTAGAGAAGCGCATTCAGGCGATGGAAGATAAACTCGAGGCAGAGAAAGAAAGCACTCTTTTCTAGGTGAAAGAAGGACCTTATTCCCATGAAAATTTATTCGTCACTCATGGGCGACGACCTTGTTAAAGATGTTCTCCATTCGCCCTATCTTGAAGGTGATTGTGCCGGACAAGAGCTATGGGCAGTAACAGGTTTTGTCTCCCCAGCCGCTATTTTGTATACCCTATATCAGAGAGATGCCACGCCCCAAAAGGGCAAGGGTAATAGCTGGGGCGATTTGAATACTTTTGAACCTAATGGTACTACTCCTAAGATTCATCTTCTGGTTGGTATGGCACGAGACGGTGCGATAAGCACCAGAACCCACGAGCTTTTTAAAGAGTGGGTTAAATCAAGCCGCGAGTATCTGGATATCCGATACCCAGATCCCCGTCTCTCTCCTCTGGTGCATACCAAGCTCTACGCTTGGGCGAAGAACGGCTCCTTCGATATTGCCTACGCCGGTTCAGCTAACCTTTCAACGGATGGGTTCAATATCGGTCGTGACGCTTCAGGATGTCAACAGGAGAACATTCTTGTGCCGGTGTCGGTGGAGTACGCAGAGAACTATCTCGACACACTTTTCGATGCTTCGTTGAGCTGCACCGACCCTGTGGTTGATTCTCTCTTCGCTTTCCCCGAAGCACCCGCAGATGTCCTGGCGAACAAATCTCTGCGTCCGGCCCCTCCTCTCCCTGTCCCTAAGTCAGAGCGAGAGGAACGAAAGGAAGATTTCCCTTCTGTCAATTTATACTTATATATCCGTGGGCGTGGGAAAAAACCTAAATCGTATGGCCACGCTAGTGTGAACTGGGGTCTCCGTGAGAATCGTAAGAGCAAAGATGAGGCTTACTTCCAGGTTCCTGCAGAGATTGCGCGGTCAAACTTCTTTCCCAACAAAAACATGCCGTTTACGGTGTACTGCGATGATGGTGGAACCCTAACCATGCGTGTTGCCAGCGGCGATAAAAACAAACCTTATGGTAAAGATATGTCCACCCTTCCACGCAATAGCGAGCTTGGTGCGTATCTTCGTAAGCGTATGGGACTTCAATCAGGAACCAAGATTGGTATTCGTGAGTTACTTGACTACGGTCGCACCTACGTCACCTTTACACGAACCTCTGAAGGTAATTACTATATGGATTTCTCACCCGAGACTGCGGATTCCGATGAGGTCGCCATGCAAGCACCTGAGATTGTCAACGAGTTTTCCCACGAGGACAACTAGCGCCTCCCGGTGAGTGCTCCCAGATATGACGAAAGCCCTCTTGTCCTGGTTCTGTGCGAACCGGGGCAAGGGGGCTTTGCCGTGCCCGCACATTGTATCTTTCCTTGTCGAACTCTTTGTGGGGCGGCTCGAGGTTGTCTGCGGATGGGGCCGTTTTCCTTTACACTGGAGTGTGTGTTCTACGGTGAACACGCTTGTCCACTCACTTTTAAAGGAATATTGTGTTGAAAATTCACGCCGCGACCGCTGGTGTTCTTGCGGGTGCTCTGCTTCTGACTGGTTGCTCTTCGTCTGTTCGTGCTCCGAAGTCTACGCCGTCTGCGTCATCGTCGGTCTCTGCTTCGGCTAGCCCCTCTGTTTCGGCTTCCCCTACTGCTTCTTCGACGCCGAGTGCGTCTCCTTCGGAGTCTCCTACCCCGACGGAAACCCCGTCGCCTGTTCCGACGACGGAGGCTCCCGTGCAGGCTCCGTCCCAGGCACCGGCGGCTGAGGCTCCTTCTGTGGCGGCGCCGGCGGCTCCGGTTTCTGAGGCACCCGCACAGCAGGCACCGGTTCAGCAGGAGGCTCCTGTTCAGCAGGCTCCGGTAGCTACGGAGGCACCCGTCCAGCAGGCGCCGGCTCCAGCGGCTGAGGCTCCTGCTCAGCAAGCGCCCGCTCAGCCGGTGCAGCAGGCTCCGGCGCAGTCGAGTGTTTATTACAAGAATTGTGCTGCGGCTATTGCTGCGGGTGCGGCACCGTTGCATCGTGGCGAGCCGGGTTACCGTCCGGGTCTTGACTCTGATGGTGACGGCGTGGCGTGCGAGCCGAAGAAGAAGCATTAGGCTTCTGCCCCAGATATAGCGAAGCCCCCTTGTACCGAAAGTACAAGGGGGCTTCGTCATAAGCCTAGTCTGTTAGCTCAGCCGGTGAGGCTAGCGCGGCTGGTAGGCGCGGGCACGCTCCGCGCGGGCACGGCGCGCCTCCGCATCCTGCAAGACCGGCACCAGCATACGCACCACCTGGCCCATGCCACGCAGCACCAAATTCAGCCACAAACCCACAGACCACACCGCCGCCACACGCGGATGCCCCGTGCGCACCCACCGCACACCCAGAAAAGACAGCGAGTAATACAGCAGAAGCAACAGCGACTCACGGAAGCGGTGCACCTGCCGAAGAATAGGGTTCTGAGGAAGCTTCATCATGCCTCCCAGTATACCCACCGGAACCCCTCGCCGGGGCTCCCCCGCACTACCCGTAATAGTCGCGAATCGTCACCGTCTTCAACCCGCGCCGATCCAACAACGCCCGAATACGGTCCAGCTCAGACACCACACCCCGATAATTCAAATGCCCAATCACAATATGCTGAGCCAACGCATACTTCTCCGCATAGGCATACACCTCAGCCGAAGAAATATTAGACGAATCCGCCAACGACCCGTACCACAGAACCGGGCGCGTAAAACCACACGACGCCGCAGCCGCCAACACGCGCGCATCATAATACCCGTACGGCGGGCGGAAATACGGCTTCGAAGACACCCCAAACAGGCGCCTAATCTCCTCATCATTACGGGTCAACTCCTGAACAATCTGCTCATCCGTCAGGCTCGTCAACGCCGCATGACTATACGTATGGTTCGCAATCTGCAACTGGCCGCTCTTCACCAGCGGCAACAACAGGTCACGATGCTGCCTAAACGCCGGGTACTGACCGTTGATAAAGAAGGTGAGGCGCGTGCCGGTACGGCGGGAAAACTCCGCGTAGGCGCGTACCACCTCCGGGTCGGCGCCGTCATCGACCGTCCACGCAATGTACTTGCCCTCACCGGGCAGGCCGGTCTGCGGGCCAGTCCAGGCACGAGCTGCGGGAACCGGGTTCGACGAGGTCGCAGTCGCAGAAGCGGTCTTAGATGCTGCGGCGGTCGGGGATGGGGTACCCGTTGCGGAGCCAGATGCGGAAGGGGTAGCCGAGGCAGACCCACTAGCCGTTACCTCGTGGGTGGCTTCCGCCGCAGACAGGGTACAACCGGCGAGGCCAAGACCCAGCACACCGAAGCTCACCGCGCCCAGACCAAAGGTACCAACGTGTTGTAAGAGTTCCCGTCGCCCCATGGAGGCGCGGGCAGAGGCACCCGCCACCGCCCGGTCAGCGGTGGGATCAGTAATAGCGGATTGACGAGTAGTGATAGGTGTTTCTGAGTGTGGAACAGTGTTCATATTACGAGTGTATGATGAGATCGCCGTCAGCTATCGAAAAATTCAAAATATTACTTAATGATTAACAACGGCGCTATTAAAGAACCTTTATGCACTTTCAGTCCACTCACTCACCGAAGACCACGCTCAGTACACTAAGCTACCCGCACGCCAGATAATCCAGGTACAGCTACAACTCAAGGTACAGCTCTAGGTAAGCACAGCAAGGCCCCTCCCCCAGAACGCGTTCATAACGCGCCCGGGAAAGGGGCCTCAATATATAAGTTCACACAATCGTACAACCAAGTACGTGGAGAGAAACCTACTCCGACTCAGAAGCTTCCGACTGCTCCGCCTTAGCGGAATCCAGCGCGTTCAGCGCCTCCAGTGCCGCAGCCTCCGCAGCTTCTTCGGCGTCCGCCTCAGCCACACGCTCAGCATCCGACTCAGCAGAAGTCACCGCCGCCGGGTTCGTCAGAACCTTCACACCCATGCTGCGCAGCGCATCCGTGTTCGTGATCGTCTCGTCATTATCAATCAGGTACACCTTGTACCCGTCATTCCGCAGACGACGCATCAGCTCCAGGAGCATGCTCTGAGCGACCTCATCCACCGCGTACACGCGAGTCACATCCAGGGCGACCTTCGAACCCTCCATCGGGGATTCCACAATCTCACGAATCACGCGCTCCACACCCGCAAAACGGATACGGCCCTGCAACTGGATCAGGCGCATAGACTCATCGCCCGAACCAATCTGGTAGTTCGCGCGCAACGCCGAACGAGCCACGGTCGGCACGTTCATCACGTGCATGCCCATGTCATCAGAAAACTGCTCGAACAGCTCCACACCGCGCACACTGTTACCGTGACCGTCCAGACGCGGCGAGAACGTCGCCACACCCAGCTGACCGGGCACCGCACCAATAATGCCGCCGCCCACGCCGCTCTTCGCCGGCACACCCACCTGGGTCGCCCAGTCACCCGCAGCGTTATACATACCGCACGTGAACATGACGCTCAGCACCTGACGCACCACAGTCTTAGGAACCACCTGCTCACCCGTCACCGGATGCACACCATAGTTCGCCAAAGTCGCCGCCATCAACGCCAAATCCTTAACCGTCACCATCAACGAGCACTGGCGGGTATAACCCTGCACCGCCACGGTCGGGTCGCCAGTCAGGATGCCGTGGCCGCGCAGCATATGCGCAATCGCGTAGTTGCGGTGCGCGTGCTCCAGCTCAGACTCGTACACGCGCTCATTCACCGACAGGCGACGGCCCGCAAACGCAGACAAACCAGAAATGACGCGCTCCATGCGCTCGCCCTGAGTCGCGCCGGGAGGGCCCACCAGCGAATGGGTGGTAATCGCGCCCGCGTTAATCATCGGGTTCAGCGGCTTACCGGAGCCGTCCTCCAGGGACAGCTCGTTGAACGGCTCACCGGAAGGCTCCACACCCACCTTCGCAAGCACATCATCATAGCCGCGGTCCGCGAGCGCCAGGGCGTACACGAACGGCTTAGAAATCGACTGGATCGTGAACTCCACATCGGAGTCACCGGCGGCGTACTGCTCACCATCAACCATGGCGATAGACGCGGCAAGCTTGTCCGGGTCCACGGCGGCAAGTTCCGGAATGTAGTTTGCCAACTCACCGGAGGTATCAGAAGCGACCGACTCGAGGGTCTCGGTCAGGTAAGTGGCAATAGGTGAATGCATAGTGTTCCGTATCTGCTGCTAATCGTGGTTGTTCTCGTCAAAAATTCTAGGATGCGCCCGCCCGCTGTTCCGTTTCAGCTGGGCTGAGGCGCTCATCGTTGCAGGCTACCGCGGCTGCCAGACTAAAGAGCAACCAGCGGACCTGTCAAAGTGTGCGGGTGAGGAGCACCTTTTGCTCCCTAAAGAGTGTATCTTTTGCGTGTTGAAGCCACCAAATATAACGGTCACTACTCCCCCGCTATTTCAGGCTCTGGTACCTGTTCTGGTTTGCCGTTTTCTGCCGTAATTTACCGCGGCGGGCAGAACCTCCGGCGAAGCCCGGGCAAAACCTACGGGTGGCGAATCGAAGCCGGCTCGCGGCCACCCAACTCGGCAGTCTCCAGCTGGAACGTCGAATGCTCTACCGACACCTCAAAATGGCTCGCCACGCACGAACGGATACGGTCCAAAATCGTCACCGCAGACCCGTCATGGAAGCACGAATCGGCAACTACCACGTGCGCGGTCACCACCGGCAGACCGGTCGCCACCATCGAGGCGTGCACATCGTGCACCTCCACCACACCCTCAACGCGCAGCATGTGCTCACGCATCGCGTCCAAATCCAGACCGTCAGGAGTGAACTCCATGAGCACCGCAGTCGTCTGCCTCATCAGACGCATCGCACGCGGCACAATCAGCGCCGCAATGAACAGACCCGCCAGGGCGTCCGCCTGGTAGAAGCCGGTCAGCCAAATCACGATAGCCGCCACAATCACACCCAGCGAACCCAGGGCGTCATTGAGCACCTCCAGGAACGCGGCGCGCATATTGAAGTTCGCGTTCCTCGCCGTAGCCAGCACCGCAATACCAATAGCGTTCGCCACCAGGCCGACCACACCAAAGATCAGCAGCTCGGTGCCGGGCACCTCCGGCGGGGCGAACAGGCGATGCACGCCCTCCACCGCCGTGTAGATACCCACCGCCAGCAGCAGCACCGACTGCCCGAGGGCGGCAAGCACCTCAATACGGCGGAAACCCCACGTGCGGCGGGACGTTGCCGGGCGCGTCATGAGCGAAGCCGCCGTAAGCGCCACCAGCAGGCCCGAGGCATCCGTAACAGCGTGCGCCGTATCAGTCAGCAACGCAAGACTTCCGGTGACCAACGAACCAATCGCCTGCGCCAACACAATAACGACCGCCAGACTGAACGCAATCAGCAGGCGCGGACGCATCGAGGCGGCGTCCTCCGGGCTCGGGGCATGCGAATGGTCGTGGTGATGCCCGTGATGCCCGCCGTGGCCGTGATGTGCGTGCGCTCCCATGAGTGACTCCTCAACTATGAACTGTGTTGTTGACTATCGAGAGTTATCGGCAGATAGCAAAATCGCCCGATTCACAAGAACCGGGCGACAAGCTCCTCAACCGAGGAAAACGTGGAGATAAGGGGACTCGAACCCCTGACCCCCTGCATGCCATGCAGGTGCGCTACCAGCTGCGCCATATCCCCATATTCTGTTAGTGACCTCAACGAGGCAACATGAATATATTACACACACCACGGACAGCGATGCAAACCAGCGCACCCAAAAATCCAAAAAGTTCCCGGCGGGTAAGCCAAAGGCTAAGCAAGAAGGGCGGACCCCGCGGCACCATACAGCGCCAGCAGAGCCCACCCCTCATCAGCTAAAAATCAAGCAGAAGCCTATGCCTCATCCTGAGCGGGAATGATGCGTGCAGCATCTTCCTCAGTCTCACCCTCAATGTCGAAGGGAGCCTCGTTCTCAACGCCCAGCTCAATACGCGGAGCCTCAGCCCACAGACGATCCAGAGCGTAGAACTCGCGGTCCTCCTCATGCTGAACGTGCACGACAATATCGCCGAAGTCCAGCAGAATCCAACGACCCGAGGAACGACCCTCACGGCGGACCGGCTTCAGGTCAGCCTGCTCACGCAGAGCGTCCTCAACCTCATCCGCAACGGCGTTCACGAGGCGCTCATTGTGGGCAGAAACCACCAGGAAGCCATCAATCAGACCCATCGCGTCGGATGCATCCACAGCGAACAGGTTCGTTCCCTGCTTCTCCTCCGCAGCGCGGGCGGCAATGCGCAGAGCCTCAATCGAGGACTGTGCAGCAGTCATATTTTCCTTCCTTGCCGGCAGAACACCCACCGGCAGCACCCGCAACAGGGGTGCATTGTTCACGGCCTACTTAGGGCCAAAAATCATAATCAGACCAACAACGACCAGGGCGAGCAGCAGCACAATCCACAGCCACGCCAGGGAGGCCTTCTGCGCAGGCTGCAGAACCTCTTCAGCCTTCTCAACAGCGCCCTTAGAAGCGGACTCCTTGGAAGCCTCAGCGGAAGGTACCGGAGCAGACTTGGACTTAGCAACCTTAGAATCAGCAACCTTGGACTCTGCATCCTTCGCGGCTTCCTCAGACTCCTCAGCTTCCTCGGTGACCTCTTCAACCAGGGCAGCGGACTCTTCGGGATCCTGACGATCCACCATGCGCTGCAGCAGCTCCTCAACCTCATCCGGGCTCAGAGCAACAGTCGGGTCACCATCCACCGAATCCACGGTGTCACCGGCGGAGGCGCCATCCAGCACACTCAGGTCAAGACCCTGCGCGTTCACTGCGCTCACGCGGGTGGGCAGTTCGTCAGCAGACTCTTCAACCTCAGCAACCTCAGCAACCTCAACGGTCTCTTCCTCAACGGAAGCGACCTCGGTCTGCTCAGCCTCAACGTCAGAGCTGTCCAGCTCCTCAACCTTCGGCTCATCGCGCACCAAGTACTGGTGCAGCTCGGGTTCCGGCTTCTCCTCCTTGACCACGGCAATGACCGGGATCGAAGAAGTCATCGGGTTATCCACCGCGGAGGGGCTGGTCGCATCCACACGGTTCTGCGCGATCTCTTCGGGACGCAGAATACGCAGGCTACTGGTCAGAGGAGCAGGCTCGTGCAGCTTCTCCTCATCGTTCGCCTCAGTGTCAATCTTGCCCTGCGCCGCCAGCGCCGCAAAACGACGCTGAACAGCCAGAACCTGCGGGTCAATAGCGTCCGCATGAATCACGGAGCCCATATTCGCAACAGGCTTCGCGGGCTCACCGCGGCGGGCTGCACGCAGGTACTCGGCAACTTCTTCACGGTAGCGGGCAAGACGGCGCGGACCCATCACCTTAGTAGGCGGCGGCACCTCAATGCCGTCCTCGGTCACGTACGTCTCGTAGAGGTACGCTTCGTCCTCGCTATAGGGCTTCGAACCCGTAGCTTCACTCATGTGTTCCCTCATTATTCGTCGATTGGGGTGCCTGCCCAGACTCATCTTTCACGTGAGGCAAGCCGTCACGGTACGCCGTCAAAGCGTCCTTCTTGTACAGGCCGTACTTAGCAATGTACTGCACCACACCATCGGGCACCAGGTACCAGATGGGGGCGTCTTCAGCTGCGCGGCGACGAATATCGGTCGAAGAAATCGCCATCGCAGGAATCTTCAGGGTCGTAATATGACGACCCTCAGCCAGCGGCGGATCCAGATCGTGATCGGGGCGGGTCACGCCCACAAAAGTCGCCAAATCCCACAGCTTATGGGCATTGCGCCAGGTCATAATCTGGCTAATCGCGTCCGCGCCGGTAATGAAGAACAGGTCAGCATCCGGGCGCAGGGCGCGCAGCTCGTTAAGCGTATCAAAGGTGTAGGTGGCACCGCCACGGTCAATATCAATACGGCTCACCGTAAAACGCGGGTTAGACGCGGTCGCAATCACCGTCATCAGGTAGCGATGCTCAGCGTCGCTCACGTGCCGCTCCCCCACCTTCTGCCAGGGCTGACCGGTCGGAACGAACACGACCTCGTCCAGGTCGAACACGGCGGCAACTTCACTAGCTGCCACCAGGTGTCCGTGGTGAATCGGGTCGAAGGTTCCACCCATCACGCCCAGACGCACCCGACCGGGAGTGCGCGGGGGAATCGACTCGGTGCTCGGAGCACCAAAATCAAGGTGAACAGGCTGGTCAGTCACAAATGCCGTCCTTGCTGGGGACAGAGGCCGCACCACGGCAGCTAAAAAGCCACAACAGGCGCGGATGCGGGCAGGTACACAGAAGGTACGCAACACCGAAAAAGGTGCCCGCGTACATTCCCCTCTATGCTACCTTCTTACGGTCAAAAACATCGAAATGACGGGGGTGAGCTAAGCCGCCAGTGGAATACCCAGCCAGCACGCCCGACCACAGGCTCACCCGCGTGTTCCAACACGCACATCCGGCGCGAGCGGCAACCACAGAACCTACAAGAAAGCACCGCACACAAGAAAGCGCCGCGCACCGGAGCCAAACCCCGGTACGCGGCACCATTCACTGTCTAGGAAACAGCTGTCTAGGCAACAGCTACGCTTCAGCTACTAGTCGTCAATGTTCGGCATGTCGATATTCTCGTCGACCTTGCCTTCCTTCAACTTCTTGCGGTACTCAACCGACTCGGTCCACACGCCTGCAACACGCTCGGACTCCAGCTCGGCACGAGCCTCCGCCTTCGCGTCCATACGCTCCTTGTACTCCACACGCTTCTGCGCACGAGTCGGGCGAATGATCTCTTCCAGACGAGCGTCCGTACCACGCGGGGAGGACAGCAACTCAGCGCCACCGACCATGGTCGGCTCCCAATCGAAGATCACCGAGTTGTCGTTCTCACCAATCACCACGGCGTCACCGGCACGAGCACCAGCCTTGAACAGCTCATCCTCAACACCCAGGCGCGCCAGGCGGTCCGCCAGGTAGCCGACAGCCTCATCATTATTGAAGTCAGTCTGCTGGATCCAACGCTCAGGCTTCTCACCAATCACGCGGAACAGCGGCTCAAGGTTACGCTCCTCGCGGCGAATAACGAACTCTTGCTTCTTCTTACCGCGGAAGCCCTTCGGGCGAACCACAGGAGCCTCAACAACCACGCGCTCCGCTTCCTTCTCGGCAACGGCACGAGCCACACGGTCCTCTTCCACGAGCTTTGCCATCGCAAAGATCAGGGACTTCAGACCCTCATGGGAAGCAGTCGAAATCTCGAAGACCTTGAAGCCCATCTCCTCAAACTCGGGGCGAACAAACTCAGCCAGCTCACGAGCCTCAGGAACGTCAATCTTATTGAGCACCACAATCTGCGGACGCTCATGCAGCGGCACGGTCACACCCGCAGTCGGGTCAACCTCATAGTTCTGCAGCTCGCCGCGGATCACCTCAAAGTCACTAATCGGGTCGCGACCCGGCTCCAAAGTAGCGCAGTCAATCACGTGCACCAGAGCCGAAGAACGCTCCACATGGCGCAGGAAGCGGTGGCCCAGACCGCGGCCCTCCGAAGCGCCCTCAATCAGACCAGGAACATCCGCGACGGTGTAGCGAACATCGCCCGCCTGCACCACACCCAGGTTCGGGATCAAAGTGGTGAACGGGTAGTCAGCAATCTTCGGACGCGCCGCAGAAATCGCAGCAATCAACGAAGACTTACCCGCCGAGGGGTAACCCACCAGAGCCACATCCGCAATGGACTTGAGCTCCAGAACAATATCAGCCTCTTCACCGGGGGTGCCCAGCAGAGCAAAACCGGGAGCCTTACGCTTAGCCGAAGCCAACGCAGCGTTACCCAGACCGCCCATACCGCCACGGGCCGCAACATACTCGTCGCCCACACGCAGCAGGTCAGCCAAAACATTACCCTCGCGGTCCTTCACCACAGTACCCTGCGGCACGGTCAGAATCAGGTCCTCACCGTTAAAGCCGTGGTGCATATCGCCACGACCAATATCGCCATTCGGGGCGTGCTGGTGCGGGCTGTGGTGGTACTCCAGCAGGGTCGTGGTCTGGTTATCCACGCGCAGAATCACCGCGCCACCATTACCACCGTTACCGCCGTTAGGGCCGCCCAGGGGCTTAAACTTTTCACGTCGCACGGAGACGCAGCCGTTACCTCCGCGACCGCCAGATACATGCAAGACCACGCGGTCCACGAATTCTGCCACGGGTTCTCCTTATCTTGGAAAATCTTCACTTCGCCACCGCACGGCACACACCAATCATGCTGCGGATGCGGCGGCAGGCGCGACCGGGTTGGGGTGCGCCTCATCGTGGAGCCCAGCACGGGCGTCCACGGCATTCGAGGTCATAGCGAGAGGGGGTAGACTAACGCCTACCCCCTCTGCCCTAGCGGTGAGTATTACTCAGCTGCTGCCAGGATGTTAACGACCTTGCGGCCCTTGCGGGTACCGAATTCGACGGTGCCTGCTGCCAGAGCGAACAGGGTGTCGTCGCCACCGCGGCCAACGTTCAGGCCGGGGTGGAAGTGGGTGCCGCGCTGGCGAACGAGAATCTCGCCTGCGTTGACGGACTGGCCGCCGTAGCGCTTAACACCGAGGTACTGGGGGTTCGAGTCACGGCCGTTACGGGTGGAGCTTGCGCCCTTCTTGTGTGCCATTCTGTATTCCTACCTTAGGGTTGAATTCCGGTCGTTTCGATTACGCGTTGATAGCGGTAATCTTGACGGTGGTCAGCTCGGCGCGGAAGCCCTGACGCTTCTTGTAACCGGTCTTGTTCTTGTACTTCTGAATAACGATCTTCGGACCGCGCAGGTCCTCAACCTTCTCAGCAACAACCTTGGCGGAAGCCAGGGACTTTGCGTCAGCGGTGACCTTGTCACCGTCGACGAGCAGCAGCACGGGCAGCTCGATGGTGCTGCCGGGCTCGCCTGCAACACGGTCAAGGGTAACGAGGTCGCCTACGGAAACCTTCTCCTGGCGGCCGCCAGCGCGTACAATCGCGTATGCCACTATGGGACTCACTTTTCTCGACAACTTGCTTCTTGAATCTCACACGAATGAGCAGCCTGCGCTTTCATTGCTGTGCGCCCTCCCCCTCCAGTCGAATAACCGCGAACAAGGAGGAACGGCCCGTGCGTTCCGACGGGATTGCCCGCCGAAGCCAACACGCGAGGCTCACCGGTGGTGTCTCTCTCCCGCACGTTCCTAACTCAGCCGAATACTCGACCGCGCCGAAGACGATGCGGGTGGGAGCGGTGTCTCCCGCTGGCCCTGCGTCGATAGGGCTTCACTGAGATAAACACCAGTCCTTAAGGATACGGCATGATCTACGCGCCGCGCAATAGATAAATTTGCGGAACGCACGAAGTCGGCACGTGATGCTCCTCTAATACTGCACCGCACTCTTAGTAGCGCCTTTAAAATGACGCAGCACACGCACAGAAAAAAATAGCCTCGGTAGGGAAGTTCCGGCTCGCCCTACCGAGGCTATCTCATATACACACACCATCGGAATTCCGATGATCGGAAGCTAAAGACTAGTCGTCCTTACCTTCACGCTTAATGTCGGCAGCGGCAACGCCAATGCCGAACAAGACAGGAGCCGAAGCGTCATCAGCCACCGGAGCAACATCCGCAACAGAAGCGGAAGCAACCACGGAACCCTCAGCACGCTCGGATGCGTCCACGGTCACGACCTGAGCACCGGCACCAGCGCTCGAAGCCGCACGGCGAGTGCGACGCTTACGCGGGGTCGAACCGGGCACCTGAGCCGCAGGCTTCTGAGTCTCTTCAACCGGAGCCTCAGCCTCAACCGCTGCGGGAGCTGCGCCCACCACACCGGTCACAGCCGGAGCACCAATCACGCCGGTCACGACCGTGCGAGGCTCAGACTTCTCAACCTTATCAGCCTTTGCGGATGCCTGCTCAGCAGCCTGCGCAGCAGCCTTCTCGGCGCGCTTCTCATCAGCGGCGCGACGAGCACGGCGGCGGGACGCACGCGGAGTCTCACGAACATCCTCAATGCGCAGGTCCTCACGCTCAACACGCTTGGACTCCTGAGCCTTCTGCACACCCGAGTTTACCTCAGCGGAGGTTGCCTCAGCGTTCTGCTGCTCGCGGTTCTGACGCTTGGACGAACGACGCTCCTCCGAACGATCCTCACGGCCCGAACGGAACGACTCACCCTCAGTGCGGGCAAGACGGCCAGCCTTCTGAGAAGCACGAGCCTTCGCCTCACCGGCGCGAATCGCCTCAAAACGATCCGAGGAGCGGCTAAAGCGCGGGTCGAGCTCCGGGTCAACGTGGTGCTCGTCCTCCAGCGCACCCGCGCCGGAATCCTCAACAGCGGCAATATCCGCATCGGTCAGCTCACGGCGCTTACGGTTACGAGAAGACTTCTTCTCGCCACGCTTGGACGAACGACGTTCCTCCGAACGATCCTCCGAACGCTCCTGTTCAGAGTCCTTCGAGGAATCCTCAGCGGACTCTTCCACGCGGTCAAACGCGCTCGCCAGCTGCTCCAGGGAGAAACCGCCCTGCTCGCCAATCCAGTTGCCCTCGGTGACCTCAGCGACCTTGTCCTCACGCTGAGCAACCTCCGCGTGAGCCTGCTCGCTGGCGGCCTCGGCAATACCCTGAATCTCCTGCTCAAGCGAAAGCTCAGCGGTCTCCGCGCGGCGCGAACGCTTACGGCGCTTACGCTTCTTGCGGGTCGAAGCAGTCTCCTCCGAAACGTCCTCGCTCTGAGCGGATGCGGCAGCCACAGCAGCCATAGCGTTACGGCGCTCAGCCTTCTTCGACTCCAGAGCATCCTGCTTCTGCTGGTCACGAGAATCCTCGCGGGCAGCGGCACGGCTACGCTTACGGTCATTACGCTCATGGCGGTGGATGTAATCCGACGCGCCACCGCTACGACCGCTCAGCGGCTGATCGTGAACCACCAGGCCACGACCGGCACAATGCTCACAGGGCTCCGAGAAGACCTCAAGCAGACCGGTACCCAGGCGCTTACGGGTCATCTGAACCAGACCCAGCGAAGTCACCTCAGCCACCTGATGCTTGGTACGGTCACGGCCCAGGCACTCAATCAGGCGACGCAGAACCAGGTCACGGTTCGACTCAAGCACCATGTCAATGAAGTCAATGACGATAATGCCGCCGATATCGCGCAGACGCAGCTGACGGACAATCTCCTCAGCAGCTTCCAGGTTGTTCTTGGTGACAGTCTCCTCCAGGTTGCCGCCGCTACCGGTGAACTTACCGGTGTTCACGTCCACCACGGTCATGGCTTCGGTACGGTCAATCACCAGCGAACCACCCGAAGGCAGGTACACCTTACGGTCCAGTGCCTTCGCCAGCTGCTCGTTAATGCGGTAGTGGTCGAAGAGGTCGTCATCGCCGTCCCACTGCTGCAGGCGGGAAACCAGGTCCGGCGCCACGTACGTCACGTACGCCTCGATGGAATCCCACGCGTTCTCGCCCTGAACGATCATCGCGGTGAAGTCCTCGTTGAAGACGTCACGCACGGTCTTAATCATCAGGTCGGGCTCCTGGTAGAGCATTTCGGGGGCCAATACCTTGCGGGAGTTAGCCTTCTCCTGAATCTCTTCCCACTGCGCACGCAGACGGTTAATGTCGTGGGTCAGCTCCTCCTCAGAAGCACCCTCCGCCGCGGTACGAACAATCACGCCAGCACCCTCGGGCAGCTTGTCCTTCAGAATCTTCTTCAGACGCGCACGCTCGGTGTCGGGCAGCTTGCGGGAAATACCGGTCATCGAACCACCCGGCACGTACACCAGGAAGCGGCCGGGCAGAGAAACCTGGCTGGTCAGGCGGGCACCCTTGTGACCAATCGGGTCCTTGGTGACCTGCACCAGAACCGAATCGCCGGGCTTCAGGGCGTTCTCAATCTTGCGGGGTGCGCCGTCCAGACCGGTGACATCCCAGTTGACCTCGCCCGCGTACAGCACAGCGTTGCGGCCGCGTCCAATGTCAACGAACGCAGCTTCCATGGACGGCAGAACGTTCTGAACCTTACCCAGGTACACGTTGCCAATCAGGGAATCCTGCTGGGTCTTGGACACGAAGTGTTCGGCCAGCACGCCGTCCTCAAGCACACCAATCTGGATGCGGCCGTCCTTCTGACGAACCAGCATCTGACGGTCCACAGACTCGCGGCGAGCCAGGAACTCAGCCTCAGTCACGATGTGGCGGCGGCGGCCCAGGGAGCGGGACTCGCGGCGGCGCACACGCTTCGCCTCCAGGCGGGTAGAACCGCGCACACCGGTCACAGTGTTGGATGCGTGAGAGTCAGCCAGGCGCGGCGCACGCACCTTGGTGACGGTCTCAACCTCATCATCGACGCCGCCCTCAATCTCAATATCTTCGGTACCGCGGCGACGGCGACGGCGACGGTGGCTCGTCACCTCAGCCTCAGCGGCAGCCTCCTCACGGCGGCGCTCCATGCGCTCCTTACGCTTCTGCTCCTCGGCAGCGGCGCGGCGTGCTTCACGCTCCAGCTTGGCGGCAACAGCGAGCTCGCTCAGCTCCTCCGGCTCGGGTGCCATGAACAGCGGCATCGCACCCATGGGGGTACGCGAGCGCAGTTCCTGCAGCTTTTCGCGCTGCAGGTCGCTAATGGTCTTTACCGGCTCGGGAGCTACTTCAGGCTCCTCAGCTGCGGACTCCTCAGCAGACTCTTCTGCTGCGGGTGCCTCGGGTGCAGCTTCTTCGGTTGCGGATTCTTCAGCAACCGTAGCAGCCTCGGCGGGCTGCTCTTCAGCGGCAGCCTCGGTCTTCTCAGCTTCCTCAGCCTTTGCGGGGGTTACGACCTCAACCTTGGCGGTCTCTTCCTTCACCTCAACGGCAGACTCGGCAGCGGGCTCAGCCGCCTTCTTCTCAGCAACCGGCTCAGCAGACTCGGCGGCGGGGGCAACAATTTCCTCCACCTTTGCGGTCTTCTCGACGGTCTCGACCTTAGCGGTCTTCTCCTCAACAGCAGGCTCAGCCGCCTTCTTCTCAGCAGCCTCAAACAGGCTATCCAGAGTAGAAGCAACCTCGGTCTCAGACGCAGCGGGAGCGGCAACCTTCGGTGCCGGCGCGTGCTTAGCCTTAGCGTTACGCAGGTTGGTCAGGCCAGCAGCAATCGCCTCATCCAGGGGAACCTCAGGAGCCTTCTCCTTCTTCGGGCGACCCGGACGGCGGCGCTCAGTACCCTGCTGGGCGTCAGAGCTCTCACGAACATTCTTACGCAGAGTTTCACGGGTCTCTGCAGAGGCGTTCTTCTCCTCCGCGAGGGCGTTCAGCGCCTCAAAAACCCCAAGTTCGACGTTCTTCTCGTCAGACATTAATCTTCTTTCGTTACACCCTGCTCCGCACCGCAAGGATTTTAACAGCGCGCATACAGCGCAAAGCCTAGTTGCTGTCACCGCGGCTCAAGCCTCACCCTACGGCGCGCGTTCATCGGCGCTACCGGGCACTATCTCGTTCAGTGCTTCTGCCGTAGGGGGCGAGCGGGCGGAACGCAGAGCGCGCCGCGACGGTCACAGCCACCTCGCTCTCGAGCACGGCACGCTCACACCCTTCCTGGGTGCCCTGCCGGTCTTCGGGTTTCTTCGCCGAGGCGGGCGGCCCGCGCGGTGCGACAGTTATGCTCCGCGGCTTATAGCCGGCGCTCTTCGGGTACTCTCCCTCGATGCGTTGGTGGGGATCTTTATGCGCGTGCGGGGCGCACAAGACACCGTGTTCCATTATACCCGGTAGAGGGTACCTCTAAGCCACCCCGCCCATCCTATCTGGGCTTCACCTCCCGGCAGGATGCACGGGCACATTGCCGCGGGCACTCTGCGGCGGACGCATTGCGGGTACAGCAAAGCCGGGCGTGCCACTACGCACCACCCGGCTTCAAAAAACTTTCAGAGGAGGGGCTAGTCCAGACCCAGCTCCGCATCGCGCGCCTCACGAGCCTGCTGAGCAAGCTTCGGGTCGGTCGGCAGGTACTCCGGACCGGAACCGGTCGCGAACGGAACGCCCAGAATGAAAACAAACGGAGAAACAACCAGCAGAATCACCCACAGTAGCGAGAAGTGACCGGCGGTCAGCAACAGCAGAGCAGTCAGAAAAATAACAGCAGCAGCGCCCATTGCGGCAATTCCGGCAGTCTTCACGGTTCTCCTCGAAGGGGTATCAAGAATCTAGTGTCCAGCAGAACGGCAGGCAGTCAACGCCGCAGGCAAAACCCGCGGACGGCTCCAGCTGACGCCGCTCAAGAATATACCTGACCATTATACGCACCCGCGCCGCCTCCCCGCTGACCGCCGCCGGCAAAGTCACCGGCGCCTCCCCCGCTACCCGGCGCCCCAGCCCTGCGCAACCAGCCTGGCGTATTCTGCCCGACACATCAGCCCGGCATATTCTGCGCAGCCTCACCCGCCCGCAGACACAGCAACGCCCCGGCATCAACAGGTACCGGGGCGTTGCACGTTCGGGGCATCAGCCCTCAACTGCTTAGCGCATCATATTCACAATGACCTCAAAGAAGCGGATCACAATAATGCCGAAAATCAGGATCAGCCACAGGCTAATCGCAAACCACGACCAGCCGCGAGCACTCTCACGCATCGACTGCGATGCCGGAATAACACCCGCCGAAATATTGCGGACCGTAGTCTTCACAAAAAGCGTGATGGTCATAACCCACACGATCATGCAGAACAGGCACAGGGCGTTAATCTGGAACGTCGTTTGGTACCACAGCCACATAATGAATGCGGTCGCCGCCGCCAAACCAATGTCCATGCACACCCAGAACCACTTCTTGAAGCGTGCACCCGCCATGATCGCGGCACCGATAGTCACCACAATCGAGAAGCCCACCAGACCAATGAACGGGTTCGGGAAGCCGAAAGCTTCCGCCTGCGGGGTGCGCATCACCGTGCCGCAGCTGAGCAGGGCGTTGATATCGCAGACCGTGGAGTGGCCGGCATCAATGTAAATCTGCAGGCGCTCATACACCAGAATCGCTGAAGAAATGAGTGCGATCAGGCCGGCGCCAACCAGCCAGAATCCGAGCTGTCGGTCTGAGTAGCCGCCCGGGGTTCCCGCGTGCCCGTGCTGCGCTTCTTTTTCAGCGTGGGTAGGCTCGGTAGTACTCGATGCGGCGGTACTCATACGACTCCTTTAGATAGTGTTTTACGGTGGTACTGTCCCAGCAGCACCGTCTTAAGCTCTGTAGTGTTGAGGGGTGCATGCAACCGTCAACGCGGCAGACGCCGGGGACAGCTGAGGAGGTGCCGGTTAGGTCCCTCAAGGATGCGCCTCACCTCGTGCAGTAGCGGGTACGTATCGGCGCGGCATAGCCAGCACCCCGGAAGCGGTACCCCATTTATCCTAGCCTCTCACACCGCCAAATGGCACGCCATCAGCCTATATGTTCCGTTTTATGACGTGCTATTTTACACAGGTGGGCGCGTTTTCTGTGCACTTTCGGGGCATTTTCAGGGGCTCATTCCGGGCACTTTCGGGGCGTCTTGAGCACGCGAAACCCCCGGGAGGCGCCCGCAATTCAGCGGCGGGCGGAACCTTCCGAGGGTTTCAACGGGATATTTTCTAGGGCTTTATCCGGGGCATCACTTAGGGCGGTATTACCTAGGGCAGCGGGTGGGTGTACGACTCATCAAAGAACAGCTGCTCCAGCTCCACCGCGCGGCTAAAGAACTCGCGGGCACGCTGCGCATCCGACGGGCCCACACGGTCCAGTTCGCGGCGCAGGAAATCAACCAGCTCACGAAACTCCGGGTAGTCGTGAAGGCTAATCCACTCGTGGTGCACAAAAGATTCAGGACGCTTGGCGGGAGCCTTCGACGCCCAATCCAGGTACAGGCCCTCGCAAACCACCAGCACCGACAGGATCGCCGCGTAGCTGCCGCTAGCCGCCGCGTCGAGGAAGAGACGCTTGAAGCCGGTGGTCGCCTCCGTATCGGGCATGGAATCACGCTGATGCTCAGTCACGCCGAGAGTTTCAAAACAACGCAGGAAGTAGGTGTTCTCATCGCCCGCAATCTCGCCGGCAAACTGCGCCAAGCGCAGGCGACCCGCGAGAGTATCAGCGTTAGCAATCGCGCCACCAATCAGGGCGAGGAAGGTATCGAGGAAACGGTAGTCCTGCACCAGGTACCCCGCCATGACCTGCGGGGCGATCGAGCCGTCAAAAAGCTCAGCAACAAAGCGGTGATTCGTGGCGGAAAGCCAGGTGTCGAGGTTCTCCTGGCGCAGCGTCTCCGTGAACGAATCGGTGCCAATCAAATCGGTGAAGGGTGCGGGCATGATGGGTGCCTTTCACTATGTGGCATACCGTCGCTGGTATGCGTATGTGTGCGGGTGTGTTGGTGCGGCCTCAGGCGTTGGGGCCGGCGCCTCAGCGAATATAGCACCGTGACGCCAAGGCGTGCCCGGTTTTGCGCCCCGGTGCCCGCAAATTTTCGTTCTTTTCGATTTTTGGGTGGGTGAGGGCGGATGATGCCGGTCAAACTCGCGCGATTGGGGTTAGGTGAGAGCCTATGGGAACACGTGAGAAATCATGCGTTCGAGTGGGACTATGAGGGCAAAGGCATAAAAAGCGGGGGCACGAAAAAACGGGGTGCCACTCCCCCAGCCGGTAAAACCAACTAGGGGGCGGCACCCCGCCTCATGTCTGCAACCTCAACAGGTCACCTTAGTGATCCGCATCGTCCTCGGAATCATCGTCACCGAAGAAATCATCGGTGTACGAATCGCCCAGCGGCAGACCCAGCGAATCCTCCAACGAAGAACCCGCCGCCTCGCCACCCAGCTCAGCCATGATGCCGTCCAGCAGTTCATCCGGCTCAGCCGAGGCAGCCGCAGCCGCCGCGGCAGCCAGAGTCGAAGCCGACGCCGCACCCGCAGAACCCGCATAAGCACCCTCGGCGCCCAGCTCATCCGGCAGTTCCTCAGCCTCAGCGCCGGGGGTCTTCGCCTCCTCATGCGCCGCCAGCAGGGTACGCGCCTCACCAATGACCGTAATCGAACCGGTAATCAGCACACCCGCCGACTCCTGCTCAAAGAGGGCGTTCTCCATGGCGGTGGCAATCGCCTCGTCCAGGTGCTCAAACACCTCAATCGAGTCTTCGTCCAGACCCGCATCCAGCGCCAACTCGTGCAGACGCTCCGGCGCAATCGCACGCGGCGAATCCGACGCCGCCAAGTACAGGCGGAAGGTACCGTCCGAAGCGTCCACGTACTCTTCGCGCATGGTCTCAAACATGCCCAGAGCATCCTTCTCACCCAAAATACCGACCACGGAATGCAGGTGGGACAGCTTGAACGCCTCAGTCAGCGCAGCCGCGGACGCACGCACGCCGTGCGGGTTGTGGCCCGCATCCAGGATGGTCAGCGGCTCGGTGCGCACAACCTCCAGACGGCCCGGCGAGCGCACCGTCTCAAACGCGGTACGCACCACGTCCTCGGGCAGCTGACGCTGACCGCCGAAGAACGCCTCCACGGCGGCGAGAGCCACCACGGCGTTCTGCGCCTGATGCGCACCGTGCAGGGACAGCGGCACATCCGGGTACTCGCCCGCCAGGCCGCGCAGGGTCAGCAGCTGACCGCCGACCGCAAGCTCACGGGAGACAACGCCGAACTCCACGCCCTCAAAGGCGAAGGATGCTTCCTTCTCGCGGGCGGAAGCGAGCAACACGTTCGCCGCTTCCGGGTCCTGTGCCGCAGAAATCAGGAAGCCGCCGGGCTTGATGATGCCGGACTTTTCGGTCGCGATCTCAGCGAGGGTTTCGCCCAGCATGTCGGTGTGGTCCAGACCAATCGGGGTGACCACGGAAACCACGCCGTCGGCAACGTTCGTGGAGTCCCAGGTGCCGCCGATACCGACCTCGAGCACCACCACGTCCACCGGCTCATCCGCGAAAATCGCGAAGGCGAGCACGGTAACGGACTCGAAGAAGGTCAGGGCGGGCTCGCCGCGGGAGGTCATCTCTGCGTCCACAATCTGCAGGTAGGGGGCGATTTCATCCCAAATGCGCACGAAGGTGGCGTCCGGTACGGGCGCGCCGTTAATGCAGATACGTTCGGTGACGCTTTCGAGGTGCGGGCTGGTAAAGCGGCCCACGCGCAGGTCGTGGCCGAGCAGCAGCGCCTCAATCATACGGGCGGTGCTGGTCTTGCCGTTCGTGCCGGTGATGTGGATGACCGGCGCGGCACGGTGCACGTCGCCGAGGATTTCGACGGCGCGCGCCACGGCGTCCAGGCGCGGCGCCATCTTGTTTTCGGGTGCTCGCGCCAGCAGTTCACCGTAGACCCGCTCCACGCCCTCGGGGTCGGGAATTGCGGGGTAATTCTTCTCGCTCATTGTTCTCCTCACTGGGATAGCCGGCCGGTGCCGGCAGGGGCCCACCGTGCGGCGGGATAACCGTGCGGCGGGATAGACGACGGGCCGCCCCGCCCAATCAAGGGGGCGGGACGGCCGTACGGTTCAGGCGTTTTATGCCTTGGCTACGCTAATGCTCAGCTCGGCTGCTTCGCTCAGCTGCAGGGACACGGCGAGGGTTTCGCCGGTCACCAGTGCTTCGTTGGTGCGCAGAGCTGCCAGAGTTTCCTCCGGTGCCGCGATGCTCAGGTTGATGCGGTCCGCAACGTTCAGGTCGGCGTCCTTACGTGCCTGCTGAATAGCGCGGATGGTGTCGCGGGCGATACCCTCGGCAACCAGCTCGTCGGTCAGCTCAATGTTGAGGACCAGGAAGCCGCCGGGCAGAACCGCAGCCGCAGTGTGCTCAGCACCCTCAGCGTCAGCGGCAACCACGGTTGCCAGCTCGTATTCGCCTTCTTCCAGAGCCAGGCCGCCGTCCAGAGCTGCCACGCCGACCAGGACGGTACCGTCCTCGGTCACGGTCCAGTCACCGGACTTGGATGCCTTAATGGCAACCTGCACCTGCTTGCCCAGGCGCGGACCTGCCGCACGTGCGTTGACCTTCAGCTGCTGGGAGATGCCGTAGTCAGCGGGGTCGACGGTATCGGCGCTGACCAGCTCCACCTGGCGCAGGTTCAGCTCGTCCTCGACGATGTTCGCGAAGTACTCCGCGCCCTTCTCACCGAAAGCGGTACCCAGGGCTGCGAACTGCTCGGGTGCGATCGCCACGGTCATCTTCTGCAGCGGCTGGCGCACGCGGATCTTCTTTTCCTTGCGCAGTGCCGAACCGGCGGAGCAGACCTCACGCACGGTCTGCATGAGAGCCAGCAGGTCGGACTCGTCAGCGAAAGCGGATGCCTCGGGCCAGTCAGCCAGGTGCACGGAGCGTTCACCGGTGAGGCCGCGGTAGATTTCCTCGCTGCTGAGCGGCAGCAGGGACGCGGCGACCTTCGACACGGTCACCAGTGCGGTGTAGAGGGTGTCGAATGCGTCGGTGTCTTCGTTGAAGAAGCGCTCGCGGGAGCGGCGCACGTACCAGTTGGTCAGTGCGTCGGCGTACTGGCGCAGGGATTCGCAGGCGTTCCAGATGTCGTAGGAGTCCATCGCTGCGGTGACCTGCTCGATGAGTTCGCGGGTCTTGCCGAGGATGAAGCGATCCATCACGTGCTGCGAGTCGTACTTGAGCTTTGCGCTGTAGCCTTCGCCGTTGTTGGCGGCGTTAGCGTACAGGGCGAAGAAGTGGTAGACGTTCCACAGCGGCAGCATGACCTGGCGAACACCCTCGCGGATGCCCTGTTCGGTCACGATCAGGTTGCCGCCGCGCAGGATCGGGGAGGACATCAGGAACCAGCGCATTGCGTCGGAGCCGTCGCGGTCGAGGACCTCGGAGACGTCCGGGTAGTTACGCAGGGACTTGGACATCTTCTGACCGTCCGAGCCGAGCACAATACCGTGGCTGATGACGTTCTTGAACGCGGGGCGGTCGAAGAGCGCGGTCGCCAGCACGTGCAGCACGTAGAACCAGCCGCGGGTCTGACCGATGTACTCGACGATGAAGTCTGCCGGGTAGTGGTTCTCGAACCATTCCTGGTTCTCGAAGGGGTAGTGCACCTGTGCGTAGGGCATGGAGCCGGAGTCGAACCAGACGTCGAGCACGTCTTCCACGCGGCGCATGGTGGACTTGCCGGTCGGGTCGTCCGGGTTCGGGCGGGTCAGCTCGTCAATGTACGGGCGGTGCAGGTCGGGTTCGCCGTCCTTGTTCAGGGGCAGACGGCCGAAGTCTGCCTTGAGCTCTTCGAGGGAGCCGTACACGTCCATGCGCGGGTAGTTCGGGTCGTCCGAAACCCACACGGGGATCGGGGATCCCCAGAAGCGGTTACGGGAGATGGACCAGTCGCGTGCGTTCTCAACCCATTTGCCGAACTGGCCGTACTTCACGTTTTCCGGGATCCAGTTAATCTGCTTGTTCAGCTCGTACATGCGGTCCTTGAAGTCGGTGACCTTCACGTACCAGGAGGTGATTGCACGGTAGATGAGCGGGGTGCGGCAGCGCCAGCAGTGCGGGTAGGAGTGCACGTAGGACTTCTCGCGGATCAGCACATCGTCTGCCTTGAGAGCGTTGATGATGGTGCGGTTCGCGTCGAATGCCTGCACGCCTGCAATCTCAGCCAGGGCGGTGGAGCCGGAGGCGGTAGGCTCGGCGAAGAGGTTCAGGAACTTTGCGCCTTCGTCGAGGGAGAGGATCACGGGGATGCCGTAGCCTTCACAGACCTTCTGGTCGTCTTCACCGTAGGCGGGTGCCTGGTGGACGATGCCGGTACCGTCACCGGTGGTGACGTAGTCGGCGACGAGGATCTGCCAGGAGGTTTCGGTGCCCCACTTTTCGGCGTCTGCGAAGTAGTCCCAGAGCGGGGTGTAGCGCACGTGCTCGAGCTGGGAGCCGGTGTAGCGTGCGGTGACGGCTGCGTCTGCGTCCTTTTCGGGCTGGTCGCCTTCGTAGCCGAGGTCCTTGGCGTAGGAGCCGAGCAGGTCGGAGGCGATTAGGAAGGAGCGGCCCTCGAACTTGCCTGCGCCGGGTACGACGGAGTATTCAATCTCGGGTCCGACGGCGAGCGCCTGGTTGGTGGGCAGGGTCCAGGGGGTGGTGGTCCATGCGAGTGCTTCGACGCCGTCGAGTTCTGCGGCGACCTTCTCGTCAGCACCGAGGGCGGTGTCTGCGGTGAGGCGGAATGCGACGGTGACGGTCTGGTCCTGGCGGTCCTTGTACACGTCGTCGTCCATGCGCAGCTCGTGGTTGGAGAGGGGGGTCTCGTCCTTCCAGCAGTAGGGCAGCACGCGGAAGCCCTGGTAGGTCAGGCCCTTGTCGTAGAGGCGCTTGAACGCCCAGATGACGGACTCCATGTACTCGACGTTCAGGGTCTTGTAGTCGTTTTCGAAGTCGACCCAGCGTGCCTGGCGGGTGACGTACTTTTCCCACTCGTTGGTGTACTTGAGCACGGATGCGCGGGCAGCGTCGTTGAAGTTGTCGATGCCCATTTCGAGGATTTCGCGCTTGTCGGTCATGCCGAGCTGCTTCATTGCCTCGAGTTCTGCGGGCAGGCCGTGGGTGTCCCAGCCGAAGCGGCGTTCTACCTTGTGGCCGCGCTGGGTCTGGTAGCGTGCGACGAGGTCCTTGGCGTAGCCGGTGAGCAGGTGGCCGTAGTGGGGCAGGCCGTTAGCGAAGGGAGGGCCGTCGTAGAAGACGAATTCGTTTTCTCCGTTTTCGCCTGCGGGGCGGTTCTCGACGGATGCGGAGAAGGTGTTGTCCTTCTTCCAGTAGTCGAGGACTGCCTCTTCGAGTGCGGGGAACTTGGGCGATGCGGTGACGCCGCTTCCTGCGGCTTCGAAGGCGCTCGCCTTGGGGTATACATGGGACATGTGTTTGTGCGCCCTTATCTGTTGTTCTCAACGCTGAGAGGTTGGGGCGACAGGGTACGTAGCACTCGTCGTCCCACCGTTTCAGTGGGTGAGGATTGACATGACGGGTGCAAGGACGCCTGGGCATCGCTGACGTATCCGGGCTGTGCCGGGGGTCGGGATGCGGCGCGGTACCACCTTGCTTACTGATTTAACAGCTCAACGCACCGAACCCTCCCGGGGCTAGCGGGGTGTCGCGTGTCCGCGATACCTAGCCACCGGAAGAGCGGCGCGTTGGGCGGGTATCAGTCGCTTATTACAGCTATATCGGGCTTAACCGTCCGGTTCTACTGGGACTACATCTCTTCCGCTAAGACACCCTCGCCGCAGCGATTGGCGGGTGCCCGCAGGTGCGGTCCGTTCTTCCGAATTGCTCGCCGGTGATGGCCGGGTCGTTGCAAACACTAATAGTTTATGTGGCTTTTGTGTCTGTATGCAACCCCGCGGGGTGTGGGTTTGAACAGTACTTTTCAGATGTGCCGATGCCGGGGGCGTAAAACAGAATGGTTCTTCGTTCGGCGATATTTAGAGCGAGTAGGGGGTTTAAGGGGTCTTGCCTCACCCTGCACTCGGGCGTGTTTAAGGATGTATGTTTTTACATTCCTTGCGTGTTGCTTTAAGTGGGTTTCGATTTTTTCAAGGGAACCTGCGGGATTGCAGTCAGTGCAACCACAAGATATGGGGTGAACACCGATGTAATTCCACTAGATATTCACCCCTGCATGTTTTCACCCCCTCAATATCCCGTGTGGGAACCGGTTTTTCTGAATGATTCAGCAATGCATAGCGGGTGAATAGAGTGCATATTTGGGAATTGTCGAGCAGGTTTCCCCTTATTGAATCGGGCATTTCTTCTGAACTGCTGAAGGCCTCCTTGCCACCAGAAGGTTGAGCCAACCACTCTCCCCTCCCCTATCTTTCGCAAATACCGGGACGAGGCTCTTTCATTTTTCAGGCCATATATATGATTGAAATCACTTAATTTAACGTGCGCGCCACCTCTCGCCGAAGCACCCATCTCCATCAAATAGCTCCCCATCAACAGAGCATAGTCGCAATACTTTACGGTGATTGATATCTTGAGTGATCCATAGACTCACAGAGATTACTAAGGTGTATTTTCGTGCATTTTGAATTCAAAGTAGTCTAAAATGAATCGTGCAACACATCAATGATGATTCGATAGCATCTACCCTCTCACCGGAGTGTGAACATAGCAGTCTCAAAGATGAGTTCACCGCGTATCCGTTCGCTCCACCAGCAGCATGTACGCGCCCGAGGTCACTTCCGGATGTGGACTGAAACCGCGGCATTTGCCTGAAGTTTTACCCCCTTTCACGACCTCACCCAACACGCCATACAACCACGCGCCCGCCGCCGGGTGCCCCGAGCCCGCCTCGGGAATAATCAAGGAGTTCACCGATGCTCTCACCCTCTTCGAGCACCCGTTCCGCCGTTTCCCGCCTTATGAGCCGCCGTACCCTGCTGCTCGGTGGCGCGGTTTCCCTCATGGCCGGTTGCGCCTCCGATATTCGCCCGCTGAGCGAAGAAGCAAAAGCTAAGGTAGGCTCCCCCACCCCGTCCGCGAGCGCTTCCGCTTCTGCATCTAGTTCGCCGTCTGCTACCGCTACTTCCTCGGCGAGCGCTTCGGCAAGTGCCAAGAGCAGCTCGTCCAGCGCGGCACGCGTACCCGTATCTGAGGACGCACTCGTTGAGGGTTGGGAAAAGTACCCCGGCCCTCTGAAGCTGACCGGCGAATACATGGGCGAGTACCAGCCCGCAACGGATTCTTCCCCTGCGAAGAACGTACCTAAGCCCCTCAAGACCGTTCCGCACCGTGAAGAACCGACCTTCCAGGGCGCCTACGAGACGTTGCGTGCCTACTACAGTGCTCAAATCACCGCGCTCAAGGATGGCCACTATGCAGATCAGGCGATTGAGCTGACCTACCCGGCAGACAAGAGCGCCATCGACGAGGTTAAAGCAGTCAAGGAACTGTATGAGCAGAACGGCTGGTACATGGACTTCACGTGCAGCATTTCCATGCGGAATACGGAGCCTCGAACCGCCCTGAAGAACGGTGACGGCTACGTAGAAATCATGATGGACGCCAAGTATTCTGCCACCGCCATCCATCAGCCGGACGGCACCGAACGCAAGATACCGGCGATTACTCAGGTAGCCATTCCGCACGTGATGCTCTACACCGAGGGTAAGTGGTGGCGAATCGGCAACGATTATCTGAACGAGCGTCTGAATGGCGGCAAGGGCTCTTCCGACTCTTCTGGCTCCGGAGGTTCCAGTTCTGCCGGTTCTAGCGGTTCTTCGTCCTCGGGTCGCGGCTCCACTAAGGTCTAAATCCGCAGGGGTCTAATACCCTAGTCGAGAGCAGCCCGTCTCATCAATTCCATATGCACTAGCCCAAAGTCGAGGAGGCGCACCCCCCTGCACCTCACCGACTTTGGGTTATTGTGCCTTAAAGACAATGTCCAGGGTTTTTTGACGAAGTTTTAAAACCAGTCTTCTATAGTAAGAAGTGGATACTTCGTATCGCCGCAGTTCACGCTCCGGCACACCTGTATCCCGGTACCCCCCCCCCCCTGTACCGCGCACCATACAAAAACGATGAGGCGGATCCTTTCGTACGCATCACAGCGTTGTGAAGCGAGCTACCTCGATCAACCACTTTCAGGAGATACCATGTCCTTCCGGCCGAGTGCACACACCAGCTTCTCTGCTAACGACCGAAACGGATTGACCCGCCGCACCGTTCTTTTTGGCGGTCTGACCGCCGGTGCTTTGACTCTAGCAGGATGCGCCTTCAACAAGGATATTCGCCCCACCGGTAGCGGCGACACTTTCTCCGGCTCCCCGAGCGCCTCCGCCTCCCCCTCTGCGTCGGCTTCGCCTTCTGAGTCTGTCTCGGCTTCGGCATCCGCTTCGTCTTCGTCCTCGTCAAGCCGTAGTAGCGCGAAGATTATTCCGTCCGACGAGTTCTTGAAGGACTATAAGAAGTACATTGGCGACGTCAAGTACGAGTACAAGCCCGCCATTGCGCACTATGTTGAGCCGACCGACACCTCCCCCGCGAAGAACGTTCCGATCCCGGTCATTGATACGGTGGCTCAGCGTACCGTCAGTCTCGAGGGCGCCTACAAGACTCTGGCTGCTTACCAGAGCGCGTACATTGCCGCGATGTACAACGGCGACCTGCAGTACCTCAAGGGTCTGGTCCACGGCGCTGACAGCGGTCTGGTCAACAATCTGAAGGCTATTGCTAAGCTCTACGCTGCGGGTGGTTGGACTAAGGACTACGAGAGTAAGCTGAGCATCCGTGACGATCTCGATGCGAAGGCTCTTGCCTCTTCCGATTTGGCTGTTGTGGCGTTCCCCTGCCGGGATGTTGTCAAGGAGTACACCATCTACCAGAAGGGCACGGGTGAGCCTCAGAAGGCAAGCACCCTGGATGTCGTGATTTACGTGGTGTACGCCGAGGGCAAGTGGCGCGTGACCAGCCGCGAGTACTTTGTGTCGGAGTACAGCGACCGATTCCGCAAGGTCTTTGAGGGCCCCTCCTCATCGGCTTCGGCAAGCAAGTCCAGCGGTGGCGGCTCCGGCAGCTCCGGTGGCTCTAGCTCCGGTAGCAGTAGCGATTTCAAGGTCTAGGCTCTGAGATTCTAAGCTCCAAGATTAGGATTTGAGCGCAGCGCCCCTGATGAAAGCGGGGCGGGTATCAACTGATACCCGCCCCGCTTTCGTATGTTTTTGTGCCGCGGCGTTCCGGCGCAGCAATATAACCCGGCACAGCAACAGCCCCGCTCCTCGGCAACTAGGAAAACCAAGGATGCGGGGCTGTGCAATACTATCTAGCGCACCGCCTCTAGGAGGTGGAACGCTCACGCAGACGCTCGTGAACCTCGCTCACAAAGCGGTTCTGATCATCGCGAGCATAATGCACGACCTCACCGATGACGGTAATAGCCGGCGCCCTAACCGATGCGCAATCTGCCTGAGCGTTCTCAAGGGTCGTGACAGTCACGCGCTCCTTCTCAGAGAAACCGTTCTCAATGGTTGCCAGCGGCGTGTCAGCCTCAATCCCACGAGAGAGCAGAGACGCCACCGTATCGGGCAGGGTACGAACGCCCATCAGCAGCACCACGGTGCCCTGGGCGCGCAGGGTCGCCTCAACCGCCGACACTTCGGTCTCCGACAGGCCGGAGTGACCAGAAATGACGGTGAAAATCGAGGATACCTTACGCAGGGTCACCGGAATCGCCGCACGCGCAGGGACCGCGATGGCGCTGGTAATGCCGGGGATAACCTCAGCCTCCAGGCCTGCGGCGATGCACGCATCCAGCTCTTCAGCACCGCGACCGTACACGTACGGGTCGCCACCCTTCAAACGCACCACGGTCTTACCCGAAAGCGCGTAATCAATCATGAGCTGCTGAATGCGGGACTGCGGAACAGCGTGCTTACCGGGAACCTTGCCCACATCAACAATGAGGGCGTTCGGCGCGTACTCACCGTACTCCTGCGGGGCGAGGTGATCCAGAAGAACCACGTCCGCCTCACTCAGGGCACGTGCCGCACGCAGGGTCAGCAGGTCAGCGGCACCGGGGCCGCCACCCACAATGTAGACCTTGCCGGGGTTCTCAGCAGGCTCGCCGGGCAGAAGGATGCCGCGTTCCGTCACGCTATCGTCCAGGGTGTGCCCGGGCGCCCCGCCCGCGAGGATTTCGTCAATAGTGGCGAACTCGCGGGGCGGGAACGGAGGAATCTTCGGGCACATACTACGCTGCCGGGACCGGGTTGAGGTCACTGGGCTTGCCCACGGGAATCTTGGCACCGGTCAGCAGGACGGTGTTGGACTCGCCAGCTTCTGCCGCCGCAATTTCCTCGGGGGTTGCGGGGCGAATCTGCTCGCGCTCCAGCACGTACAGGTGCGAACCCTCGTCGCTGCCGTTGGGCTCGTTGATGAAGGCACGGAAGCGGCGCAGGCGGCGCTCGTCGCGCAGGGTTGCCGCCCACTCGTCCTCGTAGGAGTCAACGTGACGCTGCATGTCGCGCTCCAGATCCTCGCACACGCCCAGGGAGTCCTCAATGAGGACGGACTGCAGGTGTGCCAGACCGTCGCCGTGCTCCTCATCCAGATCCTCGAGCCAGCGAGCGGTACGCTGCAGCTTGTCTGCGGTACGGATGTAGTACATCAGGTAGCGGTCAATGTAGCGGATGATGTCCTCGCTGGAGGCGTCCTTGACGAAGAGGCGACCGTGAGCGGGGTTCGCACCACCGTTACCGCCCAGGTACAGGTTCCAGCCGTTGGTGGTTGCAATCAGACCAACGTCCTTACCCTGCGCCTCAGCACATTCACGGTTACAGCCGGAAACACCGAACTTGAACTTGTGCGGGGAACGCAGGCCGCGGTAACGGTTCTCGAGCTGGACTGCCATGCCGGTAGAGTCCTGAACACCGAAGCGGCACCAGGTCGAACCCATGCAGGACTTCACGTTACGCAGGGACTTACCGTATGCCTGACCGGACTCGAAGCCGGCATCCACCAGACGCTCCCAAATGTAGGGCAGCTGCTCCAGGCGAGCACCGAACATACCGATACGCTGTGCACCGGTGATCTTCACGTACAGACCGAACTCTTCAGCGACCTCTGCGATGACACCCAGCTTCTTAGCGGGAATCTCACCTGCGGGAATACGCGGAACGACGGAGTAGGTACCGTTCTTCTGCATGTTCGCCAGCGCACGGTCGTTGGTCTCCTGAATACCACCGCGGCCTGCGTCCAGGACGTAGGAGTTGCGGAAGGAGGAGAGAATCGACGCAACGGTCGGCTTACAGATAGCACAGCCGTCGCCACCGCGACCGAAGCGTGCCAGCACGGAGTCGAAGTCGTCCAGGCTGGTCAGGCGCACAGCTTCAGCCAGCTCAGCACGGGAGAAGTCGAAGTGCTCACACAGTGCCTTGGAGACGGTCAGACCCATCTTCTTCATCTGCTGTTCCAAAGTCTTCTGCAGCATCGGAACACAGGAACCACACTGGGTACCCGCGGTGGTGCAGGACTTCAGGGACGCAACATCGTGGTTGCCGTCAACGATTGCCTCGCGGACAGCACCGAAGCTGATGTTGTTGCAGGAACACAGGATTGCGTCGTCGGGCAGTTCGGTGTCGGGGATGCCGTCGCCGCCGCCAGCTGCGGTCAGGTAAACGTTCGGCTCAGCGGGCAGCTCGCGGCCAAGCAGGGGCTTGAGGGAGTCGAAGGGAGCGGTGTCACCGACGAACACGCCACCGAGCAGGGTCTTTGCGTCGCCGCTGGTCACGATCTTCTGGTACATGCCGCGTGCGGGGTCTGCGAACAGAACCTCGAGGCAACCCTCGGTGGTGCCGCGGCGGTCACCGAAGCCAGCGACCTGAACGCCAGAGAACTTCAGCTTGGTTGCGATGTCGAACTCTTCAACCTGAGCTTCTTCGTTGTCGTTGAGCAGGTTAGCTGCAACAGCGTCAGCCATAGCGTTAGCCGGTGCGACCAGACCCCAGGTGCGGCCCAGTACGCAGGCGACCTCACCGATAGCCCAAATGTGCTCGTCGGAGGAGTGGCATGCGTCGTTGACGAGAATACCGCCGCGCTCGCCCAGTGCCAGGTCGGCGTCGCGTGCCAGCTCGTCGTTGGGGCGAATACCGGCACCGAAGACCACCATGTCGGCGGGCAGGGTGCGGATTTCTGCATCCTCGGAGGGAGAATCTGCGATGGAGACGGAGACGACGTTGCCGTCAGCATCCTTGTTGATGCCGGAGATGTACACGCCGGTCTCAATCTCAATGCCAGTTGCCTTAATCTGGGCGTTCACGGCGTAACCGCCACCCTGGTCAACCTCAACGGAAAGCAGCCAGGGAGCCACATCCAGAATGGTGGGCTCTGCGCCCAGGTCCTTCAGACCCTCAGCTGCTTCGAGGCCGAGCAGACCGCCACCGACGACGATACCGCGGGGTGCGCGGCCCAGGGTGGACTGCAGACGGTTGACCTCGGAGACCATGTTCTTCACGTCGTCAATGGTGCGGAAGACGTGTGCGGCGTCCGAGTTAAGAATGGGGATACGAACCGCGCGGGAACCGGTCGCGAAGACCAGCACGTCGTAGGGGTACTCGTTGCCCTCGGTGTCGGTGACGACGCGGCGGGTGCGGTCAAGCTTCTCTGCGTGGCAGTTGTTGACCAGGTTGATGTTCTCTGCATTCCACAGTTCGGGGTCACCGAGGGTCAGGTCCTTCTCGGTGTCCTTGAAAATCTTCTCGATAGCAACGCGGTCGTAGGGGATGTAGGGCTCGTCGTTGAGGACGGTGATGGTGTCCGCCGCGCGACCGGCAGCTTCAGCGCCTTCGTGGTACGCGCGTACAAAACGCCACGCAGCGGGGCCTGCGCCGACAACGAGAATGTTGCGGGGAGTGTGCGACATGGATTTTCCTTCCTAGTTGTAATGCAGGTAGTTCATGGCGCTTATCTACCCTCAGTGTGCGGCTGGATCGTGCCCGGCGTTGGAACTCCTAGTTTCCGTACCGTTGGGCTCGTACCTGATGCGTACCGAGTAGTTGGAGCGCCCGCTTCTTTAGAATGCATCTGAAAATTACGAAACATTTTTGTGTGGGATTATGTTGTTTTCTTCAGGCAGTCAAAAGGCGTTTTAAACTACGACTTTTATCGTACACTCTAGCGCGGGGTCGAAGCGTCGAAAATCCGTATTTTTTGGGAAAATTTTCCAAAAAATCCGCGGAATACCGGGCTGGAATAGGGTATTCTTACCTTATCTAAACCTAATTTAGGTAAGGCTAATCTATGAAATTTGAGATCATCTTTTAGGGTAAAAATAACCTTTAGCACCCTCCGCGTGCCCCATTTCCAAATGTGGGTTTCATAAGGTAAACTCCAAACAAAGAACACACGAACCGCTATTGTGTCCTGCACCCCGCGCGGCGCAGACCACCACTTCGAAAGGAAACCCCCATGGCTGAGAACTGGGTACGCATCTGCGCCGAATCTGACCTCGAAGAAAACTGGGGTGAAGTCGCCCTGGTCGACGGCTACCAGTACGCCATCTACAAGACCAAGCACGGCATCTTCGCCGGCGACCACCTCGACCCGCACAGCCAGGCACTGGTCCTCGCACGCGGCATCGTCGGCGAGAAGAACGGCAACCCCACCATCACCTCCCCCCTCTACAAGGAGGTCTACGACCTGACCACCGGTGAGTGCGTCTCCGACCCCTCCTACTCCATCAAGGTCTACCCCGTAGAGGTCCGCGACGGCGACGTCTACCTCAAGACTGCCTAAGCACTCAGCTACTTCAGCTACATACAAAAAACCTCGGGAGAATCACCTCCCGAGGTTTTTTGTATGGATTTTCAGAAGCCCCTCATCAGGTGAGTGAACAGCGAGCGCACTAGCCTGATTTTAAGTCATCTAGGCGGCATCCAGCTGGGCAATAGCGGCATCCATGCGGTCAATAAAGCACTCCGCCACCACGGCAGCAGAAGCACCACCCTGCGCGTTCACCAGCGGCGCGGCAACCTTCACCGGCACACCGGTCGACTCAGCATCACGGCGCATCTTACCGGAGAAGAAACCATCCGCCAGCAGGTAAGTCGCGGCAAACTTAGGCTGATGTTCGGCAACGACCTCGTGGAACTTTGGATCGATAGCGGCAATAAAGCCGTGATGTACCGGAGCGTTCAGCTCGTCAGCCAGCAGCTCAGCGGCACGCTCCATATCGGCACGACCATCGGCGCGGGAAGAACCAGCGGCACCCTGCACCACAGGGCCGTCGCCGGGAGTCCAACCAGCCTCTTCCAGGCGGGCGCGGGTCAGAGCGGCAAGACGTGCATCCGGTCCCAGAGACTCGCCAATACTAATACGCTCAATACCGCTATTGCGTGCGGCACGACGCAAATCCACCTGAGTGTGGAAGCCGGTCGACAGCAGAATCGGCACGATCACGCAGGGCTCATCATTGGGCAGAGAGGCTGCGGCATCATCAACGCTGGGAGATTCCACATCCACATATGCGGCGTGGACACGGTACTCCACACCGTCATTACGCTGGGCAAGCAGGAACTTGATCTGCTCACGAATCAGCGTGATAGCTTCACGACCGGCGACCGAGTCAGTGCCGTGCGAAGTTGCGATTACATTCAGAATAGTCATATTTCCATTGTATGAAAGGAACACCCCGCTCCCCCACTCATGAACACGAGTGGCGAAGCGGGGTGTTGCACGAAGGCTAAATTTTAGCTCTTGCGGCGGCGAGCCACGACCAGTGCGGTACCCGCAGCCAGGGTGATAGCACCAGCTGCTGCGGCGAACATAGCGCCGGATGCGCCGGTCTGTGCCAGCTTGGAGGAGGAGCTACCGGAGGTCGAGGAACCACCTGCGGAAGAACCACCGTTAGAGGAACCGCCATTGGAGCCGCTCACACCCAAGTTGTCGGAGGCACCGGAACCAGCATCAGAACCGCCGTTGGAGCCACCCTTGTGGCCGGCTGCGTTCTGGTCTGCAGTGCTGCTCTCAGAAGCGGAAGCGCTCGCGGATGCAGACTCGCTTGCGGACATACTCGAAGAAGCAGACGCACTAGCCGATGCGGTCACCGATGCGCTGCTGGAGCTGCTTGCGGAGCTCGACGCGCTCACAGACGCGCTCGAAGAAGCAGACGCGCTAGCGGACGCCGATGCAGACGCGCTCACCGAGGGGGTCACGGCGGGAACGCTCGGAACTGCGGTCGGGGAAGCGCTCACCGATGCGCTCGGGGTTGCAGAAGCACTCGGGGCTACAGAAGGTGCCACGGATGCGGTCGGCAGAGACGGCGAGGTGGGCTCCTCCGAAGGCACTGCGGTGGGTTCTGCAGTCTTGGTGGGCTCAGCAGTCGGTTCTGCAGTCTTGGTGGGCTCAGCCGTTACCGAAGGCTCCACAGTGGGTTCTGCAGTTGCCGAGGGCTCTGCGGTCGCAGTGGGCTCAGCAGAAGGCGCGACGGTCGGTGCAACAGTCGGCTCAGCGGTGGGAGCAACAGTCGGCGCGACGGTAGGCTCAGCAGAGGGTGCCTCGGTGGGCGCGACAGTCGGCTCAGCAGGCTTAGTGGGCTCAACGCTCGGCTCTGCAGTAGGAGCAACGGTCGGCTCGGGTGCCTTAGTCGGCTCAGCAGTCGGTGCCACGGTCGGAGCTACGGTGGGAGCAACGGTAGGCTCAGCAGACTTAGTGGGCTCGGGAGCCGGGGTCGGTGCCGAGTTCGCTGCCAGGCGGTTCAGCCACAGCTGATCCTCGTAGGTGTTCGGGTTCTCGAAGCTGGTCGGGTAGATAATATCGCCGTTGGGCAGTTCGAGAGCGTTGTAGCCGCCGCTCTTGTCGGTCTTGCGCATCGAGGAGAGCACCACCTCGTTCACCTTGTTCAGGGTCTCATCCATGAACACCAGGCGGGAGCCGGATGCGTCCACCACAACCACGTTACCCGCGCGGGTCAGGAACATGGTGGCAACCTCGGTCTTCTCGAAGCCCTCAAGAGTTGCGGACTCGCGGACCACGCTGAAAGTGCCGTTCTCGTACTTGAGGATCTGCACCTTACCGCCGTACCAGTTGTTCCAACGGTAAATGTAGCCCTTGGGGCTGACCAGGGTCGAGGGCAGGGCGGTGTCGTAGCCTGCGGGTGAAGAGTTCGGCACCAGGGACACGCCGTTGCTGCTCATGTGCAGCAGGTGACCCTTCTGAACCACCTTTTCGCCGGCCGCATCGTAGATGGAAGTCGACGGCGCGTACACGAAGCTGCCGTCGGGCAGCGGTGCGAGGGTCACGGTGTTGTTGGAGAACGAGTCGCCGTAGTACTCGTCGAGCGAGTAGGCGTTCACAACCTGCGGGTCGATAGAGTCGGGCTTCGGCAGAGCCTGCGAGGTTGCCTTGCCGGATGCGTCAATGATGGTGAGCTTGCCGCCGCCCTGGCCGTCAATGCTGACGATACCCCAGGTGTTGTTGGCGGGGTTGTAGCCGATTGCCTTGACGGTGGTGGTGCCGAGGTCTGCGTTGGAGTAGGTGCCGGAGGAGACGAGCTTACCTTCAGCGGTTACGGTGTACAGCTCGGGCTTGTTGGTCTCGCTGTTGATGACGAGCATGCGGTTGCCGTCAGCATCCACCGCGAAAACGCCCTTGTTGGCCTTCAGTACGCCGGTGTCGGTCATCTTCAGGTTGGAGCTGGTCAGCACGGTGTAGGTGGTGTCGCCGCCGAAGCTCGGGGGTGCCACGTGCACGATGTGGTTCTGGCCCAGACGTGCGGTGTTCTGGGGCAGGTTCACGCCCGCACCGGTGTTGTAAGACTCAGCGACGCTGTAGGCGCTCTTGGGGGTGCTAGCTGCGCTGCCGGTGTAGGAGATGCTCAGCGGGTCGAGGCTGGCGCCTTCGTTGTAGAAGTCGGAGAAGGCGTGGTTACCGTCGGCGGTCAGGTTCGCGGAGATGCCGCTGATGCTGACCACGCCATCCTTCTCGCTCTGCTTGGCGGTGCCGGTGCTCAGGGTCGCCATCTTGACTTCCATGGGGCCCTCGAACTTGCCGGAGGCGTAGTTCTTGGTGCGCACGGTCATGTAGAGGGAGCCGGTGCCGTCAGCAAGGTTCAGTTCCACGCGGGGGTTGGAGAAGGTGAGGTTCAGGGCGCAACCGGTTTCGGGGTCCTGGCCTTCGGCGCAGTGGCCGGTGAACCAGAGGCGGCCGGCAGCCTGCAGGGTGACCTGCTTACCGTCTTCAGAGACGGTGGTGGAGGTCGGGGTGAAGGTGAACTGCTTTGCAGCTGCGTCCCAGGCTGCGCCGTCGGTCATTTCGCGGGGCATACCGTTGTAGGACAGGAAGGAGGCGCGCACGCCCCAGCCGAAGGACGCGCCTGCAGTTGCCTGGTCGCCTGCTGCGACGTTCTGTGCGGCAACGTTCTGGGCAGCGATATTAATGTTCTCGGCGAGAACGGGTGCCAAGGGCAGGGCGACAGCGCCAGCGACGGCGAGGGCGCAGGCTCCCTTGGAGAGGCGGGTGCCAGATGTGAAAATCTTCATTGGTGTGCATCCATACTATCGATATTGTTAGGACAGGCTTACTATATCGACAGTGTGTATATTTCTCAAGATATGCACCAAATGAGCCGTTTTATGACAAAACATCTCACAACACACCGACAGAGCAATACCCCCTCAACAGGCACCAGGGGCCGCCACTACCCCAACCCCTACGCGACTAATCCTTCTTCGAAGCGTGCATACGTGACATACCCAAAGCACCCAGAATCAGACCGCCACCCAGGGTCACCAAAATCGGCAGAAGCGGCGAGCTCTTATCCATGGTGCGGGTAATCTGCGCCTCCGTTGCCTTCACACCATTCGGCGATCCGGGATCAGTACGAACCTGAGAGGAAGAACCGTTCAGAATCGCGGCACGGCGAGACTGAGCCGCCGAATCGGTACCCGAGGGCAAATTAGACTCGGGGGTCGCCACCTCAACAGGCTGCGCCTCCCCGGTGCGGTACCCCAGCGCCGAGGAAGACGCGGTGGCAGGGCTACCGGCAGCGCGCGGAATAGAAATCGTGGCGTCATTAGTACCCGGAGCCATAGCGGTATCAGCCTGAATACCGCGGGTCTTAGACGTAGAACCCGCAGCGGGTGCCTTCGCGCCGGATGCGTTCGCAGTCTCAGAGGCAGTCGAAGGAGAGGCGGAAGAAGCCGCAACCGGCTTCCCCTCACTCTTAGACGAAGGACCGGACGATGATCCGCCACCCTCAGAGGATGCCTGAGTCACCGTAAAACGCACCGTATTGAGCTGAAGGTTACCGTCACCGGCAGCATCAAAAGCCGCCACCAGGTACGTCTTACCAATCTGTAAGGACGCACCGGGCACACCAATCACCGCTTCGAAAGCGCCCGCAGAAATCGATTCCGGACTAACGTGCACAATGGCGAGCGCGTCACCCACGGTGTTGCCGTTGGAGTCGATTTCCATGACGATCAGGTCGTAACCCTTGTCATTCTGGGGGAAGTTCGTGGCACGGACCGTAACAGGCTTCGTATCATCCCGAGAGTCACCCTGCGAGTCCTGAATGGACAGGTACGCCTTGCCCTTGCGCTGATTCATCGGGTCATACACGCTATTGTCTTCGGAGATAACGTACTGGCCAGAATCCTTGTTCTGCGGGTTGTCTACGGTACGGCGGACCGTGTCAGTAGCGGTAGGCGAAGGCAGGCTCACTGCCCCGGGGCTGGGGGTGGCAGTCTCTTCGGGGGCTCCTCCCTCTTCACGCTCAATGTCGACCGGCGGCTGAGTGGGCTTTACCTTACCGTTGCGCGGGTCAGCAGCCTGGACCAGGCGGTTCCCCTGCTCGGTCACAAAAAATTCGTAGGAGGCGCCGTGGACCGTATCCTCCAGAACGATCACGTACACGACGTTCGAGTCCGTTGCCGGGCTCATCAGGAGGTTCAGCTCCCCTTCCTTGGTTCCTTCAGAGAGGGCCGGGTTCTCCAGAATGGAGCCACCGTACTCACCGGAAGGGGTGTAGAAGTTCACGTCAACTAGAACGCTGGAGGCCTCCAAATCTTCGGGGAAGCCTGTCCAGCGTAGCAGGTAACCATCATCCTTGAGCTGCGCCTTCATGGTGATTGTGGAGGCGGCACCCTGAACCTCCGGGTTCTGTTCAGTTTGATTCGGGGTCGCGTCCAGGGTCGTAGTTTTTTGCACGGCAGAGTGCGTCGTGACGGGCGCTTCCGTTGCGACAGAGGGTACAACAAGCCCGCACTGAAGCCCCGCAACCAAAATGGTTGCGGTGACAATACGGTGCTTCGCTGAATAAATACTCATGCAATGCATCTTTTCATGGTGGAAATGTGCGTGCTACTGCCCGTTCCTCATGTGCCGCGCGGACCCCCGAGTGCGACATGCACCCGGATTCGTCGTACCACACTCCGCTTCATATTTCAGGTGAAGAGGACCTGACAACAGCTCGCATCTATTTATCGGTTATTTCAACCCTATCACGAACCTTAAGGTTCATTCACGCGAGGGTAGAGTTTTTTTGAACACCCTGAATGCACGACTCGCCCCCTGGAATCTGCACCAACAGATAGCGGGGGTGAGTGTTCCTCATGAAACAACGAATATACTATGCGATGCCGTCAAAAAGCACGGATTAGGGGCGTTAGCCGCCGAGGACTCCCCTGCGGTGAGCCAGCCACGCGGCACCAACCACCAGCGCCAAACCGGTGCCTCCAAGAGCCCAGAAAGCTACACCGTGCTGCGCGACCTCTTCACTAGCGGGAGACTCCGCCGAAGCTGCAGCCTTCACGCCATCCTGACGCTCAGCATTCGCGGTGGAGTGCACCTGAGTGGTATTCGAGTTCACCGTAGCTGAACGATTATTAGACTCCGAATGAACCACGGGGGTGAAACCCTTATTTCCGTTACCAGAAGCTGCCGACGCTGCCTTTTCTTCATCCGTCAAAGCATCCAGCTTCGCGGTAGCAGCGATAGATGCCGGATCAGAGCCCGAACTGTACGCCGAAATCTGATTGGTGCGAGTCGGCTCAAAAGCCGAACGCGGAGCCATCGTACGTGCCTGAGCCAAAGCCTGCAGAGCCTGACGCTGACGCTCAGCCTTCGCTTCCTTTGCCTTGGACATGGCGCTCACCGCATCCAGAGTGGAGCGGGGTGCGCTCGCGGCAGACTGACCCGAGCCCGACTGGGTGTCATCAGAACGAGTCGAGACGGCGCTAGTAGCAGCGGAGGGGCTATCCTGAGTGGTACCGGTCGCCTCGGCCGCATTGGTGCTGGACGTGAGCGATGCGTTTGCATCCTGGCGGGGCAGCTCATCCTTCATCAAGGAGGTTGAGTTGCCGGTCGCCTCACCACTGACCTTGAATCGCACCGAGACAACTTCTTCCGCGTACTCAGTATCGTCCGCATGCACCAGGTAGGCGGTGTACACCGAGCCGGTCTTCAGCAGAGAGCCGGGCATGCCGACCTCTTCCTTGAACGCGCCATTCACAATGCGATCAGAGCTGATGTGTGTAATGGACAGCGCATCACCCTTATGGTTGCCACTCATATCGGTTTCAACCACGATTAGGTCGTAGCCAGCCGCATTCGCGGGCAGACGCGCTGCACTGATAGTCACCGGCTTGGTTTCCTTATCAGAGCGAACCTCAGCATAGGCGACCTTCAGTTCCGCAACACTCAGGGTCTGAGTATCGCGAGAAGAGGTCGATCCGCCGGGGACCTGCTCCAGCTTCTGCGTGTGGGTTTCGAGGTTCGGGTTTTCAGCAGACTCGGAAGGCACCTCAGTCTTAACCTTATCCTTGCTACCCTTCTGATCTGCAGCCTGCTGGTTCTTCTGCTCCTCTTCACGGAGCTTTTCCATCATCTTTAGCTCGTCAATGGTCGGCACCTGGTGGGCGTTTTCCTTCTTGTCCACCATCACCTCGTCAGAGTCATCCTCAATCGGGATAGCGTGCGGAACGAGGGAACCCTCAGAAATCATGAATTCGCCATAGCCCGCGTCGGAGGTCGTCAGGTCCATGACGCTCATGGAGTAGTAGCCTTCCTGGGGCATCTGCGGCATCTCAAAGGTGACGAGCATCGAGCCGTCATCAGCACGCTCAACCTGCATTGCGGAGGGCTCGTAGGTGTCAGATCCAAGCAACGTGCCAGTGGCGTCGTAGTACTGCATTACCAGGTACACCCTAGAGGCATCGCCCACGTAGCCGCCCTCATAGAGGGGCGCGAGCTTAATGGTTGCCTGACCGTCCTTGATGGACTGAATCTGAATCTCAATAGTATCGACCTCAATTTCGAGGTCTTCGTAGGGGCAGCTTGAATTAAACTCGCTATTAATCAGAGCCGCCAGGCAATCATTCACGTTAATTGCTTCAGCCTCTACTGCGGAGGCGCCAGGAAGCATAAAAGTGCTTGCACCTAAAGCGGCTGCAAGCGAAAGAGCATGAATGCGTTTCGGAAGTCGAGTGATAGTCATGTGCGCCATTTCGATCGATGTAGGCGCAAAGCCTGGACTAGGGAAGGCTCACCACAAGCCCGGTGTTTCTATCCAAGTATTTGCGCACCAGTACGTCGGTTACACCCTAGCCTAACACGGATATTGCACTTAATGTTGCATTGCATTCATGTGCTAAAACTTTATGTCGCAATAATTACCGAAATAAAAGGGAATTAATTACTTTACTGAGATATAAATAACGCAAAATTCGAATGTCAAAATATATTCTCCAGAGTGCACCAAAAAGAGATTATTACACCGCCCCAAGGCGCACCAGACCACCGCGCAATAGAGTCAAACATCCGGGCACGCAGAAGGCGCCCCACCGAACACGCACCCACACGGCACGCACCCGACAGAGCGCCTCCCACTCAACAACTCCCCTACAGAGAGCCACGCCTCACAGCGCTAAGCGGCAAATAGCTGAACTACTCAGCACCCAGTTCCTCAGCACCCTCAAGGCGGCGACGATACACATTAACCGCAACAGCAGTACCCACAAAGGCAACCGAACCCAGCAGAGCAATACTCAGCGGCAAGGTACCCTCCGGCAGCGGGCCATTATCCTGAGCGCTCGCCTCCAGCTTCGAACCGGCAGAATCACCGCGCGACTTCGAGCTACGCGTATAGAAACTACCCGAACCTGCAGCACCCACATTCTCCTGAGGCGAAGCAACAGTCACCGTCTCCCCCTCAGCAGACTGGTAACCCAACAGGTTCACCACGGTACGCCCCGGCAACATCACCGCATAACCAGACATCACCATCGTCGAAGGAACCACCGCAGTCTCAGCCACAGAACTACGAGCCTGCGCGGTAATCGCACGCGCCGACTGCTGCGCCTGCACAATATAGCCCAGAGCGCTATCCACCGACGGGATCTTAGCAACAGAATCAGTCACCAAATCTTGAGCATCCGCAGAGGCACCTGAAGAATCCACAGTGCTCACGCGACCCGAAGGGGCCGAAGGGCTCACACGCTGATTCGCATCAGAAATCATCGGGATCTGCGGGTGAACAACAGTATTCGTAGGCTTCGGAACCGGATCAACAGGAACCGCACGCTGAATCATGCTCACACCAAATGTACTGGTCGCCATGAGTTGTAGCTCCTCAGTGGAGTTACCACCCACCACAACCACACGGTAGCGCTTACCCGCATTCAAAGAGGTGCCGGAAACCTTCAAATCAGCAGAGAAAGAATCATCAGTCACCTGCTGAGGACTCACATGCGTGGTCGCCAGCGGTGAACCCACGGCACCGCCGTCAGCAGGCATTTCAAAGACCATCACGTCATAGCCCAGGCCACTCTCCGCAACGTTCCTAGCGCGCACGCTAATCGGCTGCAGCTCATCCGATCCGCGCAGCTCTGCGGTAGAAATTTCCAGGGTCGCCTCACGGGTCTCCGCGGGAGCCCGATCGGAGCGGGAGTGCACCAGCAGACGATCCTCGGTCACCTCAGCAGGCGCCACATCATCGGTAGAAGAACTCGCCGAAGCGGACGCACTCGCGGACGCACTTACCGAGGCGCTAGCAGATGCACTCGCAGAAGGACGAGCCGAAACTTTCTGCGATGCAGACGGCGCTTCAGAAGGTACCGGGGCGACCGTCGGGCGCGGGCTATCCTTCGCGGCGCTCGGGGATGCACTGGGGCTCAGGGACACCTCGGGGGCGGGATTCGCCTCCACGCGGTTAGCACGGGGAACGCCAGGGGTGTCAGGGAAGAAAATGTTCTGGCGGCTCGCTAGAATCTCGTCAACGGTCGCACCCTGTTCGGGCATGAACTCAACCGAAATAGCATCCTTGGTGCTCAGGTTCTGCACCTCAACCATGTACGGCTGCTCAACGTTCAGGCGCTGGTGAATACTGACCTCTAGCGCACCCTCATCGTTCAGAGAGGCAGTCATCTGGGAGGCAGGCACGGTCATCGCCGCCACGATACCATCGTCAACGGAAATAGCAACCAGGCGAACCCTCAGATTCTCCAAAGAGGTTACACCGGTCAACGACAGCAGGGTGTAGTCATTGCTCTGAGCAACCAGGTCCAGGGTAATGTCGTGGCTAACCACATCGGTGGCAACGGCGATGGGAAGTTCAGGCTTCGGGGTCTGCTGAGTCTGCGCGTGAGCGGCAGAGGCAAAGGTGGTGGGGGCCAGAGTTGCAGGCGCGACGGAGCCGCCCAAACCGAGGGCGGCAGACGCTACTAGCGCCGCGCCGCGAGCAGTTCGCTGCGTGGAAAACATGGTCACCTATTTTCGTGAGTGAGTGTGATGAATCGTCGTGTGACTCCTGTGCCCAAAGGTCGGAAGTAGGCACAGAATAACGGTTCTCTGATATCGGTGACCGGAGGCGCTTCACAGCGACTCCTCACCTCGGGTGAACGAGGTGGTAAAGAGTGATAGTACCGTCTATGACAGCACTCTAAATTATAGGTATAACCTTAGAAAAAGTTAAAGATGTAGGGACGCCCGAATCTTGCATTTCGGACGTCCCTGCATCTATATGCGTATTTTGCCTAGTGGGGCAATAATTGGCCCGTTTTAGCGGCGAGAACTGAGCTGCATCTCACTACGGCGACGGCGGCTCAAACGCATACCGGCAAGCAGTGACAGCGATCCAGCGGCACTAATGACCAACATATTGGAGGCGCCAGTAGCCGCCAACTGCTCACGCTTCTGCTGGGCACCGGAGGCAACCTTCTGGGAGCCAGATGCCTGTGCTTCGACCTTCTGCGCGTTGCCCTTCTGCGCTTCAGTCTTCTGCACAGAGGTATTCTGTGCAGAAACATTCTGCGCGGGAGCACCCTGAACACCAGCCGGAGCGTCCTTCTTCTGCTCAGCACCGCTCTCCCCCGCCTTCTGCTCGGTAACAGAAGCCTGATCAGCCGCAGGCTCAGTAGGCACCGAAGCATCGACCGCGGGAGTCTCGACAGCGGGCGCATCCTGCTCAGGGGTAGTGGGCAGGCTATCCACGCTATCGCGCTCGACGGTAAAGCCGCCATTGACCATGCGCACAGTACCCTGCTCATCCTCCGCCACAGCACTCACACGATAGGTGGCACCGGACTTGAGCTCCGAGCCGGGAATCTGCACCTGTGCGGTGAAAGCACCGGAGTCGTCAATCTCAGAGACGTCAGCCGACGCAATCACGCCGCCGGTAGCCACTCCGTATTCATCGATAGCGCTAACCATCAGGTGCACCGAGCTGACGCCGGTGAAGCCCTCTCCACGCAGGGTCAGGGTCTTTGCGGAATCGTTTTCGGGAACTACGGTTTCTTCTACGTGCAGGCGGGCGGTCATCACGGGGCTAGCGGTGTCGTTGGTCTGTTCTTCGGTAGTGTCTTCTTTGGTGGTGTCATGGACGCGGTCAAAGAGGGTGTTACGCGGCAGGTCGTAGTGGCGGCGCGGATCATCCTCGGGCAGCACGTGGTCGAACTGCTCGGCAGTATTCGAGGAGGCCACCTGCTCGGACTGAACACCCTGAGTCGGCTGGGTAGCCTGCTCGGGCTGCGCTTCCTCTGCAGACTGCTTCTTCTTGAACTGTGCCTGCTCCGCCATTGCACGCTCAGCGGTGGCAACCGGAGCGGAGCCATTCTGTACATTCCAACCATTCATGAAGGGAACCTCAACTTCCTGGGCGGTGTAACCATTAGCTGCAGAGGGAGCCACCTCAACGCTCAGCACGTAACGCAGATTCTCGTGGACGTTCTGAACTTCTTCCAGCATGGATCCGGGCACCTCAATGCCATCCAGGAGGGTACCGTTCACAACGTCGGCGCGCGCGGGAGAAACAGCCAGCAGCATGCGGTTACCCTGGCTATCCAAGGCGTAGACGTAGGTCATCACTTCAAATGCCTGCGCTTCACCCAGGCCGGTGACCTTGTAAACCACCAGGTTCTTCTCCTGTGGAATTTCCATCTGGCCCGAGAGAATCTGAGCATTCAGCGGCTCATCCTGAGTATTTGCGGGCAGCAGCTCCAGCGGTGCAGAGGAGTTGTAGGAGGGATCCTCCGTCGCGTAGCCCTTGGCAGGGTCAACCACGGCAGTTGCGACGACGTACTGCTGGTTGGGGTCGAGGGTACCTGCAGGCAGGGTCAACTGGGTGCTGAAACGGCCACCGTCCACATCGAGTTCGGGCACGAGGGTCATCGTCACTGCAGAGCCGCGGCCCAGTGCGTAGAGGGGGTACTGGCGGTATTCGCTCACGTACACTGCCACACCGTAACGTTCAACGGCACCGCCGGTAAAGCCTTCACCGGTGACGGTGATGCTCTGGGAACGTGCCGGGTTAATGACGACGCCCTGCTCGACGTACACCTGCGGGGAGGTTTGGGTGGCAACGTTTTCGATGGGGGTTGCGTTTGTTGCGGAGGGGGGATTGTCGGGTTCTACCGCAGTCGATGAAGCAATTCCGCCGGTATTTTGCACCTGCACATCTGCGTGCGCAGTACCAACACCGGTAACGGACAGGACGGATGCAGCAATAGCGGCTGTTGCTCGGGTTTTTGAGTGAGCGGGTTCGGGCATGGAACACACCTTTTCTGTGAGTGTGAACGATACCCTCCGGAGGGTGCCACGGATTGAAGATGGTTGGGTACCTCTTCAGGAATGAACGCTATAACGCACGGACTAGTCATAACATTCATGTAATGGTGGAAGTTACTGCGAAGGGAATCGCTCTATTTATCGGTAATTCCACACTAACAATACTTTTTAGGTTATTGCTGTAAATACGCTTTACGTCCTGACTATTTTCTTGTGCAATAACCCACATGGAATATTTTTTACTCTCCGGAACAGTATCAAGAGCATTCAAATTGCATGGACTAGGCGAAATTTTTCAACTCTCCCTTGAGGTTCAAGGTTTTATTGCATGCATATGCAGTTTTAATGGATTTAAGATAAAAATAATTCTGCACATTCATGCATTTAATTTATTTCTTTTAAGTGAAAAAATGCAGGTCACAGCGCCTTTTCCCGCACATTGATTAAAAGCGTGCGTACCAATAACCACGCACAAAATAAGTCGACAGAATCATTCCGCTACACCACCCCACCCCAGCACCCTCAGTAATAAACTCCCTATGAATCGGTAATACGAACGACTCTCTTGCCGCGCGTATGGCCAGCCTTCAAATCGCGGTATGCTGCATGGACGTCCTCAATCGTGAACCCGTACACGCGATCCAGCCGAATTGACACCTTTCCCTCGGTAACCAGCTCGGCTAGGGCTTCAAAATCCCCGTGTTCCGAGTGGCGGGGGCCCGTAAACTGCGCTCCCCTGATCATGACCTTGGGCGAGGGAACGAGAGTTCCAATGTCTTTACCCTTCAGACCCAGCGAGAATGCCAAGCTGACGTAGTCGCCACCATAGCAGTCCAGGAACTTCGTCACGCGGCCCTCAGCAGCCTTGAGCACACGCTCCCTAACGCCCTCACCGTAGGCAACCGGAACAGCACCCAGTGACCTAACAAATTCGGCATTCACAGCCCCCGCGATTCCGACGACCCGTGCGCCACGAGCCACCGCATACTGCACAGCGGTGGACCCAATTCCGCCCGAGGCTGCAGAAATGACCACAGTATCGCCCGCACCCACGCCAATATGGCGGAAGGCTCCTCCCACGGTCAAGGCCGCGACACCCATTGCAGCGGCATGGTCAAAATCAATGGAGGCGGGCTTAAGCGCAATATCACCGGTATTCACGCAAATTTCCGTAGCCAGAGATCCCCGCTTAGTACCCAGACCGGGGGCGCTAACAATGGTTCCGAAGACCTCGTCACCCACATGGTAACCCGATACGCCGGGCCCCACTTCGAGCACCGTACCGGAGAAATCACGCCCTACTCCACGAGGGAACTGCGATTTCTTTGATTCAAACCAACGGCGGGGGTTCCTGATTTTCATGGCGCGCGAGAGCATCCTGAGCTGCGGAGAGCCCTCAAAGATCTTATAGTCCACAGGATTCAGGCCGACCGCACGCACCGCAATCTTTACCTGCCCCTCTTCGGGGTTCTCCCCCGGTACGTTCGCGAGCTTCAGATTCTCCACGGGCCCAAAGCAGTCATACTGCACCGCCTGCACGCTCATCGTTTCTCGTTCCTTTCTTCCCGATTCGGGACTCCAAAACTCACAGGCTCAGGAAACCCGCAACAAACAAATCTGCACCGGCTTGTCCAACTATCGCGATTGTTATGTTTCGCAAAATACCGCTTTGCACGTTGTTCCCACTGTTCTGAACACACAGAAACGCCCTCGCGGTCTCCAGGAATATTTTAATCCCAAGGAAACCACGAGAGCGTTTCATAAGACTCTATGTGAAAGGATAAACCTTAGAGGCTGCGGCGGCGCAGGAGCATCAGTGCGGCACCAGCAATCAGAGCTGCGGCACCAACGCCAGCGATACCTGCAACACCCTCAGCACCAGTGTGAGCCAGCTGCTGCTTCGAAGAGGAAGAAGAGGTCGAAGACGAACCCTGGTAACCGGAGGTACTCAGGCCGTGACCCTTCGACGAGGTAGCAGCAGATGCGTTGCCAACCTTAGCCTTGGGTGCCTGAGAAGAAGGCATGCGGGTCTCGGTTACGACAACCGAACCATCTTCGCGCATCTCAGCGGTGAAGACGCTGGTGGTGCCGTCGCCGTTATCACGAACGGTGGTGTTGTCACCCTCGGTAGCTGCCGGTAGGGTGGGCGCCGGGTGGTCTGCATCGCTCACAACAGCAGTGGTTACTGCTACCTGGTGTACCAGACCGTTGGGGTCGCTGGTTGCCACCATTGCGTAGGCGTAACCGGGCTGCAGGCGCTCGGACAGGATGCTGACCTTCGCACGGAAGGTACCCTCCATGATTTCGGAAGCAGGCACATCGTAGGTTGCCAGAGCCTCGCCGGTGATGTTGCCGTCAGCATCCAGGCGGTAGATGTTAATCTGAACGCCCTGAGCAACAGACTCGTGGGTGAAGCCGGAACCATTGATAGTCAGAACGTTGTACTGGTCGTTCGGATTCAGGGATGCATCCTCGGTGGTGAGGGTTGCGTTCTCGGGTGCTGCGGGAGCCTCAGGAGCGGGGGTCTCGTCAGCCTTGGGGGTCTCAGCCTTGGGTGCCTCCGGAGCAGGAGTTTCTTCCTTGGGGGCCTCGGTCTTGGGAGCCTCGGGTGCCGGGGTCTCGTCAGCCTTCGGGGTCTCGGGCGTCGGGGTTACGGGAGCGGGAGTCTCGTCAGCCTTGGGGGTCTCAGTCTTGGGAGAGGTGGACTCAGTGACCTTGAAGGAGGAGAGAGCCACAAGCTTCTGCTCGGGCTGACCCTGCGGGTTGCTGACAGCAACCAGAGCGTAGGATGCGCCGGCGGGCAGCTTGCTTGCCTCAACAGTGAAGGCGGTCTTGAAGGAGCCGTCCTGAATCTGGTCTGCAGACACGGAAACGGTTGCGATAGCATCGCCGGTGACCTGGTTGTTTGCATCCAGTGCGTAGATGCTGACCTGAACGCCGGGGCCAACCTTCTCGCCATAGAAGCCGGTTGCAACAACGCTCACGGTGTTGAACTGTGCGTCACCGGGGAAATGAGCGTTCTCAATAACGACGGAGGGGTCAGCCTGCTTTGCCTCGGGGGCCGGGGTTGCAGGGGTGGTGGGCTCGGGGGCTGCCGGAGCAGTGGGGGCAGGAGTCTCAGCCTTGGGAGCCTCGGTTGCCGGAGCAGTGGGGGCAGGAGTCTCTGCCTTGGGGGTTTCAGCCTTGGGAGCTTCGGTTGCTTCAGCCTTAGGAGTCTCTGCCTTGGGGGTCTCTGCCTTAGGTGCCTCGGTAGCCGGAGCAGTGGGGGCAGGAGTCTCTGCCTTGGGAGCCTCGGTTGCTTCAGCCTTAGGAGCCTCAGCCTTGGGGGTTTCAGCCTTAGGAGCCTCGGTAGCCTCAGCCTTAGGGGCCTCGGTCTTAGGAGCTTCAGCCTTAGGAGCCTGGGTTGCCTCAGCCTTAGGGGCCTCGGCTACATTGCCACCAGGCAGGGAAGAAGTCTGCGCAGTTGCCTTCTGATCGACAACCTGCTGCTGCTGATCAGCGGGTGCTTCTGCCGCGAAGGTTGCCGGGATTGCTGCCACGGAACCAGCCGTAAAGGCTGCCGCTGCTGCGATCTTGTAAACGCGACGGGTAGTCTTCGACATTTTTCCTCGATCTCTGATTATCGGTGTTGAGCCTACCGTAGTACGCCTCCGTCTTTGAAGGTGCAGTAGGCCCATACATGGGTGTGACTGCTAAAAGGCTAGCATTTGCCCCTGGAGGTTTAGCCCGCTTACCACCGCCTTTGCGCAACTGTAATGAAATCGTTATAAAACCACCCCTTAAGTTGAAGTTTAATGCAGACCAATTCAGGGATTTTGCGCCCATCTAGTGACACACGAGGGCATATAACCCTATCTTTTGATTGCGTTTGAAGAAAATATAGGGTGTTCCATAGGTGATTTCGACTCACCATTTTCATCTAAGTGAACCTTAAAGTCTCACGTACCACTTTATAGTTCCCTCAAGTTCTCCTTCATACCTCGCCCCTGCCCTCCAGAACCCCTTAGGTACCCCCTGTATACCTTCTATATAGGGCCCCGAGAACACAGAGAAAGCCCCGCCCACATCCAACACACGAGGATGCAGGCGGGGCTATCAAAGCCTCGCTGAGGCTCAAGCGTCACGGCGCGCCGCGAGCTTAGCTCTCCTTACGAATCACCTTGAACTGACTCGGCTGGGCCACCGGGCGAATCGTAATACGGTCAAGGTTCACATGGTGCGGAACGTTCAACGCAAAGGTCACGGTCTGCGCCACGTCCTCTGCGGTCAGCGGCTTCTCAACGCCCGCGTAGACGCGCTCGGCTGCTTCCTTGGACCCCAGGCGGTTTAGAGAGAACTCTTCGGTGTGCACCATGCCCGGGCAAATCTCAATCACGCGAATATTATTCTCCGCCTCCTCCAGGCGAAGCGCCTCGGTCAGGCCGCGAGCACCGAACTTCGCCGCGTTATACCCGGCGCCTCCCTCATAGCCGTGCTCGGCAGCGGTGGAGGTCAGGTTCAGAATCGTGCCGTAACCATTCTGGCGCAGCGCCTCTGCGAAGGCACGCACCATGTGCAGAATGCCAAGCACATTCATCTGATACATCTTCAGATAGTCATCAGGCTTACCCTCTGCAACCTTGTCCACACCGATAGCACCGCCAGCAATATTGACCAGGGCATCAATGGTGCCCTGCTCTTCCAGGATCTGCTCGGCTACGAACTGAACGGACTGCTCATCGGTCACATCGCAGGTCACCGGATGAGCGCCGGTCTCCGCATAAAGGGTGTAAAGACGGTCGGTACGACGAGCCAGGGCGTAGACGGTCCAGCCACTTGCTACTAGCTGCTGTACGGTGGCTCGGCCAATACCGCTGGATGCGCCGGTCACCACGGCGACTTTGCCGTCACCGATATGGGGCAGGAAAGGAGATGCAGGAATGTGGGTGTTCTCAGTCATACTTTAATCCTAGTAGAGTGATGCCCGCGGGTGCTCAGTTCGAGCAGACTCGCGGGCATATATTTTGAAATTTTCGATAGTGAGATAGGTACCCGCCGCCGTTCAGAACAAACGATACAGACACCATCACCCGTGCTACTTGCGGCGGCGCGGCAGACCCCAGCGGCTCCTGCCGCCGTCACGGAATCCGAGGCGATGCTCAAAGTACACGGGCGAGCTACTGCCGGTCTTAATCGTGTCCGGAGGGACCGTACCTTCACGCGCAGACAGCAGATAAAGAACCGCGGCGCCGGGCATGAACATAATCAGCGGTAGCACGAAACGCATACGCGCCTCACCATAGCCGCTACGCACCGTCAAATGCCAGACGCACAACGCAACCAGCACCAGGTGCAGTATCAGCAGAACAGTTTCAGACGTGCCCAAACCAAAAATACTCAGAGAACTCATTGGCAACTCCTCAAAGGTCGTGTACTTTCAGTCTACGCCGTGCCCGCGCCCCTGAGAAGGATTCGCCGACTGTTGATACTGCGGATTTTCGTGCCTACACTGCAGGTAACCGAGAGCGGCATATTAGGGGGCTCTCTCCCCATTTCCGTTTTTCACTGAGCTCACCGCTGAATCGCCGATTACTCCTCATATTGGGAACCTCCACATGACAGCAATACCGCACCAGCGCATCACCTCTCTTAAAGAGCAGCGCCAAGCACTCCAGCAGCGGGCGCGCACTATCCGTGCCGCCACCGGAACCCCCTATAGTTCTGAGGTGCATCTGCTGCTCGGGCAGAGCTACCTCGACCCCGCCAGCTGGCAGGAAATCACCGCCTCCAAAGGGGTACGCGCCGCAGTACGCAGGGCACAATTTGCGCGCCGATACAAGCCCCTCCTGGCACGTCTAGAAGCCGCAATCAAGCAGTACGAACAGGCAAGCACAGCGCAGAATTCCCCTGGAGCTGAGAGAACGCCGTGAATATGAGAAAATAGCCGTTATGGCTGAAAACATTTTGGGCTCAGACTCGCCCGTACAGATTAACGTTCCCGACCGCCCCGCCCTCGAAGGCCTCGAAGAGAAGCTCTCGCAGCGCTGGGCCGACGAGAAGACCTACGCATTCGACGAGAACACCACTCGCGAACAGGTCTACTCCATTGACACCCCGCCGCCGACCGCATCCGGCTCCCTGCACGTGGGTCACATGTTCTCCTACACCCAGACCGACGTCATTGCACGCTACCAGCGCATGACCGGCAAGAACGTGTTCTACCCCCTCGGCTGGGATGACAACGGCCTGCCTACCGAACGCCGCGTTCAGAACTACTACGGCGTTCTCTGCGACCCCTCCGTGGCAGACAACGACTCCTTCCGTGACCTGATCACCTGGAAGGCAGACGGCACCCCCAAGCCCGACCGCAGTCAAGCAAAGTGGCCGCGCATTTCCCGCAACAATTTCATCGAACTCTGTGAAGAACTCGCGGTTGAAGACGAGAAGGTCTTCGAAAACCTCTTCACCACCCTGGGTCTGTCCGTTGACTGGTCGCGCACCTACCGCACCATCGACGCACACTCCCGCAAGGTCTCCCAGCTCGCCTTCCTGAAGGACCTGGAAGCAGGCAACGCCTACATGGCTGAAGCACCGACCATGTGGGACGTCACCTTCCGCACCGCAGTGGCACAGGCTGAGCTGGAAGACAAGGAACGCCCCGGCGCGTACCACCGCATCAGCTTCCACCGTCCCAACGGCGAGAAGGTCTGGATTGAGACCACCCGCCCCGAGCTGCTGCCCTCCTGCGTGGCTCTCGTGGCGCACCCGGACGACGAGCGTTACAAGCCGCTGTTCGGCACCACCGTCACCTCCCCGCTGTTCGGCGTTGAGGTCGAAATCAAGGCGCACCCGCTGGCACAGCCCGACAAGGGTGCCGGTATCGCCATGATCTGTACCTTCGGTGACACCACCGACGTCACCTGGTGGCGTGAACTGCAGCTGGACACCCGCGCCCTCATCGGTCGCGACGGCCGCTTCTCCCGCGAAACCCCCGAGTGGATCACCTCCGCTGAGGGTCGCGAGCGCTACGAGCGTATGGCAGGCACCACCGTCTTCACCGCACAGAAGACCGTCGTGGAAATGCTGGTTGAGGCTGGCGAAATGGACGGCGACCCCAAGCCGATTACCCACCCCGTGAAGTTCTACGAGAAGGGCGACAAGCCCCTCGAAATCGTTGCTTCCCGTCAGTGGTACATCCGCAACGGTGGCCGTGACGCTGCACGCCGCGAGAAGCTCATCGAGCGCGGCCGTGAGATGAACTGGTACCCCTCCTTCATGCGTAGCCGCTACGAGAACTGGGTTGAGGGCCTGAACGGCGACTGGCTGATTTCTCGCCAGCGTTTCTTCGGCGTTCCCTTCCCCGTCTGGTACCCGCTGGACGCTGAGGGCGAGCCGGACTACGAGAACCCGATTCTGCCTTCTGAGGACATGCTGCCGGTTGACCCCGCCTCTCAGGCTGCTCCCGGTTACACCGAGGATCAGCGCGGCGTAGCGGGCGGCTTCATCGCTGACCCGGACGTTCTGGACACCTGGGCTACCTCCTCCCTGACCCCGCAGATTGCGACCGGCTGGGGCGTGGACCCGGACCTGCACGCGAAGACCTTCCCCATGGATCTGCGCCCGCAGGGTCACGACATTATCCGTACCTGGCTGTTCTCCACCGCTGTTCGCGCGGAGAACCTGGCTTCCTCCGTGCCGTGGTACAACACCGCGCTCTCCGGCTGGATTCTCGACCCGGACCGCAAGAAGATGTCCAAGTCTAAGGGCAACGTTGTGGTCCCCAACGAGGTTCTGGAGAAGTACGGTTCGGACGCTGTGCGCTACTGGGCTGCTTCGGCTCGCCTGGGTGCTGACACCGCCTACGACGAAGGCCAGATGAAGATTGGCCGCCGCCTTGCCATCAAGCTGCTGAACGCATCCAAGTTCGTGCTGAACCTGGGCGCTACCGAGAAGTCCGTGATCACTTCTCAGGCTCAGGGCCGCGTGCTCATCAACGCTCTGGACCGCTCCCTGCTGGCTCGCCTGGCGTACCTGATTGAGGAAGCAACCGCAGCGTTCGAGAAGTACGAGTACGCTCGTGCCCTGCAGATTTGTGAGAGCTTCTTCTGGTCCTTCACCGACGACTTCGTTGAGCTGATCAAGGACCGTGCGTACGGTGCTCGCGGCGAGCAGGAGCAGGCTTCTGTTCTGGCCGCGCTGGCAACCACCCTGGATGCTCTGCTGCGCCTGTTCGCACCCTTCCTGCCGTTCGTGACCGAAGAGATTTGGTCCTGGTGGCGTGCAGGTAGCGTGCACCGCGCCGAGTGGCCGCAGGCACTGCCCATTCTGGAGGGTACCCTGCTGGCTGAGTACTCTGCACAGAACCCGACTGCTGGCATTTCTGCTCAGTGGGTCCTGGCGGACGCTGACCCGGCTCAGATTGAGTCGCTGAAGCAGATTCTGCCGGATGTTGCTGAGGCTCTGGGTGGTCTGCGTAAGGCTAAGAGCGACGCGAAGGTTAAGCAGCGCACCGAGGTTGAGTCCGCAACTATTGCGGCTCCCCAGGCTCAGCTGGATCGCATTGCTGCTGGCATGGCTGATTTGAAGGCTGCCGGTAACGCTCGTGAGCTGTCCCTGGTGGCGGCTGAGGGCGAGCTGGAGGTTCGCGATGTGGTGCTCGTTGTGGAAGAAGCAGCTGAGTAATCGCGTCTTAGCGTTTATCGCTTGATTTTATGACGCCACTTTGGTGTTGGTAACGGGGCGGTACTGGTTTTCAGTACCGCCCCGTTTTCTGTGCCTGCTGTTCGTTGTAGCTCGCCGGGTGTGAGATTCCGACTGCGGACCTATACGGTGCTGACTTTGGGTTTTATTTCTGTGGGGCCCGCAAGTACCTGCGTCTGATTCGAAGAGCTTTCCCTAGCTTCCTTCCCCAACGATGTGGGTTTAGCCTGCTAATCTGTGGGGATTCTGTGGGATTTCCAACCCCTTTTTATATTCATCAATGTGCAAAGAGCATAATCAACCTTATGAGATTGACTGTCACTTTATGTATGATTGTTGATGCGAGGGTTTTACCATCAGGAACAACCCTCTATTCAACTTCAGCAACAGACAAATTACCGGTACGAGTAACGACATACCCCGACCAACCGCACGACAGTAAACCACCCGTCAGGCGCAGCGATGCGTCCTGACTCTGACCCGCGCCAAAGTAGGCGCACCCATAATTACTATGAATTCACGTTCTTCATCTTCCGGATTACCGCAAGAGCCTCAGGCGAGGCAGAGCTCAACCCCGAGCTCACCGCCAGGAGCGCAAGCAAACATTTCCCCCGACCAGCTTCAGCACTATCACACGAGCCTGAACGAATACATCAGCCAGGCACGTGAGCACGCCCAGGCGCTACGTGCCAGCTACACCAACGAGGTGTACGAGCTCTGGCATCAGCATATTTCCACCAGCGCCGCCACCGATGAGGCGAGCATCGCCTCCGGCTCGTTGACCGCTCAGCAGCTTGAGGAGCTGACCCGCAAGTGGGTGCGCCTCATGCGTGAAAGCCGCGACATGCTACATCACGAAAGCACTATTGCTGCGGCACGCGCCGCGGTTGAGACTAAGCCCCTCCCCGAGTAGGAATTCTCACTGTGGGAATTCCCCACGCAGTACATGCCTGCACAGTACATGCCTGCTTTGGGAAGGTACAAATAGGGCTAGCACTCCCCCTGTTTCTTCTATTGTTCATTTCTCCCTTTATTCAACGTACTTTCAGCGCACGCTCTGTACGTTGAAGCACCCCGCGATTCCGTCGCATTTCCGTGGCGGGGCGATCGAACCAAGCGATTAAGCCCTGCCCGGAATGCGTACTTCACACAACCTGCCCCCTTGCTATAGTTATGGATATTCAAAGACCCTAACTATGTTGCAGAAAGGGCGGGAATGTCCCACCAAAAACGCGTCCTGCGGCCTATACGTAGCGATGTTGCTCCCCCAGTTACTTCCCCACCGGTTTACCGTGGTGATATTGACGCGCGCGGCACGGCGCAAGACCTCGTCCCGCGCAGCTTGTGGGTCGATTTCTGGGACACTCTCTTCTTTATCTTCGCCGGCATCGCGGCCCTCGTGCTGACCTTCATGATTCTGGCGAATACGGTTGGCCATTCTTTCTGGGGTTTCCCTATTGCCTTCATTTTCTGGGCGGTCACCGCGTACCTGACGCTACCGCGTTTTCACGCCATCATGACCCGCATCTATGTGCCCGACTACTTTATTGGGCGCACCCGCACCCCGGACGGCCTGCTCGGCGACCCGGTCAATATCGGTCTGATTGGTACCGAGGAGCAGATTCACCAGGTCATGCAGGACGCAGGCTGGACCCGCGCTGACAACGTCACCCTCGTCTCTTCCTGGAAGATTATTCTCTCCACCATCACCCGCCGCTCCTACGCGGAGGCGCCCGTCTCCCCGCTGAAAATTTTTGGTAAGACGCAGGCTTTCGCCTACCAGAAGGAAGTGGACGGCAACCCCGAGAAGCGCCACCACGTGCGCTTCTGGAAAACCCCGGACGGCTGGCTTCTGCCAGGCGGTCACCAGGTGGATTGGTTGGCGGCGGGCACGTACGACTCTGGTGTGGGTTTCAGCTTCTTCACCCTGCAGGTCACGCACCGCATTGATGCTGAAACCGACTTTGAACGCGACTACATTGTGGAGTCCATTCAGTACGCCCACCCGGAAACTCACGTTGAGATTCTGCACGATTTTTCCTCCGGCTACCACGCCCGTAACGGTGGCGGCGACGCGATCCGTACGGACGGCGCACTCCCGGTCATCGTCCTGAACAATGAGGGCCTGGAGCCGCAGGAGCAGGAAGAAATTCACCTCTCCAGTGCGCACGACCTGGCGTACCGCATGCCGCTGAGCCTGCTGGTTGGTTCGGGTATGCTCATCGCTGTGACCCTCGCCGACATTGTCAACAGCGTCATTTTGGCGCTCAGCCGCCCGGCACTTCGCGCCAAGCTGTTGGAGGAAGGTTCCGGCAACGACATTGAGCTGCTGGACCTCTTCGATCAGGTGGATAGCAACGTGCTACTCACCATTACCGGCACCGTGCTGGTGGGTTTTGTAGCAATTTATTCGGCGGTGCACCTGTTCCTGCTGTGGAGTACGTTGCGCGGCTCGTCGAAGGCTCGTCGCCTGGCTCTGCTGTTGACAGCGTTGAACTTCGCAGCGATTACCGGTGGTGTGCTGTGGGGCCATCAGTCCCTGCCGCTGTCCACGATTTTCTTCCAGCTGGGCGTTGCGGTGTTTGCGATGTTGGCGTTCACCTCGGACGCGGCGGTCCAGTACACGGCAACCCGCACCTTCCATATGCGCGATACGAAGATTGTGCAGCGGGCAACGCACCCGAAGGTTCTGGAGCACAGGGCTCAGCGCAAGGCTCAGAAAGCGCTGAAAGCACAGAAGGCGCACAAGGCTACCTCTGCAAGTAGCGCTCACCGCGCGTAGATCGTACGTTTCAGCGCAACATAGTGAATAGAAAAGTACCGCCCGGTCAGTACTGACCGGGCGGTACTTTTTTGCTCTACGACCGCAGACTCTACCGAGCCTGCGTGCATTGCAGGATTCTCAGCACATTGCAGGGTTCTTAGGCTTCGCCGTTTTCGCCGTGGAAAATCGGGCCCACGTTACGGGGGCGCTTGAGCTCAAAGAAGCCGGGGTAGGAAGCCAGCGCCAGGGCGCCGTCGAAGAGCTTACCAGCCTCTTCACCGGCGGGGCTCGGGGAGATGACAGGGCCGAAGAAAGCGGTGCCGTTAATGGAAATCAGCGGAACACCCACATCGGTGCCACCCACGGTCTCCAGTGCCAGGTCCAGGGAGGCGCGCATCTGCTCATCGTACTGGTCGGTGAAGGCGACGTCCACCAGCTCTGCGGGCAGGTTGACCTCCTCCAGCGCCTTGACGATTGCGTCGCGGTAGGAATCAGCCTTGTTCTTGTTGTGGTGAATCTGCTCGCCCAGAGCGTCATAGAGGGGCTTGATGACCTCATTGCCGTGCAGCTCACGCACAGCGGTAATGAGGCGGGTCGGCGCCCAGGACCGGTCCATCATTGCCTGGTAGTCGGCGGGCAGGTCGCGGCCCTGGTTGTGCATGGACAGGGAGAAGGGACGCCAGGTCACCTCAACGTTGCGGACCTTCTGCACCTCGCCAATCCAGCGGGAAGTAATCCAGCACCAGGGACAAATCGGGTCGAACCAGAAATCAATCTGTGCGGGTGCGTTCTCAGTCATGAGTGTTCCTCTCTCATACGGTTGCGCCAGCCGCTTCTATGAGCCGGCGCTTATTCTTCGGTACACGCTCATCAGGACACGCCAGCGAGAGCAGTACCTGCTAGTGAGCCGTCACCCCGTATAACCGGGGCGACGGCTTCTTTATTCCCTAGCCTATCGGCTGGAAGTATTCGGTTATGCCGCCTGACGGTCCGCTTCCTTCAGGGAGGCAGCCTTCGCCTCCCCCTTCACGGTGCGGGTGGTCTCGGTTTCGGGGTCGGGTGCCTGCAGCACGTAGCGGGGTTCCGTGCCGTTGAGCACGGTGTCCTCACCGATGACGATGGACACCACATCGGTGCGGTCCGGGATGTCGAACATAATCGGCTGCAGAATCTGCTCCATCATGGCGCGCAGGCCGCGGGCACCGGTGCCGCGTTCGGCGGCGAGGCGGGCAATAGCCGCAATCGCAGCGTCGTCGATGACCAGGTCCACGCCGTCCAGGGCGAAGAGGTGACGGTACTGCTTGAGCAGCGCGTTCTTCGGTTCGGTCAGCACGCGAGCCAGCTCTTCTTCGTTGAGCTCACTCAGGGTCGAGATGACCGGCAGGCGGCCAATCAGCTCGGGGATAATGCCGTAGTGCGCCAGGTCCTCGGGCATGATCTGGTCCAGCGGGTTCTTCACGGAGCCACCCAGTTCAGCACCGAAACCGATACCGCCGGCACCCACGCGGGCTGCGATGCGGTCGTCAATATTGTCGAAGGCGCCAGCCACGATGAAGAGAATGTTCGAGGTATCGATCTCAATATTCGCGTGTGCCGGGTGCTTGCGTCCGCCCTCCGGCGGTACGGTCGCCACGGTGCCCTCAATAATCTTCAGCAGCGCCTGCTGCACGCCCTCACCGGACACGTCGCGGGTGATGGAGAGGTTCTCGCCGCCCTTGCGAGCAATCTTGTCAATCTCGTCAATGTAGATGATGCCGCGCTGAGCCTTAGCAATATCGCCGTCAGCGGCGTTGATGAGGCGCAGCAGAATGTTCTCCACGTCATCACCCACGTAGCCCGCCTCGGTGAGAGTGGTTGCGTCGACCAGGGCGAAGGGCACATCCAGCTTCTTCGCCAGGGTTGCCGCCAGGTAGGTTTTACCGCAGCCGGTCGGGCCGAGCATCAGAATATTCGACTTGCCCAGCTCCACCTGCTCCCCCGCGGTCGCCGAAAGAATGCGGGAGGTCAGCACCGGGTTATCAATATCGTGGATGCGCTTGTAGTGGTTGTACACCGCCACCGCCAGGGTGCGCTTCGCCGCGTCCTGACCGATGATGTAGTCGTTGAGGTAGCTGTAAATTTCGCGCGGAGTAGCCAGCTGAGATGCAGGCGCCGCCGCGGAGGCTTTCACCTTCAGACGCTCTTCAGCGAGGATCTCTTCGCACAGCTCCACGCATTCGTCGCAGATGGAAACATTCGGGCCGAGCACAATCTTGAAAACCTGCGCGCGAGTCTTCTTGCAGAAGGAGCATCGCATGCTGGCGTTGGGCTGTTCGGGAGGCACAATGATGTCTGTGGCCACGAAGATTCCCTTTCGATCGGCGTGGTGAAATCGGTGCAGAAGGGTCAGTGACCTGATGTCTGCGGTGATTCCTCAGGAGGGGCACCGGCGGGTGGTGGGCGCCGTGGTTTGAGTGAGAAACCGGTATGAAATACTCGAATTTTCTCCTTCTCTAAGGCTACCGGAGTTCACCCCGGAACTCAGAATTACGCACCGCAAATGAACGGACTTACCGGGCATATGACAAAGCGCGTCTTTTATGACGGCGGCGGGGCTGATACTCCGGCATATGACGGTAGGTATGTGACGCTAAAGCCCGGTAAGAAAGCGCAGGTCAACACCACATATTAGCTTGGTTCACCGCCCCCACCCGGCGGGCGCAAAAAGGGCGGCACCGCACCGCGCACCAGCCCGAAGGCTCGCACACGGAGCGATGCCGCCCCTCCCCCGAAAAACGCTCGGGGTATTCCTCAAAACTAAAGTTTAGGTGTGGGAAATAGCGGTGTTGGTCGCAGGCTTACGCAACTTACGAGACTCCAGCACCTTATCGACCAGGCCGTACTCCAGGGCAGCAGCCGCAGTCAGAATGTTGTCACGCTCAATGGAACGGTCAACTTCCTCGTAGGTCTTGCCCGAGTGCAGTGCCAGGGTCTGTGCAGTCCACTCACGCATACGCATAACCTCGTTCGCGTGAATCTCAATGTCAGATGCCTGACCGCCCTGCTGGCCGCTCAGTGCGGGCTGGTGAATCAGCACGCGAGCGTTCGGCAGTGCCAGACGCTTGCCGGGGGTACCGGCAGCCAGCAGAACCGCCGCAGCGGATGCCGCCTGGCCCAGGCACACGGTCTGGATCTCGGGGCGGATGAACTGCATGGTGTCGTAGATAGCGGTCATTGCGGTGAAGGAGCCGCCGGGCGAGTTAATGTACAGGGTGATGTCACGCTCGGGGTCCTGTGCCTCCAGAACCAGCAGCTGAGCCATGATGTCGTCAGCGGATGCGTCGTCCACCTGGGTGCCCAGGAAGATGATGCGGTCCTCGAACAGCTTTGCGTACGGGTCCTGACGCTTGTAACCGTAGGGGGTGCGCTCCTCGAAGCTGGGGAGCACGTAGCGGTTGCTCGGCATAGCCGGCGCCGAGGTGGTGATATCGTTCGGCAGGTAGTTCATGTGCATCTCCCTTATGCGTTCTTCGATTCGGGCAGCTTACCGGCGGTGGTGGCAATGTGGTCGAAGAAGCCGTATTCCAGGCCTTCTTCCGCGTTGAACCAGTTGTCGCGGTCGTTATCCTTCAGGATGGTCTCGAGGCTCTTGCCGGTGCGCTCAGCGGTGATCTCTGCCAGGCGCTTCTTCATGTCCAGAATCAGCTCAGCCTGGGTGCGGATATCCGATGCGGTACCGCCAATACCGCCGAGGGGCTGGTGCATCAGGATGCGGGCGTTCGGGGTTGCGTAGCGCTTGCCGATGGTGCCTGCGGTGAGCAGGAACTGACCCATGGATGCTGCCATACCGGTCACCACGGTCACCACGTCGTTCGGGATGAGCTGCATGGTGTCATAGATAGCCATGCCGGCGGTGACGGAGCCGCCGGGAGAGTTGATGTACAGGTAGATGTCTGCCTCGGGGTCTTCAGCCGAGAGCAACAGCATCTGGGAGCAGATGAGGTTGGCGTTGGAGTCGCGCACCTCGGAGCCGAGCCAGATAATGCGCTCCTTCAGGAGGCTGTTGTAGACGTAATCTTCCTGGGCACCAACGATGGGGGTTGCCATAGACGGCGCGGGCGCCACGCCGGCTGCCTGGGAGGCGCCGATGGGCAGAGGCATGTAGCTGGACATTCTTCCTCTTCTTCTCTAATGGGTCTTCGCTGCATCTTTGCGCGATTTACGCGCCGGAGCGCACGCGAAAAGTTTCGTTGCTACTACCTTACCGATAGTTGCTCTCCCCCGCTTCCCTTCGGGTTGTTCGTTCGCCAGGGGGTGAAGCAGAGGCGAAAACCTCGGTACGGAATAACTTGAGGGCGGAATAGTTTGGGGTGAAAAGAGCCTCAGCGGGCACCCAACCGGTAATTCGGTGGATGCCCGCTGAGGCTACACGTTTCAAGCAATCAGCGCACGCCCTCTAGCGGGGTGGCTTCTTGCAGACCGTGGCGGGGATTTAGGCAGCTGCCTCTTCGCCCTCGCCCAGGTACTTGGACAGGTCAACAACGTTGCCCTTGGTGTCCTTGACCACTGCGGTCTTCAGCACTGCTGCCAGAGCCTTGGAGCGGCGAACCTCGCCGACCAGTGCGCCTGCCTGGCCGGAGCCGTCCAGCATCTGTGCGAACTGGTTGGGGTCCATGCCGTACTGGGAGCTCATGGTGATGATGTAGTTGATCATCTCAGCCTGGTCGACGGTCACTTCTTCCTTGTCCGCAACAGCGTCGAGAACCATCTCGTTCTTGAATGCGGTCTCGGTGTTCTCGCGAACCTCGGCGCGGTGCTCCTCGGTGTCGTGGTCTGCTTCAGCGTTGGGGTTGTTGAAGTGCTGCTCGAGCTGGTCCTCGATAACCTTCTCGGGGACGGGGATCTCGACGAGCTCAACGAGCTTTGCGAGGACCTTGTCGCGTGCCTGGGTGCCCTGCTCGGCAACCTTAGCTTCTGCAACCTGCTTCTTGATGTCTTCCTTCAGCTCGTCGATGGTGTCGAACTCGGAAGCCAGCTGTGCGAACTCGTCATCAGCTGCGGGCAGCTCGCGCTCCTTGACTGCGGTGAGCTTGACCTTGATGACTGCCTGCTCACCTGCGTGCTCGCCGCCGGAGAGCTTGGTCTCGAAGGTTGCGTCCTCGCCAGCGGACAGGCCGGTCAGAGCCTCGTCGATGCCGTCGAGCATGGTGCCGGAACCGATCTGGTAGGACAGGTCGTTTGCTGCATCTACCTGCTCGCCGTCGATTTCTGCGGCGATGTCGATGGTCACGAAGTCCTTGTCAGCTGCGGGGCGCTCAACGGTCTTCAGGGTGCCGAAGCGCTCACGCAGAGCGTCCAGTGCCTGAACCTCGTCCTCAGCGGTGACCTCTACCTCGTCAACCTCAACCTCGAGGCCCTCGTAGTTGGGCAGCTCGATTTCGGGGCGGACGGTGACGGTGATGGTCAGCTTGACGTCTGCCTCACGGTTCTCGGTGGAGGGCTGGGACTGAACGTCCAGCTCGGGCTGTGCCAGGGGGGAGAGTTCGTTCTCGCCCAGTGCCTGTGCGTAGTAGTCGTTCAGAGCGTCGTTCAGGGATGCCTCGACGATGTAGTCGAAGCCCGCACGCTGCTCGATGAGCTGCTTGGGCAGCTTACCCTTGCGGAAGCCGGGAACGCTGATCTGACCCGAGAGGTTCTTGTAGGTGCGGTCCAGGTAGGGCTTGAATTCTGCGAAGGGAACCTCGACCTCAATCTTTGCGAGGGTCGGGTTGAGCTTCTCGACGGCGGTCTTCACGTCCGTGATCTCCTCATATAGTTTCGGTGCGGCACGAATCGTGTGTGCCGCGGTTGCTTAGTGGAAAGAGCGCCACGACCTTGTAGCGTCGCGGCAACCGTTTCACGTCGGGGCGACAGGATTCGAACCTGCGATCTCCTGCTCCCAAAGCAGGCGCGTTAGCCAAGCTACGCCACGCCCCGTGAAACCGACCGTGTTGCGCACTTGCGTGTTTAACACAGTCAGTGCCCTAGTTTACCTGTTTTCCCGCTAAATGCCCAACACAGCAGCTCGTGCGCGGTTTATTTCCACTGAGCGCGTACTCCCCTAATAAGGATGCGCAGACCGGCACAAAAAGAGGAGGCGAGCGCCCACAAGAACAGGCAAAGGCCACCACGCAAAACCGCACCAACACGCCTAAGAGTTTGACAGCACAGATGGAACCTCGCTACTATGGTCAAGTTCCAATTCGGGGATGTAGCTTAATGGTAAAGCCTCAGTCTTCCAAACTGATTACGCGGGTTCGATTCCCGTCATCCCCTCGCACAATCCCCCCGACGTTGTCGGGGGGATTTTTTGTGCTCGGGGATGCCGGGAATCGCTTACGGGCGAAAATGCATTCCCTCGCGCGCTCGGGATTTTCGCCCTCCAGCCCGTCATCCCCTCGAGAACTATCCTGAACGAATCGTGGGAACCGCTTCCGCATGCGGATTTGTTTCCTCGCGCGCTCGGAATCCGCACGCTCCAGCCTAACTTACATATACTTCTCAAGCACCTGCTGCGCCGAGACAATCGTGGCGAATTCATCGCGCAACGCCGCAATATTGTAGAGGTGCACCATCTCCGGGGAAAGAAAATCACCGGCACCATCAGAAAGAGCAAAGGTTACGCAGGCATCCTCAACAAGAGTCACCTGAAAACCATAATTTGCCGCCATCCGCACAGTGGTAGACACACAATGCGGCAGCGTACAACCCATCACCGTGAGCCGATCAATCCCGCGTTCACGCAGATAGGCAAGCAGATTTGTACCAATAAATGCGCTATTCACATTTTTTGTAAATACCTTCTCCCCCACACGAGGCTCAAATCCGCTCTGGAACCTAATATTTTCCTCATCGTAAAAGAAGGAGCTCGAATCCGTTCCCCGATGCTGAATATGGATTATTTCGCGCCCTGAACAGCGGAAATCCTCCATAATCTTCTGCATCTTCTCTTCCGCACCGTCATTATTTCTAGCCGGTAGCTGCGGATGCAGAAAACCCCTCTGAACATCCACCACCAATAGAGCCTCAGCCATTGTTCTTCTCTTCCTGTAGCTACTTCTGGCAGCCGGGGCACCAGTAGAGTTTGCGGCCGGCGATTTCTTCCATGCGGATGGTGGTTCCGCAGCGGTGGCAGGGCTCGCCGTGGTGCATGTACACGTAGTTGGCGTGGTCGGGCCACGCTTCGGTTTCGGGCACGCCGGGGCGGTCTTCGGGTTCGGTGGTGATAATGCGCCCCACGCGCACGCCGATGACCAGCAGGTGCTTATTGTCTTCCCAGAGTCGCTCCAGTTCCTCGTCGCTGAGGCTCTTGCCGGGTCGTAGTGGGTCAATTTCCTGGCGGTACAGCGATTCGGCGCGGAAGATATTGCCCACGCCGGAGATTGCCGCCTGGTCCATCAGAATCACGCCAATCGGGCGGGAGCTCTTGCGTGCCGCGCGGTAGAACTGTTCGGGGTCGGCATCCGGGTTGAGCGGGTCGGGGCCGAGCTTGGAGCGGACGGTGCGCACCTCCTCCGGCGTGAGGGTGCGGCAGATAGTCGGGCCCACCAGGTCCGCCCAGCCGTGCTCCGAAACAATACGGCAACGCACCGTGCTCTTCGGTTCGGGAGGACCGGCGTAGGGTTCCCCCTCCCCCGCCGCGTATTCTTTTTCGCCGATCTTGCGGGGCGCACCAATGCTCGAAGCACCCGTGAACGTCTCGTCCCCGCCGAAGCTCCAGTTACCGTAAATACCCAGGTGCACGTTCAGGGTCAGGTCGTTCTTGAAGGTCACGAACAGGTGCTTGCCATGCGCGTACGCCCCGGTGATGGTGTGCCCATCCAGCAGGGCGGCACCCTCAGCGTAGCGGCCCTGCGGGGAGGAAACCTGCACGCGCTCGCCGGTGAAGACGTCACTGATTTGGCGGGCGATACGGTGGATGGAGTGGCCTTCAGGCACGGGTTCTCCTCGAAAACTTGTCGGCTAGAAATAGTGCGGATTATATGGGGTGCAGAGACGACTGAGGCGCATAGCCTGCACTATGCGCCTCAGATTTTAGAGCTTAGGCAGCGTCAATCTGCTTGCCGGCAATGTCGCCGGTCTGCTCGTACTCAGCCAGCTGACCGATACGGCGTGCGTGACGCTCCTCGTTGGTCCAGGGGGTAGCCAGGAAGATCTTGATGATTTCCAGTGCTTCTTCCTTGCTGTGCTGGCGGCCGCCCACAGCTACAACCTGTGCGTTATTGTGCTCGCGAGCCAGCGCCGCGGTGTCGTGGTTCCATGCCAGAGCCGCGCGGATACCATCAACCTTGTTCGCAGCCATCTGCTCGCCGTTGCCGCTACCGCCCAGCACAATACCCAGGGAGTCCAGGCCAGCCTCGCGGTCACGCTTCACGCCAAGGGCTGCGTTAATGCAGAACGAGGGGTAGTCGTCCAGCGGGTCGTAGTCGGCGGGGCCGTGGTCAATCATTTCGTAGCCCGCAGCGGTGAGGGACTCGATCAGGTAGTGGCTCAGTTCGAGGCCAGCGTGGTCGGTTGCGATGTGTACGCGCATGGTACTCTCCTGGTGATTTTGTCTTGGTGTGACGTGCGTTTGTGCGTTCGTGGGAGGCGCCGGTTCTCAGTTCTGAGCGCCGTTGCTAGAGTGCGCCGCGCATCCATCAGGTGGGATACGCTCCCCGTTTGGGTTTTTTCTGTCTTAACTGTATCGAATTCGCGCGGGTTCGGGTAATGCGGAGCCTTCTAGACCCCCAGCTATACGGTAGACTGTGGGGTATGGCACTTTTTGGTGTCCCGATTCGCCGCGCCCAAACTTGAACGCCTCCAGCGCTACGTATGCAGCGTCGCAGGAGCCGCGCACCTCGGGAACCAGCGCACCATGACAGGGCGTGTCAACACGGCACGCTATTCACATCTAAGGAGAGGGAGCTGTATGCCCGGCCTGAACCTAACCCGCAATGAGGCAACCGAACGCGCATCCATTATTAAGCGCGTGCACTCGTACCGTATTGAACTTGACCTTCCGAAGGACAAAGACGTCTTCTCCTCGAAGGTTGAGATTCGCTTCGACGCTCAGGAAGGTGCCTCCACCTTCATTGACGCCATCACCTCCTCGGTCAAGTCCATTAACCTCAACGGCGAAGAGCTGAGCACCGACCTGGCGGACGGCGAGCGCATCCAGCTGCCGAACCTTGCTGCTGAGAACACCCTGGTCATTGACGCAGAGATGTTCTACACCAACACCGGTGAGGGTCTGCACCGTTTCGTGGACCCCGCCGACGGCGAAGTGTACCTGTACTCCCAGTTTGAGGTGCCGGACTCCCGCCGCGTGTTCCCCGTCTTTGAGCAGCCCGACCTGAAGGCTGAGTTCGAGTTTATTGTGCGCGTTCCCTCGCACTGGGTGGTTGTGTCTAACCAGCCCGAGGTGAAGGTTGAGGAGAAGGAGTGCGGTTGCGGCCGTGCGAAGACCTGGTTCTTCAAGCCGACCCCGCGCATGTCTTCGTACATTACCGCGATTGTGGCTGGCCCCTACGAGAAGGTCACCAGCGAGCTGACCAACTCTGAGGGTCGCGTGATTCCGCTGGGCGTGTACGCCCGCAAGTCCCTCATGCCGTTTGTGGATGCTGAGGACATGTTTGAGCTGACCCGTCAGGGCTTCGAGTTCTACGAGGAGCAGTTCAAGACCCCGTACCCGTTCGAGAAGTACGATCAGCTGTTCGTGCCCGAGTTCAACGCCGGTGCGATGGAAAACGCTGGCTGCGTGACCTACCTGGAGACTTACGTCTTCCGTTCCAAGGTTGCGGAGGCTCTGCGTGAGCGCCGCGCTATCACCGTTCTGCACGAGCTGGCTCACATGTGGTTCGGCGACCTGGTCACCATGAAGTGGTGGAACGACCTGTGGCTGAACGAGTCCTTCGCTGAGTTCATGTCGACCCTGGCTGCTGCGGAGAACACCCGCTACGCGAAGGAGGCGTGGGCTACCTTCGCCGCGTCGGAGAAGACCTGGGCATACCGTCAGGATCAGCTGTCTTCGACTCACCCGATTGTGGCTGAGATTCGTGACCTTGCCGATGTTCAGGTGAACTTCGACGGCATTACGTACGCGAAGGGCGCTTCGGTGCTGCGTCAGATGGTGGCGTGGGTTGGCCAGGAGAACTTCATGGCTGCTCTGAAGGTGTACTTCGATAAGCACAGCTGGGGCAACACCGTTCTGGATGACCTGCTGGTTGAGCTGGAGCGCACCTCCGGCCGTGACGTGCGTGCGTGGAGCGCTAAGTGGCTTGAGACCGCTGGCGTGAACACTCTCGCCGTTGAGGTTGAGAATGATGAGGCGGGCAACATTTCGAACCTGGGCATCCGCCAGTCCTACGCTGAGGGCTTCGAGACCCTGCGCCCGCACCGTGCGGTAATTGGTTTCTACAACTTGGTGGACGGCAAGCTGACCCGCACCGACCGCATCGAGCTGGACATTGACGGCGAGCTGACCGTGGTTGAGGAGGCTATCGGCAAGAAGCGCCCTGACCTGCTGCTGCTGAACGATGAGGACCTGGCGTACGCTAAGATTCGCCTGGACGAGCGTTCCATCGAGACCGCTATCAAGCACCTGGGCGACATTGATTCGTCCGTGGCTCGCGGCGTGGTCTGGGGTTCGCTCTGGGATACTGTGCGTGACGCTCAGATGCCGGCACGTAAGTACGTTGACCTGGTGCTGAACAACATCGGTAAGGAGACCAACTCCACCGCTCTGCGCACCCAGATTAACAACCTGTCCGCTACCCTGCACTCCTTCGTGGCTCCTGAGGCTCGCGAGGAGACCCGTCACCGTGCCGCTGACCGTCTGTGGGAGCTGGCATGCGTTGCAGAGCCCGATTCGGATGCTCAGCTGCAGCTGCTGCAGGCGTTCATCAACCAGACCCGCACCGAGGAGCAGTACGACAACGTGCAGCGTCTCTTCGAGGGTGAGCTGACCCTTGAGGGTCTGGACATTGATGCCGACCTGCGTTGGAATCTGGTGTGCCGTCTGGCTACCGGTGGCCGTTTCTCCGCCGAGCAGATTGCTGCGGAGCTGGAGAACGACAACACCGCGAACGGTCAGCAGTACGCCGCTCAGGCATACGCGTCGATTCCGACTGCTGAGGCTAAGGCTGAGTACTGGAACAAGATCATGGTGACCGGCGAGCTGTCGAACATGATTCAGCGTTACGCTATTTCCGGTTTCAAGTCCGGCAAGCCCGAGCTGATTGCCCAGTACGATGAGCCGTACTTCGAGCAGATTGAGGGTATTTGGCGTTCGCGTTCGCACGAGATTTCCATGCAGATTATTGGTGGCATGTACCCGAGCGAGCCGACCGCTGAGCTGCTGGAGCGTACCGAGGCGTACCTGGCGTCTCTGCCTGAGGATGCTGCGGCTCTGTACCGTCAGATTGCGGAGGCACGCGACGGCGTGGCTCGTGCGCTGAAGGTTCAGGCGGCTGACATTTAACAATGCTTGTGAGCTGAGGCGGGTTCGCCACCTGCTCTCATAGGTTTTTGCTCATGGGTTTTTATTCGTCCCCTTCTACCCCGATTCGGGGTGGGAGGGGACGTTTTGCATCAAGAGTCTAATTCTTGTCACTGCGGTGCATATTTTTTGTTATTTTCATTTGAATATCCCTCAAAAGCTCTCTACTTGGGGTTGCGCCTATCGTATACTGTTGTGCATGCCTTCTATCAAGTCTCCTATCGCGAAAGTTTCTCTGACCGGCACAATCCTTGCTGTGGTTGCCGCCGGTTCCTTTGGCGTGTACTCCGCAGGAGGCTTCATCGCGCCCGGTGGCACCGCCGCTACCGCTGCTGCGGGCGCCGAGCCTACCCAGTCGGCGCAGGAAAGCCCCAGCGAGTCCCCCTCCCCCGAGCCGACTCCGGAACCGACCACCCCGGTGCAGAAGATGGAACGCACCGCGCAGAACGCCTTCGGCAAGGAGGGTGCGCAGGCAACCGGTGAGATTCAGGCGCCGTTCCCCACCTCCGCTGATGCCGCCGACATGCTGGTTCAGCAGTTCAAGGGTGGCGTGGTCATGTACACCCCCAAGTACGGTCCGGTTGCGGTGGAATCCGGCGTCTACGAGCACTGGTGGAAGCAGCGCGGGTACAGCGACTTTGCCGGTTGGGAGGGTCTGCCGGTGAGCTGGCGATCCAAGAAGGGCGTTCTGTACACCAAGTTTGAGAAGGCTGAACTCTACTGGGATAAGGCGAACGGTCTGCCGCGTAACACCAATGTTCTTGGCGCTAAGGATGCCCTGGTGATTGGTGACTCGCAGGTGACCGCAACCTCCTGGGTTGGTTTGGGTCTGAAGCAGGCAGGTTTCGTCCCGTACCTGTTCCGTTGCGGCGGCATCGGTTTTGTGACTGCCCGCGAGGGTGTGTGCCCCTCCTACTATCAGGGTGTGATGGGTGGCCGTTGGGCTCTGCCGAGCGGTAACCCCGGCGTGATTTACCTGGACGCCTCCGGCAATGACATTTACATTCACGAGGATGAGACGAAGGCGCGCGAGCACGTGAACGCTCACCAGACTCAGGTCATTGAGCAGCTGCGACGTATGTACCCGTCGTCGAAGATTGTGTTCGGTGGTGTGGTGTCTATGGATGAGGCGTCTGCACCGGATAAGCAGGTGGCGCATAAGCGTCACGTGGCAAACGAGGTGGCAAGGCAGGGTGCCCGCGAGACCGGCGTGCTGTTCATGGACACCTCGGGCTGGCAGAGCCTCTACCTGGCTGAGGGTGACATGGCTGATGGCGTGCATCTGAAGGAGAAGGCGCACCATAAGCTGGCGGGCCCCTTTGCGACTCGTCTGCGTGAACTGCTCGGCACCGCGTAAACTAACTGTGTAATCAGCCGAGTACATCAGCTTCGATCAACGCATATAGCATTAGAATGAGGCGCCGGGAGGATTGAATCCTTCCGGCGCCTCATTCGTTTGAGTGGGTTACCCACCGCAGCTCTCAAGTTAGTGTGCGGGTTTTATGCCGCGACGTTTGCCTGGCGTTCCTTCGCCTCGGCCTTCTGGTGTGCGAGCACGCCCTCCGCAAGGCGACGCTTCTGACGCTCACGAGCGGCTTCCTTCTCACGCTGCTCGGCAGCCCAGGCGACCGGGTCAATGTCGATCGACTCGTAGTGCCATTCGCCAATGTAGTCGCGAATCGGGGCGACCCAGGTGACGGGAATGCCGTGGCGCAGGTACACCTCGTGGTCGGTGTCTTCAAAAGCGTGGATAATGCGGTTGCCGTCAGCAATCAGGGACTCAATGATGGAGTCCTTCCATGCGGGGCTGTTGGAGCCGTCGTTGCCGGGCTTAGCGAACACGTGCTTGGGTTCCAGACCTGCGCGGGCGATGAACTGGTTCAATTCCTTCATGTAGGTGCCATCGCGGCCGGTAATTACTACGACCTCTGCGCCGGTGTCTGCCGCGATTTCGCGAACACGGTCGGCAATTTCAACATTGACCGTGGCGTTGCGGATGGCCTTGAAGAATCGGCGGTTGCTTGCGAAGAAACCGGTCAGGTACTTGTCCATCTGATCTCGGTTGCTGGCAAGGGTACCGTCAATGTCGACTGCAATCAGATCCATATAGGTCTCACTTTCGATCCGTACGGGAAGAATGCGCCTGGTGAGGGCGCGGCGGAAGAGTTCCCGTGCGGTGTGGCTGGTAATCGGTGTGTCAAAGACGCCCCGGTGAAAGGGCGTAGTCTTTCTAGAATACCCTATTTCCGTAAAGTAATGCCCTATCGAATGTCATTATTACAACTACCCCGTTGATGTCATACGGCATAGAAAAACCGCTGGTGGCGCAGGCAAAGAGCCCACACCACCAGCGTAAAAAGTATAGAAATGTCTCGAGGAAAGTTAGAGTAGCGAACCGGAACCGCGGCGCACCAGCACCATACCGGCGGGCGCCACAATGCGCAGCCACTCCTCCGAACCTACATGCGCAGCGAACAGCGGCAGATCGCCCGTGAAGCCTTCCGGGATGAAACCGAACACGCGCAGGGCGAATGCCGCGCCAGTCGGTACAAGCACGGTATCGAACTCAGGTAGGTACTCCAGCACCATATCGGAGGACCAAATACGCGAGCGCACCGTGGAAAGCACAGCAGCGCCGGGGTTCTCGGGCAGGGCGCGTTCTACCGCCTCCAGGCCTTCTGCGGTGGCGCGGTGGAACTCTTCAACCGGGACGGTACCAACCTCGTACCAGCCGCTGAGCGGGGCTGACTTGCCAGCCCAGCTGGCGTTGACGGTCACCGGCGGCATGAACAGCACCAGCTGCGGGTTCTCTTCGTTGATCTGTTCTTCTGCCTGCTTCTGCAGACGCGCCAGACGGTCCAGCAGCGACTGCGCCTGAACGGTCATGTCCAGGGTCGAGTCAGCCAGCAGGTGCAGGGCTCGCAGACCCATAATAACCGGGGCGTCCGAGGAGGCGTCCTCCGGCTCCAGGGAGCAGGCGAACACCGCCACCACGCGACCGCGCGCGGTCAGGCGGATAGCCGCATCCGGGTTTACGGCCAGAGCGCGGGAGATGTAGGTGGCAAGATCCTTGACGACTGCGGCACCCTGCGCGCCGCCGGGCAGGATCAGGTAGGGCTCCTCCACGCCTTCGTGGGGGTTGTACTTGAGCTCAATGGGTGCTGCCGCGTTCGATGCGCTGTTCTGGTCGGGAGCGTTCTCCTGCACGGGGGTATTGTCAGGGGTGGTTTCAGACGGCGTAGTCATTTCTGCTCCTTTTCGGCGTAGGCCTGCTCGGTGGCAAGGGGTGGGTGATATCTGCGATGGTGTGTTAGGCAGACGTTCCGGATCGACAATCCGGGTCATCGTTCCTAGTCAATGTTCCGAATCAACCTGTCGTGGTTGTCTCAGAGTATGCTCTCCCACTCTACGCCAGAAACCGGTTCATTGAAAACGTGCGAGAATAAAACCATGACCAAGCCCACTGTGACCCAAAACCTCATGCGGATGCTGGACCTCTCCCCCGTGGAGGCGGCGCCCGCCTCCTTCGGTAGTGATGAAGTGTCTACCGGCGTGACGCTCACCCGCGAGCAGCCGCGTACTTTCGGTGGTCAGGTTCTTGCCCAGTCGATTATTGCCGCCGACCGCACGGTGGAGGGCAAGGACATCCACTCGATTCACGCCTATTTTCTGCGCCCCGGCGATATTGAGCGTGAACTGTTCTTCGCCACTCAGCGCCTGAACGATAGCCGTTCCTTCTCGACCCGCCGAGTGCAGGTGTTCCATGATGAGGCGCCCATGTTCTCGGCGATTATGTCTTTCCAGTCTGATAGCCGCGGCCCGGAGCACACCGCAGTGACCATGCCGGAGGTGCCGGACCCCGAATCGCTGCCGATGGTCAGCGACTACCTGGGCCAGCTCCCCCACCCAATTGCACAGGCGGTCGCGTGGGAACGCCCCATTGATATGCGACACGTGGACGCACCTCTGTACACTCAGGCGGATGCCTCCTCGACACAGCCGCGTGCCTGCGTGTGGTTCAAGACCTTTGACCGCCTGGTGCATGCTGATGGTTCTGAGGCGTCGGAGGCGGAGCACCGCGCCGCTATCGCCTACGCTTCGGATTACCTGCCGCTGGAGCCTGCTCTGCGTCGTCACGGCAAGTTCTGGCTGGAACCGGGCCTCAAGAGCGCCTCGCTGGATCACGCGATGTGGTTCCACCGCCCGGCGCGCGCCGACGAGTGGCTGCTGTACGTGCTGGATTCCCCGAGCGCGCAGGGCGGCAGGATGCTCGCGCAGGGTTCGATTTTCAATCGTTCCGGTGAGCTGGTGGCGACCGTGGCGCAGGAAATGATGTTCCGCCTGCCGGAATATCGATAAAGCAGAGCACCGCTAGGACTACCGGAAGGCGTCAGGCGAACCTGGCAGAGCATACAGAAAGACCGTGTGAGGTGGTTGTCTCACACGGTCTTTCTTATGTTCTAGTGTACGGTCTAGAAGCCGTTTGGAAGCTCTTATTTAGCTTCGCCGTCAATCACACCGTCCGGGGAAATGTGCACGGTGCTCTTGGTGCGGCGGGAAACAAAGAAGTCACCCACGAATACCAGACCGGTCACCAGAAGACCCAGTGCTGCCATCCATACTGCCGCCACGCCGTAGATTATCGGGAACAGCACCACGAGCAAGCCCAGAATAAGGGTACCAATAGCAGAGAGCTGCAGGTGGCGTCCGGCGGCGTAGCTCAGGTATTTCACGCCCTGGGCAGTCATCAGACGAATCAGCGCCCACATAATCATCCACGTACCCACAATGGTCGGGATGAAGGTTGCCTGTGCACCCACCGAGGCAGTCAGCAGAATCAGGCCAGCCACCACGGTCAAGATGCCGTCAACCAGGTCCCAGCCGGTACGTGCCTGCTTTGGCGTGCCGAAGTAACGTACCAGTTCAAACACGCCACCAAGCCACACCGAAATGGAGAACACATAACCCAGAACTACCAGCGGAATAGCGGGATTGGCGAACATGTAGATTGCCGCTGCAATCAGCAACAGACCGGTAACCAAGGACATCCAGTTATATTTTGAAAGCATAATGCTCTTCTCTTCGTAATCACATGTGTCAGTTGTACTTACGCACATACCCATTATAAACCGTAAATATGAAGTCCGCCACGATATATCGGTCGCCACTGAGCGAACTATTTCTACCGACGAATAACCCACCACGTAGCGGAACAACACGTGAGATAGCAGGACTATACCCCTTCCCCAGCAGACACAGCAAAGCCCCGCCTCCTCACGCTTCAACAGCGCAGGAGGCGGGGCTTACTACCGAACCAAACCCTATCGGGTCAGCTTGCGGTGCACCACGCGGTGCGGCTTAGCAGCCTCGGGGCCGAGGCGCTCAATCTTGTTCTTCTCGTAGGACTCGAAGTTACCCTCGAACCAGTACCACTGATCCGGGTTCTCATCGGTGCCCTCCCACGCCAGGATGTGGGTTGCCACGCGGTCCAGGAACCAACGGTCGTGAGAGACGACCACTGCACAGCCGGGGAATTCCAGCAGCGCATTTTCCAGGGATGCGAGGGTCTCAACGTCCAGGTCGTTAGTGGGCTCATCGAGCAGCAGCAGGTTACCGCCCTGCTTGAGGGTCAGCGCCAGGTTCAGACGGTTACGCTCACCACCGGAGAGCACACCCGCCTTCTTCTGCTGGTCCGGGCCCTTGAAGCCGAACGCGGAAACGTACGCACGCGAAGGCATTTCAACGTTGCCAACCTGGATGTAGTCCAGACCGTCAGAGACGACCTCCCAGAGGCTCTTCTCCGGGTCGATGTTCGCGCGGTTCTGGTCAACGTACGAGATCTTCACGGTCTCGCCGACCTTCAGCTCGCCGCCGTCCAGGGGCTCCAGGCCAACGATGGTCTTGAACAGGGTGGACTTACCCACACCGTTAGGACCAATCACACCCACGATGCCGTTACGGGGCAGGGAGAAGGACAGGCCGTTAATCAGGGAGCGACCGTCGAAGCCCTTCTGCAGGTTCTCAGCCTCAATAACGACGTTACCCAGGCGGGGTCCCGGAGGAATCTGAATCTCTTCGAAGTCAAGCTTGCGGGTCTTCTCAGCCTCCGCAGCCATCTCCTCGTAGCGTGCCAGACGAGCCTTCGACTTAGCCTGGCGGCCCTTAGCGTTGGAGCGGACCCAGTCCAGTTCCTCGCTCAGGCGCTTAGCGAGCTTAGCGTCCTTCTTGCCCTGAACTTCGAGGCGGGCGCGCTTCTTCTCCAGGTAGGTGGAGTAGTTGCCCTCGTAGGGGTACAGGTTACCGCGGTCAACCTCGGCGATCCATTCTGCCACGTGGTCGAGGAAGTAACGGTCGTGGGTAATCGCGATGACGGCACCCTCGTAGGACTGCAGGTGCTGCTCCAGCCAGAGCACGGACTCTGCGTCCAGGTGGTTGGTGGGCTCGTCGAGCAGCAGCAGGTCAGGCTTCTGCAGCAGCAGCTTGCACAGTGCCACGCGGCGGCGCTCACCACCGGAGAGGTGGGTGACGGGCATGTCAGCGGGCGGGCAGCGTAGCGCCTCCATTGCCTGCTCCAGCTGGGAGTCGAGGTCCCATGCGTTGGCGGCATCGATAGCTTCCTGCAGCTGACCCATTTCTTCCATGAGGGCGTCGAAGTCAGCGTCGGGCTCAGCCATGAGGGCGGAGATTTCGTTGAAGCGGTCCAGCTTGGACTTGATTTCGCCCACGCCTTCTTCAACGTTGCCCAGAACGGTCTTCTCTTCGTTCAGCGGCGGCTCCTGCATGAGGATACCCACGGTGTAGCCTGCGGTCAGGCGTGCCTCACCGTTGGAGGGCTGGTCGAGGCCAGCCATGATCTTCAGGATGGTCGACTTACCCGCACCGTTCGGGCCAACCATACCGATCTTGGCGCCGGGGAAGAACGACATCGTCACGTCGTTAAGGATGACCTTGTCGCCCACAGTCTTGCGGGCCTTGATCATCTGATAAATAAATTCAGCCATAGTTACCTATTTTAGCGTGGATTCGGCTGAGGGTACGAGAGTTTTAGGTTGCATGCTATGCGAAGTACCACGCGGGTACTAGACTCGAAGCTATGAGCACAAACTCCTCCCCCAAACTTCTGGCGCCCGAAGACCTCGCACATGCCGTTGACTGCCTCGCGCTCGCCATGCCGCTGGCAACGCGCGATCAGCCGTTCGGGCCCGAGCACACGGTGTACCGGGTGGGCGGCAAGATCTTTGCCATGTACACGGAGGGCATCAGCTACCCCATCGTGAACCTCAAAACCGACCCGGAAGAATCCGAGGTGCTGCGGCGTATCTACCCGAGCATCATCCCGGCATGGCACATGAATAAGCGGCACTGGATTTCCGTGGGCGCCGGCGAAGGCATAACCGAGCGGGTACTAGAAGAGCTGGTGGAGGATGCGTACCTGCGCGTCATGTACTCGCTACCCAAGGCGAAGCGACCCATCGAGTTCCGCGAGCGCCCGGTACCCGAAAAGCACTAGACAGAGAAACATGACGAGCATAGAAGGAACGACTTACCAAAGGCAACGTTTAACAGCGGAGCGGGTGAGCACCGGTCCGGACCACCGGCTTGCTCACCCGCTTTGCAAAGCACTTTCCTATCCACGGTTAGGAGGGTCATCAACCACAATGAACGCTCGAACCACCAAGCTCCCATCCCATATATTGCGGGGTTTAGTACCATGCACCACATGTGTGAATACGTGATAGTTGAGTCGGCACCCTTGCCAGACCTCCTATGCAGAGGAGGCGCTGACCTGGGTGCACTGAATATTCCCTTGAGTGACTCAGCTACGTCATGCGATGCAGCTGAGAGGGGATCGCTGTCCCCGCCCGAACTACCGACTCGGGCGAAGCGTGCTCTCGGGAACAATAATAACCTTTTTGCACCCTGGTGTCACTTTTTGATTGAGGTATTCCACCGGTTCCTATTGAGCGTATTTCAGGTGTTTTATAGTGCCGAACCCACATATCCAATCACAGCGAAATACCTGCGGATTTTAAGCCCCGAAAAATCAAGGAGGGGCCGCCCTAAACCCTCCTTATTTTGCCTCCACATGGGCTAATACCCACTTAAAGCAATATACAGAAAAGTTAGTGCGGCCCCTCACTATTTGAGATAAAAATGAGATAAACCCCTACTCAGAGCGATTACCGATGGGGTTTACCTATTAATTCCCCAGAGTGACCGGTTACTCGCCGCGACCCGTTAGTCGCTGAACTCCACCTTCTCGAAGCTCATGGTGCCATCAGCGTGAGAAACAACAGTATTCGGGTCACGCTCACGACGAGCCGCCGCGTACGCATCATGGCTTGCCTCATCAACCCAGCGGGTCACCACGAAATAGTCGCCGCCCTCATCCAGGGGGCGCCACAGCTCAAAACCCTCAAAGCCGGGGAAAGAGTCAGCGATGTGGCGGGCAGCGGCGAAGCGCTTCTCCAGCTCAGCACGGTTGTCGCCAACGACAGCCAAACGGTGAACCTTAACAACGGACATGTGTCCTCCTTCTGTTGAGTACGTGCTTTCAACGATGAAAGCGGGTTATAACCTCGCACCAGCTATAGGTGAGCTATGTTCTTAGCGAGGTTAACCTCAGAATAACGGGTCGCGGGCACAAAAAATAGGGGTTAGCGCCAACTAACAGTTATATGACGCTAACCCCCATTCAGAGAATCACGAGGCACCCACAGGCACCCGTTCGAAGCTTAGGATTCCGGCTGGGTCTGCACGGTATTAGGCTGCACGGTATTAGACTGTGCAGTATCAGGCTGTGCCGCCTGAGCCGCGCTATCAGCCTGCGGCGCGGGGTTCTTCTTCGCCTTCTTCTGAGCCGCCTTCGCCGGGTTCGCAAAATGCACCCCGCGCTCAGCCAAGAAGCGGCGATCCTTCTTATCCCACTGCTCCACCGGGTACGCCTCCAGCAGATCCGGGCGGCGCTCCAGGGTACGCTCAATCTGACGGTCACGACGCCAACGCGCAATCGCACCGTGATTACCCGACAGCAGCACCTCCGGCACCTCACGGTCACGCCACACCGCGGGCTTCGTGTACACCGGATACTCCAGCAGACCACCCGTATGCGATTCCTCCTCCAGGGAGGCGGGGTTACCCATCGCGCCCGGAATCAGGCGGGTGATAGCCTCAATCATCGCCATGACCGCAACCTCGCCACCGTAGAGCACGTAATCGCCCAGGGACACGGGCATCACGCGGAAGCTCTCCTGCGCCCAGTCCAGCACACGCTCGTCAATGCCCTCGTAGCGCGCCGGAGCGAAGACAATATGCTTCTCCTCCGCCAGCTCATACGCCATCGCCTGATCGAAAACGGCACCCGCCGGGGACGGGACAATCAGCAACGGGCGGGTATCAGCGGCGGGCTCAGTGCCCTCAGACTTGGCACCCTCAGTAGAGTCTTCGGAAGCGTTCAGAGGGGAGGCGGCAAGCACCTCATCCAGCGCCAAACCCCACGGCTCCGCCTTCATCACCATGCCAGCACCACCGCCGTACGGGGTGTCATCCACCGTGCGGTGACGGTCAAACGTGTACTCACGCAGATCGTGCAGGTGCAGATCTACCAGACCCTTCTCACGAGCCTTCCCCAGCAGGGACAGCTTCAGCGGCTCCAGGTATTCGGGGAAAATCGTGACCACATCGTAGCGCACGGACTACTCCCCCGCCTGCTCAGTCGCCTGCGCAGAATCCTGCTCAGCGTCCTCGACCAGGTCAATCAAACCCGCCGGAGGGGTCAGCAGCACAAAGCCGGGCTCATCCTCGGTCGGGGGAACCACCTCAGGCACAATCTCCTCAACAAAAGGAATCATGATCTCTTCACCCGCGCCGGAGGCAAGACGCGGCGAACGAGCCAGCTTAATCAGCAGCAAATCCTGAACCGGCATGGTCTGCAGACCGGTCACCTTGCCCAGCGGCTTACCCACAGCCGGATTATCCACGGGGCTCTCACCCTCGGGCACGTCCGCGAGCAGGTACACGGGCAGGTTCACCAGCTCCTGCTCGTAGAAGCCCTCTTCGTCGCCCTCATCCTCGGGAACCTCGTAGACCAGGCGGCTACCGCGCAGCTCCTCAGCCTGGTTGCGGGTAGTCACCTCATCAAAACGGACCACCAGAATCTTCTTGTTCCAGCGGGCACCGGCAACCGTCAGCTCACCGGTGGGCGCCACAGAAGCGGCAGCAGAGCCGGGCTTGAAATTCTCGATACCGAGCACCTCGCCGCGGGCAAAACGCTCCTGCGGGGCATCAGTAAAGAGCTGAACCGTCACCTCACCACGAATACCGTGAGGCTTACCGATACGAGCCACCACAACCTGCATAATTTTCCTCCGCTGGATACAAGCTAAAAACCTACGCCGTGCACGTGCACGGCTCCCACTATTCTACCGGGCACTTAGGACGGGCGCATTCTGCCGCCCGCACTACCACCGGGACTCGGGTACGCGAAAGCCCCCGCCTTCCGGAAAAATTCCGGGAGCGGGGGCTTCAAGCGTTTACGAGCTAGCGTCGCTTTTTGTCGGTGTCGATAATGTCGATACGCATCGGCTCGCCATCAGAAATAGCGTCCATCACCAGACGGATGCTCTTGGCGGTACGACCAGACCTGCCGATAACTCGGCCCAGGTCATCCGGATGCACACGAACCTCAAGGGTTTCACGGTGACGCTGAGTGCGCAGGCGCACCTTCACGTCCTCCGGACGATCGACAATCCCTCGAACCAGGTGTTCGAGTGCGTCAGCCAACATAATTACTCAGCTGCTTCCTCAGCCTCAGCCTCGGGTGCTGCTTCCTCAGCAGCCTCTTCAGCCTTCTCAGCCTTGGGGGTGATAGCCTCGGGCAGGATCACGGAACCCTTTTCGGGAACAACGAACTCAGCCTTAGCCTCGACGGGCAGAACCTTGGACTCTGCCTTCTCGCCCTTGAATGCAGCCCAGTCGCCCGAGAGCTTCAGCAGAGCCAGAACCTGCTCGGTCGGCTGTGCGCCGACGGAGAGCCAGTACTGAGCACGCTCAGAGTTGATCTCGATACGCGAGGGGTGCTCGGTCGGGTGGTAAATACCGATCTCTTCGATGGTCTTACCGTCGCGCTTGACGCGCGAATCAGCGATCACGACGCGGTAACGAGGATCGCGGATCTTACCCATACGCTTGAGACGAATCTTAACAGCCACTTTAGTGGTTACTCCTGTTTCATAATTTGGTGCGAGGCACGCGGTTCAGCACCCGTGGGGCGGGCCATTCACGGCGCCTCTATGGACACAACGGCGCGCGAAGAGAGGGGTCGCGCGTCGCCGGGTACTCAGCTAGGGTATCAGAGCCCAAGATTTTAAGCTAGCGACACGGAAAAATAATTGCCGCAGGCACCGAACATCACTTTTAAACAGCGTTCTGTAACAGCGTTCTGTGCCCAGTGATGCGCCCGGCCGCTAGTCGAGGTTGCTCATCTCCAGAGTCTCCCCCGTCTCCAGGGCGCGGTAGCACTCACGCAGACGCTCCACCATCGACGGACGCACGTAGCCTTCCAGGTTCTCCGGAGCAACCCACTCATAGGTCACCAGCTCAGCATCCTGCAGGGTAATCTTCGTATCCGCCGCAATCACGCCGCCGTCATACATGTAGTAGGTCGAATCGCCCCACACACCCAGCGACAAGCCGTGGAAAATCAGCAACACACGACCCAGCTTCACATCCAGGCCCAGCTCCTCCACAATCTCACGCTCACAACCGGGCTTGGGCGCCTCGCCAGCCTCCACGGTGCCGCCGGGAAGAATCCAGCCGTCCTTATAGTTCGGCTTCACCAGCAGCATCTCGCCGCGCTCATTACGAATCAGCGCGCCCGCCGCCAAACGGCGCGTAGGCAGGGTCGCGATAAAAGCCTTCAGCTCTTCATCGCTCAGATAGGAATCCTTCATGGCTTCTTTCCTTTAGCGGTCGGTTTTCTTCGCAGCGCGCTGCCTGATGCTACGCACTATACCCAGGGCACGCTCATGCAGTCCAGAGGGTGCCTGCTCCGTGGACGGGGCGGCATCCTCCACCGTGCGGTAGTGGCCCTCACGCAAATCATCAATCAGAGTGCGCTTCTTGGTCGAGGGCTGCTCCCCTGCGGTGTCACCCGGATGCACCAACTCAGCATCCGCCACCGGGCGGGCATGCTTCTTCATCTGAGTCTGCTCAAATGAACGCAGAACCGTCGGAATCAGAGCCGACTCAACCGTAGCGTTCAGGGCGAAGAGTGCTGCCGCCACCGAGAACTTACGGCTCGCCTTACCCTGAGCACGGCGGCGGCGCGCCACATTCGCCAAGGTCAGAGCGATAGCGCTCTGAGCCGTCACATCCGCACCCAGGACAAGACCCACACGGCGGGTCTTCGCACGAATCTGCTCCGGGGTCAGGCGCTTGCGGCGCGAACGAGGCGCGGGACTCTGAGCGGAAGAGCCCTGAGCGGAGGTGCTCTGCGGTGCGGGGGCCTGGGGTGCAGGACTCTGATCTGCAGAGCTTGAGGAAGCATCGGGCACGGTCTCAACGCTCGGGGCGGCTTCGTTCTGAGGTGCGAGCGCGGCAGAAGGCTCGGGAGCCTGCTGGCTTACCTTTGCCTCGTGCGATGCCTGCTCCTCGGTAGGCGAAGAGTCAGCCTCGTGCAGGGCGCTGTCAAGAGACAGGTAGCCCTCTTCGGTCTCCACGAAGGAATCCGGCGCAGAACCCTCCGGCGAACCCATGTGCGTGTACTCGTAGGGGATGTGCGCGTTGTTGAGAGCGTCCATCCACTCGGAGAGGGTCACGCGGCGGCCGGTCGCCACCAGGCGGTAGCTACGGTCCAGGGGCGAGGTGTAGCCGCCCGGGTAGGGTTCAATCTCCTCATCGTCAAAAGAAGCATCCTCGGCGGGAGTACTCTCGGAGAAGGTAGCCTCAGCATCAATAGATTCGGTCGCATCGGCGGATTGCGCGAGCTCCTCATCCTCGTTGCCGAACACGCGAGACGTGCTAATCGACGCCACATCAAAACCGGTGGTCGGAACCAGCGCCAGCTCCGTGGGAACATCCAGCAGCTGCAGCACCGACTCCAGCGCCAGGATATTGCTCGTATCGCGCAGGTACGCGTTCAGGCGGCGGCCGGTAATGGAATCAGCCTCCACACCAAACATCGCCATGACATTAGCGATGCCCTGCTCGATTTCTTCCTCATCGGAACCGAAAATCTTCGAACCCGAAAGCTCCGGGGCGCTACCGGGAAGCTCCGACAGCAGATCCTCCAACACGCCGCCAAAACGTGCGACTTCCTCACGGCTGAGGGCACGGTTCAGGCGCTTAGGCACACGCTGCCAGGTGAACTCCTCCACGATATTCTCGTAGGGTTCACCGAACGCCTCCAGGTACCACTCCTCATCCGAGTAGGGTTCGCGGGCGGGCTCCTCATAGACCACCAGGTGCTGCTGGTTCGCGTTACCCTCAGCAATCAGGGCGTTGCAGTTCAGCAGGCCCAGCAGTGCCATCAGATCCACCGGGTCGGCAGAAATGAGGGTCCACTCCCCCGCCGGCGCGGCAACAACCTGCCGGGTACCGGCAGGAAGGTACGCCAAAAGAAGCCCGGTAATCATGTCAATGGGCAGGTCAACGAGCATGGCGGCGTCACCGTCCACCAGGAACTCCAGCTCACCCTGACCACCGGGAAGCTCCTCCCACACGGTCGCCTCACCCTCAAGGGCGGCACCAGTAACCGGCAGCTGATCCACCAGCTGCGCCACGTAATCCTCAACGGGGGTACCCACGTGCAGGTGGCCGTCAGCGACCTCCAGCACGTTCATGTAGCCCTCATCATCCACGGCGCACAGCACGTAGAGCTGCACCTGATGCTCCCCCATCTCGTAGGCAATCAGCTCCGGGGAGGCGGCAGTCGCCTCAATGAGGGCGGCAATCAGCTCCTCATCGGTGGTGGAACGAGCCATGATGCGGCGGCGCTGAATCGTCTCCTCCAGCTCCATGGTCTGCTCGATGCGCTCATTGCGCTGCTTCTCGGCGGTGCGCTCCTCATCCTGGGCGCGCAGGTACTCGGGGCTATCCGACTCACCGCTACCGGCGGGCGCGGGGGCACCGTCCCACATGTCGGTGAGCTTATCGACGGTCCACTCTTCGCTCTCCAGGGCGGCGGCGAGGCGGTCAACCTTCGTGCGGTCGTTCCAGGCGCGCTGCTTATCGGGATCTTCCGCCTTCACCTCATCGTGCATGCTGCGGGCTTCACGAATCAGGTTCAGAATGGTTGCGGCAACGTCGTCGACTGCGGGGTCGTCGCTCTCGCTCGAGTAGACGAGGTCGCCAGCCAGTTCGGCGGAGTGCTCACCGTACTCGAGGGCAATACGCGCCCAGACGGGAGTGTACCCGGGAAGGATGCTCGAATCATCGTCGAAATCGCCCACGAGGTCTTCCGAGAACTCGCATGCAGGCTCCTCTACAAACTCAGCGGCAGATGCGCCGGCAGGGTCCTCTACAGCATCATCAGCGAAGGCGCGCTGAGACCACGGCGTGACCTGCTCATTCAGCTGATCATCCGCGTTCTCTCGATCCCAGTTCTGCTCGTTCTGAGCCATTGATACCTTCCCTTCACACCCATTCATGCACCCAAACCGGGCACCATACCGGTACGGGTGCGCCCGTCACCACGTGCGCACCCGTACCACCCCTTACCGGGCTCATATTTGCTCTTACTGCAGGAACTTCTCGAAGCCCTTCGGCAGGTTCATGCTGGACAGATCCATCTCCTGGTTCTGAGCCTGCTGACCGAATGCAGCACCGGCGCGAGCCTGCTGCGCCTTGGCTGCTGCCGCCTCCTGCGCCGCACGCTTCTGCGGGTTGCCGGAGCGAGCCTTCTTCTTCTTGTTGTTCTTCGCGTTCTTACGAGCGCCACCGGCCGCAGCCGCCATGCCGGGCATCTGCATACCACCGGGCATGCCGGGCATCTTGCCCGAAGCGAGCTTCTTCATCATCTTCTGAGCCTGAGCGAAACGCTCCATCAGCTGGTTCACCTCAGACACAGTCACACCCGCGCCCTTAGCAATACGGGCACGGCGAGAACCGTTAATGATGCGCGGAGCCACACGCTCATGCGGGGTCATGGAGCGAACAATCGCCTCCACGCGGTCAATCTCGCGCTCATCAAACGCTTCAAGCTGCTGACGCATCTGAGCCGCACCGGGCATCATCATGAGCAGCTTCTTCATGGAACCAAGCTTACGAATCTGCTGCATCTGAGCCAGGAAGTCCTCAAAAGTGAAGTCTTCCTGATCGATGAACTTCTTCGCCATGCGGTCGGCTTCAGCCTTATCCCACTGAGCTTCAGCCTGCTCAATCAGAGTCAGGATGTCACCCATATCCAGGATGCGGCTTGCCATACGGTCCGGGTGGAACTGCTCAAAGTCAGTGACGTTCTCACCGGTGGACGCGAACATAATCGGCTTGCCGGTCACCGAAGCCACCGACAGCGCTGCACCACCGCGGGCGTCACCATCAAGCTTAGACAGGACCACACCGGTGAAGTCCACACCCTCGTTGAAGGCGTTAGCGGTGTTCACGGCGTCCTGACCGATCATCGCATCGATGACGAACAGAACTTCGTTCGGTTCAATAGCGTCACGAATGTTACGTGCCTGCTGCATGAGCTCAGCGTCAACACCCAGACGACCCGCGGTATCGACAATCACCACGTCGTGCAGCTTAGCGCGAGCCTCAGCCACACCGTCACGCGCCACCTGCACGGGATCGCCGGTGGGTACGTCAAACTCGCTGGTCACACCGGGGTGCGGCGCGTACACGGGCACGCCCGCACGCTCACCAACAACCTTCAGCTGGGTCACCGCATTGGGGCGCTGCAGGTCGGATGCAATCAGCATCGGGGTGTGGCCCTGGCCCTTCAGCCAGTGAGCCAGCTTGCCCGCCAGGGTGGTCTTACCGGCACCCTGCAGACCCGCCAGCATGATGATGGTCGGGCCGCTCTTCGCCATGTTGATGCGGCGGGTCGAACCGCCGAGGATGCTCACCAGCTCCTCGTTCACAATCTTGACGATCTGCTGGGAGGGGTTCAGCGCCTCGGAAACTTCCGCACCAAGAGCGCGTTCCTTCACGTGGGCGGTAAATTCGCGGACCACGGGGACGGCGACGTCAGCGTCGAGCAGGGCGCGGCGGATTTCGCGGACGGTTGCATCAATGTCTGCCTCGGAGAGGCGGCCCTTGCCGCGCAGGTTCTTAAAAGTTGCCGTCAAGCGGTCGGAGAGAGAATTGAACACGAGCCGTGATCACTTTCTTAACGTTGAGGTGGCCCCCAGCCGCGAAGGCGAACGGGGATGGTTAGTCAGTCTTTAAGGATACAGGATACGCGCTTTCTCCCCCGCCTCCGCCTGTGGATAAGTGGCGCCGGTTCACCCTGAGCTCAGGATTTACGCTCAGGATTTACACTCAACATCCCCTCCCGCACCCCTCAGCAAATGCGCGGCAGGTACCAGACATCCCCGTGTAGAGGCGCAACAGAAACCCTCAGCAAATGTTCCGCACCCCGCCTCAGGTTGCTCAACACGTCAGATAGATTAGATTTTCTAGACAGCCTGGGTTAGAATTCTAAAGGTGTTACGCACAAATGCGTGATACGCCCGAGTGGCGGAATTGGCAGACGCGCCTGACTCAAAATCAGGTTCTTCGGAGTGTGGGTTCGAGTCCCACCTCGGGCACCAACGCAAAAGCGGCGGGAAAGCTTGAAGCTTTCCCGCCGCTTTTCTGTATCCGCTTCTGTACCCCACCCGCACATCGGATGCGGCAACAATAAAGGCACAAGAAAGATAAAGACACAATAAAGCTAAAGACGTAAGAAACCGCCGCCCGGCCGTGAGAGTTCACGACCGGGCGGCGGTTCTATATACCTAGCGTGCAGGCTGAGGATTACCCTCAGCTACACATCGAAAAAGATTGGTGAGCGGCTTAGCGCTTGACCTCGTCCTCCTCGTAAGGACGCAGAGCCTCGCGCTCGCCCTCAGCACCGTGGACGCGGTGTACCTGAACCATGTTGGTGGTACCTGCGCGGCCTGCGGGAGCACCGGCAGCAACGACGACCAGGTCGCCAGCTTCTGCCAGACCGTTCTTCAGCAGGTACTCGTCCACGAAATGGAACAGACCTTCCTGATCGGTGATCATCTCAACCTGCTCAGCGTCAACACCCCACAGCATGGACAGGAAGGAGCGAACCTTCGAGCTGGTGGTGAACGCAACAATCGGGGTCTCGGGACGCAGACGTGCCAGACGACGTGCAGAGTCACCGGACTGGGTGAAAGTAACGATGAGCTTTGCGTCCAGCTGGTCAGCGATGTTCACTGCTGCGCGGGTGATTGCGCCACCGCGGGTGCGGGGCTTGCGGTCCAGCTCGGGCACGCGGTACAGGCCGCCCTTTTCGGTATCCTGAACGATTGCAGCCATAGCCTGCAGGGTCAGGATCGGGTACTTACCGACCGAGGTCTCACCGGAGAGCATCACAGCGTCTGCACCGTCGAGGATTGCGTTAGCGCAGTCAGAAACCTCTGCACGGGTGGGGACGGGGTTGTCGGTCATGGACTCGAGCACCTGGGTTGCCACGATGACGGGCTTTGCCCAGCGGCGTGCCATGTCGATAGCCTTCTTCTGGACGAGGGGAACCTCGGAGAAGGGCAGCTCAACACCGAGGTCACCACGAGCGACCATGATGCCGTCGAACTTGTCGATGATGTCCTGCAGGTTCTCAACTGCCTGGGGCTTCTCGATCTTGGCGATGACGGGTACGCGGATACCCTCTTCTTCCATGATCTTGTGGACGGGGTCAACGTCTGCACCGGTACGGACGAAGGAGAGTGCAATGATGTCTGCACCCATCTTCAGTGCGAAGCGCAGGTCGTTTGCGTCCTTCTCGGTCAGCGCGGGCAGGGAGACTGCTGCGCCGGGCAGGTTGATGCCCTTGTTGTTGGAGATGGGGCCACCGACGACCACGCGGGTGCGAACACGGGTGGGGGTTACCTCAATAGCTTCGAGGCGGATCTTACCGTCGTCGAGCAGGAGCTTGTCGCCGAGCTTTACGTCGCCGGGCAGACCCTTGTAGGTGGTGCCACAGATTTCTGCGGTACCTTCAACGTCTTCGGAAGTGATGGTGAAGTCTGCGCCGGGCTCAAGGTATTCCTTGCCGTTTGCGAAACGCTCAAGGCGAATCTTGGGGCCCTGCAGGTCGGCGAGGATAGCAACGTCCTTACCGAGCTTTGCAGACTCTTCACGGATGGTGTCATAGCGTGCCTGGTGCTCGGCGTGGTCACCGTGGCTCATGTTCAGACGGGCGACGTTCAGGCCAGCCTTGATTGCCTCGGAGATCTTCTCGGGGGACTCGATTGCCGGACCGATGGTTGCAACGATTTTTGCGCGCCTCATGTACCTAACCTTTGTGTGTTGTTTTGTGTGACCCCTCAGGGGTCACACTGATTTTCCGGGGAAGACTAACGTCAAATTCCCAATTATTCCCACGTGTTCTAACAAGTAACCACATGCCGGATGCGTGGGACTCTTTCTCAATTATAGGGGTTTTGCGCCCTCTTGGGTATGTTTCTCCCAACTCTTTCCACCGAAGAAATTGTGTTTCACGTCGCATTTTAAATATCGCCCCTTCCCCATCGAGTACACCACAGAAAGCCGGTTTTCACCCCCACCACCCCCGCCTCGCCCGGAAAGTAAATTAGGGTACTTTTTACCCATAGATAGCCAGCACTGCACAATATTTAGTCGCACTCGAGAACGTTCGAGCATATTTCAAAAACATAGAGACACTCAGAGTGGGCTATGAGAAGATAGATAGGGCATCCAAGAGCTAGGCGATTTCACATTTTCGCGCGCCTAGCCTATATTGGAACCCATAATTAGTATTTGAAATGCGAAATATATCTGGAAGGTTCACAGATGACTACTCGCGTGCTGATTATCTTCGGCTCCACCTACGGCTACACCGAACAGTACGCCACCTGGCTGGCAGAAGATCTGCGTGCGCTCCCGCAGGCTCCCGAAGTTGAGACTGTCCCCGCCTCCAAGGTCACCCCCGAGCAGGCAGAGGCATTCGATGCTTTCGTCATTGCCGGCAGCGACTACGGTGGATTCCTCAACGGCGCACCGGCACTTCGCAAGAAGATTCTGCCGATTATTGCGCCCAAGAAGAACCGCACCGCCTTCTTCACCGTCTCCTTCACCGGTGAGTACTCGAAGAAGCTGCTGGACAAGGCCGTCGCCAAGAGCTACACCCCCGAGCTGACCGAAGGTCGCCCCGTCTACCACCTGCGTGGCGGTATCGACTTTGACAAGATTTCGCTGGCTCACAAGACTGCTCTGAAGGGCCCGGTCCGCGCATGGCTCATGGCCAACCCGAACCCCAACGAGGGCATCAAGCAGATGCTCGAATGCTACAAGACCGGCAAGGCTGAGTACATCGACCGCGAGACCCTCAAGCCGCTGGTCGAGGACATCGCCAAGTTCCTCTAAGCCCTCGAAATTTTAAAAAATTCGAGGAAAAATAAACTTTCGCCTCTTCCCTCCCGATCTTTCAGCCGGACACCAGAACCTGAAAGAGCGGGCGGGAAGAGCCGAGAAAAACGTGCCAACAGGCACCATATACGTGGTCGATGACTCTTCATCTCTCCTGCATCGACCATGAAACTCCGGGTACCGGTGCGAGGCCGCGCCAAATACAGTACCCGGAACATGAGGGGTGGGTCTTTGTGTGTGCGGCCCACCCCTTTCCTTATGCCCAAAAGCCGACTCAAAAGTCGCAAGAGGCACCGCCCGGCGCATCAGCACCCGACTGCATCCCGGCAACGTAGCTCTAGATGCTGCGGCCCACCCTGAACAACGAACCGACACAGCAACACCCCAATACAGCAGTCCACAGAGTGAAATTCGCAACGCCCCGGCGTGTCGCGTGCCTAAAATTTTGTCCCAAAAACTTGAGCCAATAAATGCACCAACAAGCCACAAAGTAAAACAGGCACCCCAAAGATTCTAGGTTACTGTGCACTCTGCGAAAGATATGCCGCCAGAATGACACCCCAAATCATTGCGCACATCGGTGCAGGTACCGTACGCTGTTAGCTGTGTCAGCCGCTTGACATACCCGGCAGCCGACACACACATCACTTCAACTACCCCACATATTCACTCGTGTCAGAAGCCCCCACACAGGGCCACATCGACACATCCACCTCTCAAACACAGGCAAAATCTATGAAGAAACTCCAGACTGCCGCACGCTCCGCGGCAGCCCGCTCCATCATGGCGTCCGCAGGTGCACTCTCCCTCGTCGCCGCATCCCTCACCTCCGTTCCCGCAGCCTTCGCCGCCCCCAGCGCGAGCGCAGCCACAGAGGTCAACCCCAACGCATCCTACGAGGAGCTCACCTACGCCCCCGCCCCGGATGCATCCCTGGTCGAACGCTCCAACCCCGCCATGGGTGCGGGCGAGCGCGAACGCCTGGGCACCGCCAACGCGCGAACCGGCGCCACCTCCCCCGCTTCCACCGCGACCCTGAGCGGTATTTCCGCGACCCAGAGCTCCGCGCAGGGTCTGGGAGCTGGTCGAGCTCCGGCAGCCGGTCAGGCACTGGCACCCGGTCAAGCGCTGGCACAGGGCCGCTCCGCATGGACCCCCTCCGGCGGCACCCTCGGCATGGATGTCTCTTCGCACCAGCAGAACGTGGACTGGGCGAGCGCCTACGCCGCAGGTTCCCGCTTCGCCTACGTGAAGGCAACCGAGGGCGGCTACTACGCCAACCCCTACTTCGGTCAGCAGTACAACGGTTCGGCACAGGTCGGCATGGTGCGCGGCGCCTACCACTTCGCAAACCCCCGCACCTCCTCGGGTGCCGATCAGGCACGCTACTTCGTGCAGAATGGTGGCGCGTGGACTGCCGACGGCAAGACCCTGCCCGGCCTGCTGGACATCGAGTTCAACCCCTACCCCGCCTACGGCAACACCTGCTACAACATGACCCCGGCGCAGCTGACCGCCTGGACCCGCGACTTCGTGGACACCTACCGTTCGCTGACTGGTCGCGACCCGATGGTGTACACCGCAACCTCCTGGTGGTCGCAGTGCGTGGGTTCGCAGCAGTTCGGCACCCTGCCGCTGCACCTGGCGAGCTACTCCACCGTGGTCGGCGCTATCCCTGCAGGTTGGAGCGGCTACGACATTTGGCAGTTCACCGATTCGGGCCCGTTCGTGGGTGACTCGAACTTCTTCCCCGGCACCGTGAACGATCTGAAGGTTCTGGCGAAGAACCCGAAGGCTGTGCACCGCAACTGGTCGAACGGCCAGGACCGCGCTGTGGAAGACCGTGCGGCAGAAGATCGCACCGCTCAGGATTCTAACGTGGTGACCACCGCGACCGGCTCCATTGATATTCGCACCGGCATCGGCAGCTACTGGAATGAAAACCGCTCCTTCTACGGCAACCCGATCGGTACCGAGTACACCCTGACCAACGGCGTGTACGCGCAGAAGTTCACCAACGGTAAGACTATCTACTGGACGAACTCCCACGGCTCGCACTGGCTAGTCACCAACGGCGGCCTGGATCAGAAGTTCCGCTCTGATATTGCACGATTCCGCGGTCTAACCACCAACGAAGAAACCCGCTCCGACACCATCGCGGTCTCCTTCGCCAACGGTGAGGGTGGCTACTGGTCCAACGCATACGGAACCCACATCCTCAACGAGCGCGGCGCCATCTATGCAACCTGGCGCAAGGCAGGCATGAAGGGCGCGCCCACCACTGATGAGCAGAATCTGGGCAACGGCATCATCAAGCAGGAATTCACCGGCAGCACCACCTACGTGTGGTCCGCACAGACCGGCACCCACCGCCTGCACACCGGCGGCGCGTTCTACCACCGTTTCCTGCACACCGGCGGCACCTGGGGTGCACCGGTGACCGACGAAACCGCCACTTCCACGGGTGCTCAGGTGCGATTCGCCTCCGGCAAGGTGCTGCTCTGGTCGGATGCATACGGTGCGTACGAGACCAACGGTAACGGCGCAATCTTCAAGCACTGGGAGAAGAATACCGCTCGCTACGGTGCAGCACGCGGCGACGAGTCCTACACGAACGGCGTGTACTACATGGACTTTGAGCGCGGCACGATCCGCTGGACCGCGCAGCGTGGACTCTACTAAACAGCGCGGCAGCTGCTAAACACTGCAACGCGCATATAAAAACGAGGGGCACCTGGCAGAGGTGCCCCTCGTTCTTTTGCTACAGGAAGCATCTTCTGAACAACACAAAAATCAAGATGCGTTCTGCAGCGGGTGGGTTACCGAGTGAGTAGAGAACCCGGCTATGTTACCCGTGCCGGCAGGTAAATTTATAGCGTGGCGGGCGAACCACCACGAAGTCATGCAGTGTCCTAAAAGCCCCGGATTAGTGTGGCGGACATAGTCCCCATTGACTATGTCCGTGGGGCCCACACTAATCGTTGGTGAGACCTCAATCCGAAGGTGTCTAGAGGGGCGCCTGGCCGGAATTAAGGACTCAACGGTGAATAACGGCACGGTACGAAGATGCTGAAATTCACCCGGGTATGGCGTTCTGGGAGAAGGAATCGATATCTAGGAGGGCCGAAACCTTCACACGTCATATCCCGTTACATCTAGGGTAGGTGCAGGGGCGTTCGAAACCTATCTCTTCGGCAAATATTACGCTTCAACCAGTGGTTGAATGTTTACAATACAAGTATGCATTTTGAGGCCTATAGATGTCAAACAAAATGCTATATTGAACTAATTTTGTGAAAATTTTGAGATATTCCCCGATATTTTCAAAAATAAATTCCCGCGTATATTACGTTTAGGTGTCTAGTACTCACAGAGGTTTTCAGCTCCTCACGATAACGGCTCTCAAAACTCGGAACCTTAAAACGCCGCGTTAAAAACACTAAGGCGCACCCCGCGTCGTATGCACAGCAGAAAGAGTACCCCTACTCCCCCGCCACACGGGATGCGCCCTAGGCGCTATAACCATCGAAACTACCGGCAAGACCCCAGCCGAGTGAGACCTTGAAGCCCTACCGGGCGCCTCGACCCATCCGCTAGCTTAGAGGCTAGCGAAGTCCAGAACCATACGGCCGGTAATCTTACCCGCCGCCATTTCCTCGAAGACAGCCGGTGCCTCGTCAACCTCACGCAGCTGAACCACCGGAACCACGATGCCGTCAGCACCGAACTGGAATGCCTCCGCCAAATCCTGACGGGTACCCACCAGGGAGCCCACCACGCGGATGCCGTCCAGAATAATCTTCACAATGGACAGCTCCATCATCTCCGAGGGCAGACCAACAGCCACCACGGAACCGCCCGCACGAACCGACTCGACAGCCTGGTTGAACGCAACCTTCGATACCGCGGTCACCACAGCAGCGTGAGCGCCACCGCCGGTCAGCTCGCGAATACGAGCCGGAACGTCCTCAACCTCACGACCGTTGATGACGTAATCAGCGCCGGTCTCACGAGCCAGAGCCAGCTTGTCGTCGTTGATATCAACAGCGATAACCTTGGCGCCGAAAACCTTCTTAGCGTACTGAACAGCCAGGTTGCCCAGACCGCCCGCACCGTAAGCAACCAGCCACTCACCGGGGCGAACCAGCGACTCTTTAATTGCCTTGTAGGTGGTCACACCAGCGCAGGTAATGGAGCTTGCCTGTGCCGGGTCAAGGCCCTCGGGAACCTTCACAGCGTAATCAGCGGTCACCAAGGTGTACTCACTCATGCCGCCATCAACCGAGTAGCCTGCGTTCTTCACCGAACGGCACAGGGTCTCACGGCCCGAGGTGCAGTACTCACAGTGGCCGCAGCCCTCGAAGAACCAAGCCACCGACACGCGGTCCCCTTCCTTCAGGGACTCAACGCCCTCACCGACCTTGACGACACGGCCGATGCCCTCGTGGCCCAGAATACGACCCGGAACCTCACCGAAATCACCGGAAGCCACGTGCAGGTCAGTGTGGCACACGCCCGAGTACTCAATCTTCACGAGCGCCTGGCCGTAACCGACAGCCGGAACGGGAACCTCACGGACAACAACCGAACCGTCAACCTTCTCAGGGACAACAACAGCCTTCATGGTTTCCTTGCACATGACCTAAACTCCTTAGTCATCGGTGGCCGCGCTCAAGCCGCAATCTGCAATCTGCGCTGTGCAACCTAGCGGGGTGAGCGCGCGTATTCTTTACATTTCCACCGTAAAATGATGAGCCGCCAATCTAAAGGACCTTCCCCGAATATGACAGAGGGGTTAGATAGAGGCGTTCTCACGAGCAAGGATGAGCTTTCGATAAGGTCCATTCCGACCAATGCGCTAAACCGCCAAAGGTTGATATGACGCTATGACGAAACAACACAGAAGATGAGAATGCCTCCCAAACAAGCGGCTTGGGAGGCACTCAGAAAAAATTTAAATATTAAGTTTGAGGCGCATACCACCCTAAAGAAAGGGTTCAATCTGCACCTATACGATTCCTACAGGCTCACAGGAACTCTTAGCCGATGAGACTTAGCTGCCTAGAAGCAGAAAGCAACCTCAATATAGCCGGCGCCGCGCTCACCCGGACCATTCGGAGCATTCAACGCCCAACCCAGATCCATGATGCGCACCGTAGAATCCATGAACGTACCGCCGCCAGCGCCACCGCCAGCCAGCTGCACCGAACCCACCGCATAGCGGGCACGAGCCGAATCGTTATTCCACTTCTGCGACACCACACGAGCCGAAACGCTCAACGCAGCGCCGGAACCGCCGCCGCCATAACCGGCGCCACCGCCTCCAGAAACCACAGACTGGTAGCCGTTAAACAGCTCGCCAGCGTTCGACGGGCGGTTATCGGTACCCTCCGGAGTCTGATCCCACTGGTACGAATAGCTCGCCACACCATCGGCGCCCTTCGCGCGGAAACCGCTCGCACCCGCCGCACCGGCAGTCGCAGTGCTCACCAGCTTCTGGGTGGAGGTGCTCGAAAAACCAATCACCGGACCATTGACAGTCGGCGGGTTCAGCTTCTCACCGCCAGCACCGCCCACACCACCGGCGGCACCCGAACCCGGGTTCACCATCAGAATCGGATCAGACTGCGCCTCGTACGAGGTGAAACCAACAAAACCGGGCGAACCGTCGCCGTCACCCGAACCAGCGCCACCACCGGTGCTGAACTGGTGCTCGCCACCGGAGCTATCAAGCGAATAGTGCGCGGTCGGGCGCACAGCACCCGCCTTCGCGGGATTCGGCAAAACCGTCGCATACGACGCCAGAACGCCAGCACCGCCGCCACCACCGGCAACAATCATCGGCACGCCATCCACCTCAATAGCGGAGGAACCACCGCCGGACGCCGAATACAGCACAGCGCTCATGCCGCCGCGACCGGTCACACCGCCAGAAATGCGGGTCAAATCATTAATCGCAGAAACAACGTTCGCGGGAACCGGCGAAGAAGCCTTCGAGGAGCCGCCCACGCCGTAGCCGTCGCCGCCCTCAGCGGGCTTCAGCTCACCATTACCGATACCGCCCGAACCGGCAGTCAGAGTAATAGTCTGGCCGCCGCGCACAGCCATAGAACCCTCCACCATGGCACCGGAACCGGCATCAGCCACAGTGTAGTTCGTGCCGCCAGCACCACCCACAGCGGTAAAACGCATACGCTTAGCGCCCGCAGGAACCGTCAGCACGGCAACCTTCTTCACGCCATCACCGGCAGTGATCATCGTCGAATCCTCGTAAGGGCCGGTGCACTCGCCTTCCTCATCAGAAGCCGCATACGCCGGAATCACCGACGACGCCACAACAACCGGGGTAGCCCACGCCGCACCAGCCACAAGACGACGACGGGTCAGACCCGGACAAGAAGAAGGAGAAACGGGGCGCGAAGAATCGCCGGCAGAAGAGCTCACGATAAAAATCCTGTACGTTGAGTGGGTGTTTCTAAACGCAGACGCGACGGGCGCTCAAAGAGCCTCATGCTCCTTACACGGAGCCTCATGCCCCTTACGCGGGCACCCGCCACACGCAATACCTCTATTATGCCTTCTCAACAGCCTAAATCCGTACAGGGCCCCGGCATATGCCACCATGAGAACATCCACCAGCAAGAAACAGACAGCAAGCACAAATAGCGGGCATAAAAAACCGCCGGACAGGGGCGCTCCCCCGTCCGGCGGTTTTTCTATGAAATTTAGATAGAGCTAGAAGATGAAAGCTAGGAGCCCTTCGTCGAAGACTCCGAAGAGTCAGAATCCTCGGCGGGCTCTGCCTTCTCAGATGCCTTCTCTTCAGCGCCATCTGCAGGCTCATCTGCGGCAGGCTTCGGAGCAATCTCTGCAGGAGCCGGCTCAATACCCGCAGCAGCCTTCGCCACAGCACGACGACCAGCCACCACAAAACCAGCAGCACCCAGCAGAACCAGCAGCAGAGCAGTCCACACGTGAATACGAACGCCCCAGAGCATCTCCGAGGTATCAATACGCAAGAACATCTCAATGAAGAGGCGACCCACGCCGTAGTAGAACACGTACAGCCACAGGGTCTGACCCAGCTTCAGCACGCCCTTACGGCTCAGCCACAGCAACAACGCCACGCCCAGCAGGTTCCACAGCGACTCGTACAGGAACGTCGGATGGAACAGCGTGCCGGCCGGATACTGCGAGGGGAAATTACCGCTCGACGCGCTAATCTCCAGACCCCACGGCAGAGTCGTCGGCTTGCCGAACAGCTCCTGGTTGAACCAGTTACCCCAGCGGCCAAACGCCTGCGCCAGCAGAATACCCGGCGCTACCGCATCCGCAAAAGCCGGGAAATTCATGCCGTAGCGGCGACAACCATACCAGGCGCCCAACGCGCCAACCGACACGGCACCCATAATGCCGATGCCGCCCTCCCAAATCTTCAGGAAAGCCCACGGATCAGCAACATTCGGACCGAAATAGCTACCCGGGTCAGTAATCAGCACGTGGTAGGCGCGGGCACCAATAATGCCCGCCGGAATAGCCCACATCGCCACGTCAAAAACGCGCTCAGGGGTACCACCCGCCGCCTTCCAACGGCGAGAACCCAGCCACAAGCACACCGCCATACCCGCAAGAATACACAGGGCATAGAAATGCACACGGAACGGGCCCAGCTGCAGGTACGAAACGCTTGGAGAGGGAATCGAAGCCAGCACGTTAGCTACCGGCACGCTCGCCAGCGACAGCACATCAGACATTAGCCTTCACGCCCCGCCAGCTCACGGGTCAGCTTAGCCACCGCCTCAACACCGCCAGAAGCCAAAGCCTTCACCAGTGCGGTACCGACAATCACGCCGTCCGCATACTCGCCGATCTCCTCAACGTGGGCACGAGTCGAAACGCCCAGACCCACGCACGCACGAGGCGCACCGGCAGCCTTAATGTCCGCAACCAGGGTGCGAGCCGCCTCCGACACGGAGGTGCGGGCACCGGTCACGCCCATCACCGACACGGCGTACACGAAGCCGCTCGACGCCTTCGCAATAGTCGCCAGACGCTCCGGCGAAGAAGACAGAGCAGCCAAGAAAATACGGTCCAGACCGTACTCATCAGAAGCTTCAAACCACGACGACGCCTCATCAGGCACCAGGTCCGGGGTAATCATGCCCGCACCGCCGGCAGCCGCCAAATCACGCGCGAAATTCTTCACACCGTACGCCAGAACCGGGTTCCAGTACGTCATCACGACAACCACCGCGTCGGTCGCCTCGGTAATGCGGCGGACCGCCTCAAACAGCTGAGGAAGCTTGAAACCGTTCTCCAGCGCCACGCCGGTAGCCTTCTGAATCACCGGGCCATCCATGACCGGATCAGAATAAGGCACGCCCAGCTCAATAATGTCCGCGCCGTTATTGCCCAGAGCAATCGCCGCGTCAATCGACTCGTCCAGGGTCGGGAAGCCCACCGGCAGGTAGCCAATCAGCGCCGCACGGCCCTGCTTCTCGCACTCAGCCAAACGAGCCGCCAGAGGCGACTGCGCATTCGGAGCGGGGAAAGAACCATCCAGCACCGTAAAAGGTGCCGACTGAGAAATAGCGTCCTGGTAGCTCATTACTTAGCCTCACTTTCAGCCTGTGCGTTCTGTGTAGCGGATGCGGCAGCTTCCTTATTACCGGTCATCAGGGTCGAGGACGGAATCGCCTTACCCAGGCCGAACCACTTCAGTGCGGTCTCCATGTCCTTATCGCCGCGGCCCGACAGGCAGACAATCATCGTCTTCTCGCGTGCCGCCTCCGGATCCTCAGCAGCCCAACGTTGGCACACGCGCAACGCGCCCGCCAGAGCGTGTGAGGACTCAATCGCCGGGATAATACCCTCGGTGCGGCAGAGCAGACGCAGAGCGTCCATCGCCTCGGTATCAGTCACCGGCTCGTAGGTCACGCGACCAATATCGGACAGGTAGGAGTGCTCCGGACCCACACCCGGGTAATCCAGACCAGCAGAAATCGAATGGGACTCAATGGTCTGGCCGTCCTCATCCTGCATCAGGTAGGTCATCGCGCCGTGCAGCATGCCCGGGCGGCCCAGAGTAATGGTCGCCGCGTGGCGGCCGGTCTCCACGCCGTCGCCGCCAGCCTCAAAACCGTAAATCTCAACCGAAGAATCGTCCAAGAACGCGTGGAACAGACCAATCGCGTTCGAACCGCCACCCACGCAGGCAGCAATACCATCGGGCAGGCGGCCGGTCTCAGCCAGAATCTGCTCGCGCGCCTCCTCACCGATAGCGTCGTGGAAGAAACGCACCATCGCCGGGAACGGGTGCGCACCCGCAGCGGTACCCAGCAGGTAGTGGGTGTTCTCAACGTTCGAAACCCAGTCGCGCAGCGCCTCATTAATGGCGTCCTTGAGGGTGCGGGAACCGTTCTGAACCGCAATCACCTTCGCGCCCAGCAGCTGCATACGAGCCACGTTCAGCGACTGACGCTCAGTGTCTTCCTCGCCCATGTAGACCACGCACTCCATGCCGAAGAGCGCAGCCGCGGTCGCAGTCGCAACACCGTGCTGACCCGCACCGGTCTCAGCAATCAGACGGGTCTTACCCATACGCTTAGCCAGCAGAGCCTGACCAATCACGTTATTAATCTTGTGGCTACCCGTGTGGTTCAGGTCCTCACGCTTGAGGAACACACGCGCACCAGCATGCTCAGAGAACTTCGGAACCTCAGTCAGCAGCGACGGACGGTTCGAATACTCAGCAGAAAGACGCTGGAACTCAGCAATGAACTCGGGGTCGTTCTTCGCCTCGTTAAAGGTTGCCTCCAGCTCATCCATGGCGGCAATCAGCGACTCGGGCATCCACCGCCCGCCGTACTCACCAAAATAGGGGCCGGGGGCATTCTTCAACGACTCGCCGTTGAGGAAAGCATCTGCCAGGTTCTCGCTCATCACTATTCCTTCCCTGGATGGTTGCCGCCGGATGCGCACCGCGGGTAGGGCGGGGCATCAGGCCTGATCACAACGAAACACCACGCCAACCGCGAATAGGCGGGCGGTGTTCGCACATATCCCCCTATAGTACCCGGGTACAGGCGGTGACCTGTACCCCGGGGTGCACATGACCATTCCTAGGACATGTGACGTTCGCCGGGGTGGGTGTGCTCGCGGGTATGGGCGGCTCGCATGGGAAGGTTTAAACGCTGGGAAGAAGCGGCGAGGCAGGGGCGCTCGGCTGGGTCTGGCCGGGTCGGGCAGGGTCTGGCAAGCGCGGCGGGCTACAGCAGCTCGCGCAACTCCTCCATCTGCTGAGAAAGCACCGTCGACACACCACCGCGCATCGACACCCCGTACAGGGTCTCCGCAATCTGCATCGTGCGCTTCTGATGCGTCACCACAATCAGCTGCGAACGCTCCCCCAACTCACCAATCACCTGCAGCAGGCGCGAGAGGTTGCGGTCATCCAGCGCCGCCTCAACCTCATCGAGGGCGTAGAACGGCGACGGGCGAGACATATAAATCGCAATCAACAGCGCCAGCGAAGCGAGCGAACGCTCACCGCCAGACAGCAGCGACAGGCGCTTAACCTTCTTACCCGCCGGGCGCGCGTGAATCTCCACACCCGAATTCAACGGATCGGACGGGTCGTCCAGCTCCAGGTGGCCCTCGCCTCCCGGGAACAGGGTCTCAAAGATGCGGCGGTAGTGGGTGTTAACGTCCTCCATCGCGGCGGTGAACACCTCCGCAATGTGGCTGCTGACCTCGTCCATGACCGTGTTCAGGTCGCGGCGGGTCGCTTTCAAATCCTCAATCTGCTGGTTCAGGTAGGCGTGGCGTTCGGACAGTGCCTCGTACTCCTCCAGCGCCAGCGGGTTAATGGCGCCCAGCGCCTCCAGTTCGGCGCGGGTTGCCTTGAGGCGAGCGCGGACGCTCTCGGTGGAGGCTTCGGTAGTCTCTGATGCCGTTTCGGTAGCAGTATTTTCGGGAGCGTCGTTTTCGGAGGCAGCATTTTCGGAAGCCTCATCTGCGGGCAAGTCAACCGGCAGTTGCTCGGAGTACTCCTCCTCCAGCTGCTCCAGGGTCAATCCCGTCACCAGGCGGGCACGCTCAGCCAGCGCCTGCACGCGCTCCTGCACGCGCGCCGCCTCCGTCTGAGTGCGCGCCAACAGGGTCAGTGCCGCCGCGTGCGCCGCCTGCAAATCCTGCACCTCATCATTCGTGCTGGTCAGGCCCTCCTGAGCGTTCTTCAGGGCGCCGCTCAGCTCGTGCAACTGCTGCTCACGCTCGCTCACCTGTTCGGCAAGCACCTCACCCAGACGCTGGGCGCGGCGCTCAATTGTCGCCGCGGGAGCCTGCTCCCCCGTGCCCGCCAGGTAGGAATCCTCGCGGGTGCGCGCCGACTCGTAGGCGGTGCGCGCTTGTGCCACGGATTCCTCTGCGGCGGTGAGGCGCTCGTTCAGTCGGGCGCGCTCATTCTGAATGTTCTGCGCGGAGGCTTCCAGGGAATCCGCCTGGGCGCGGGCGCGGGCATGCTCGGCGCTCGCCACGCCCGCCGCCTTCGCCGCCTCGCGTTCTGCTTCGACCGCCGATTCTGCCGCGGTCTGAGCCTGCTGAACGGCATGTTCGGCTTCGTCCAGTTCGGCGCGTGTGCGGGTCACGACCTGGGAGGCGGCGCGGTATGCGGCGGCAAGTTCCAGGGGGCTGGCGCCCTCAGCCGGGTAGAGCAGGCTGTAGCGGGTGTGCTCGGTGCCTGCGGGGTCAAAAATACGCCATATAGTGCGCTGACCTGCGAGGGTATTCTCTGCGAGCAGGTGCAGGGCTTGCTCTGCGGAGGCGGCATCCGGCGCGAACAGCACGCCCGCCAGGCGCTCACCCAGCGCCGCGGTGACGCGCGCCAGGGCGTGCTCGTCGATGCCTGCGAGCGCGGCGGCGTCCTCGCTGAGCGGTTCAATCATCTCGGTGGCGGGGTGGACACCCAGCTCGCGCAGCTCAGCGGCGCAGGAATCGGGCAGGGTGGTTTCGGGCAGTTCTGTTGAAAGTTCCGTCGCGGCAGATTCGCTGCTTTCATCACCCTTACCACCACGCAGCTGCGACACCTCGGCGCCCTCAACCGGCACGCTCAACGCCGCGGTCGCCAGCGAGGTCAGCGCCGCAGATGCTGCACGCGCGTACTCGGGGTCAATCTGCACGGCATCCAGCACGCGCAGCAGGCTCGCGCCCTCGCTCGAAGAATCCAGGAGCTCGCCGGTCTCGGGGTCGAACACCGCCTCAGCAGATTCAGTGTCCAGCTCGGCGGGTTCCTCGCCCAGGCTCTGACCCAGCGCCTCACGCAGGGTTGCGGCACGCTCAGCCGCCGCCGCGTAGGCGCGGGTCGCCTCCACCGCAGCGGCGCGGGTGGCATCCAGCTGGGCCTGCGCGCGGGCACGAGACTGCGCGGCCTCACCCGAGGCGCGCTCAGTCTGCGCCACCTCGGACGCCGCCTTCTCAACGTTCTTCAGCGCCGCATCGTAGCGCTCCTCAAAGCTGGCGTAGCTTTCCACCGCGCGCTCTGCCTCTTCGCGGCGCTCCTCCAGCAGTTCCAGGGCGCGTTCGTATCCGGCGCGGGCGGCGGCGGTCGCCTCGGTCAGCTCCACGCGGTAGGTGCGCACGCGCTCGGTGGCGATGGACTGCACGGTGCGCACGCGCGCAGCGGACTCGCGCAGGGTCGACACGGCCTTCTGGCAGGCGGTGACCTCGGCGTTCAGGCGGTTCTGCTCCTGCTGATGCTTCGCGGACGCTGTACGTGCCGCCTCCAGTTGTTCTTTCAGGGTTTCGGCGCGGCGGGTACCTTCCGCCTCGGAGGCGAGAGCCTGCGCCTGCTCAGCCTGCAGAACACCCAGCTGACGAGCCAAAAGTACCGCCTCCAGCTGGCGGATGCGCGCCTGCAGCTGGCGCGCGGTCGCGGCGGATTCTGCCTGCTCGCTCAGCGGCTGCAACTGCGAATCCAGCTCGGCAACCAGGTCGCTCAGGCGGGTAACGTTCGATGCCACAGACTCCAGCTTGCGGCTGGTCTTCTCCTGGCGGCGGCGGTACTTGACCACGCCCGCCGCCTGCTCGATCATGTCGCGGCGCTGCTGCGCGGTGGCGTGCAGGACCGCATCCAGCTGACCCTGGCCGACGAGCACGTGCATCTGCTGACCCAGACCCGCCTCCGAGAGCAGGTCCTGAATGTCGGCAAGGCGCGCCGGGGAGCCGTTAATCTCGTACTCGCTGCCGCCGGAGCGGAACATGGTGCGCGAAATCTGCACCCGGTCAGCGGGAATGCTGAGGGTGCCATCAGAATTATCGAAAGTCAGGGTGACTTTGGCGCGGCCCAGGGGTGCCCGCTGGGCGCCGTCGCCCGAACCAGCCTCGCCGGAGCCCGCGAAGATAACGTCCTTCATGCTGCCGCCGCGCAGGCTCTTAGCGCCCTGCTCACCCATAACCCAGGCGAGCGCATCCAGCACGTTGGACTTGCCGGAGCCGTTGGGGCCGACCACCGCGTTAATGCCGGGGGTGAACTCAAAAGTGGTTGCGGAGGCGAAAGACTTGAACCCGCGCAGGGTCAGCGACATCAGGTGCACAAGGGGCCTTTCTGCAGAAGAACTGGTGTGTGCCGGGCACGTTCTGTGGTGCGTGGCGGCATCCCTCTAGTGTACGCGGTGCGGCGGGCGGGCGGCGTGAGTGTGCACGGGGTGAAGGGGGTTCAAAGTTCCTCATTCTGCATCATCTTACGCGCGGGGTGAACGGGCGCGTTCATATTGGGTCTACGGATACGGGTTCGCCCGGTCGGTGCGGTAGATTGGAATGAGCATCACGAATTCTGCGGGGCCGCTGTTCGCATCCCCGCGTTTTTCTATGTATCCCACTGACTTCTATTTTCAAGGGCCACACCATTGATGAATGCATCCGCCGATAAGGTCGGCACAAACTCTGACATTCGCCACGCTAACGCAGCTCTGCTGTCTATTACCCATGAGCTGCCTCCGGAGGTCGTCACGAGCGACTACTTCGATGAGCAGCTGGCCCAAACCTACAAGCGTCTGCGCATGCCGAAGGGCCTGCTGGAGCGTCTTGCCGGTATTAGCACTCGCCGCGGTTGGGCTGAGGGCCAGACCTTCGAGGACGGCGTTGTTGCCGCAGCCGAGAAGGCTATCGAGCAGGCGGGTATTGACCGCTCCCAGATTGGCCTGCTGATTAACGCTTCGGTGACTCGCGATAACTTTGAGCCCGCCGTTTCGGTGGGTGTGCACGACCGTCTGGAGCTGCCGCGTCACGCCCTGAACTTCGATATTACGAACGCCTGCCTGGGCTTTGTGAACGCGATGACTGTCGCCTCCACCATGATTGATGCGGGCGCTATCGACTACGCTCTGATTGTCGCTGGCGAGGACCCCTCCCCGTGGCACCGTACCGCGGTGCGCATCCTGAACAACCCCGATTCGACCCGCGAGGATGTGCTGGCTCAGTTTGCGACCCTGACCCTCGGTTCGGGCGCGGCGGCGGCTGTGATTGGTCGAGCTGACCGCCACCCGGAGGGTCACCGCATCGTCGGTTCGGTGTCCCGCGCGGGCACTGAGCACCGTAATCTGTGCATCGGTGGCGAGGCGGATCAGGGTATGAACACTGACGCCGAGGGCCTGCTCAAGCACGGTCTGGAGCTGGTGGCGCAGGCGTGGGAGCAGGCGCATCAGGACGGTTGGGAGTGGAACGACATGACCTCCTACGTGACCCATCAGATTTCTAACGCCCACACGAACGCCATTATTGAGGCGGTCGGTATTGAGCGTGAGCGTATCCCCCTGACTTTCCCGAAGTGGGGCAATGTGGCTGCGGCGGCTCTGCCGATGACTCTCGCCGAGTGCGCGCCGACCTACACGGAGGGCGACCGTATTCTGTGCATGGGTGTGGGTTCCGGCCTGAACACTGCCCTGCTTGAGATTCAGTGGTAACCCGGTATCCAGCAACCTTTAGCCGGTAACCCGTTAGCTTTTGCGGTAGACATTCACCGATTCGATCCGGAAGGATTCCCAGCATGCGCCATTTGAACTTCCCTAAGGCTCAGCCCCCGTATAACCCGGAGGAATGGGCGGGCGTGAACCCGCGCTACTCCCACCTTCTGGAGGTGCCCACCTCCGCCCCCATTGAGCAGCGGGCGCAGCAGGCTGGCGCGCGCCGCTGGCACTACCTGGATAACCTTCCGGTGCTGGTCGAGCAGGGTTTGGAGCCGATTGGCACGATCCTGTGCGTGCACGGTAACCCGACCTGGTCGTACCTGTGGCGTACCGTGCTGGATGCGGGCGTGAATGAGCGCGCCCCGTGGCGTGTGGTTGCGGTTGATCAGATTGATATGGGTTATTCGGAGCGCACCCACCTGGATTTGGAGGGTGAGCGCCGCTCCCTGACCGACCGTATCGCTGACCTGGGTGATTTCACGAAGGCGCTGGGCCTGGATGAGACCGATAAGCCGGTCGTGACTCTCGCCCATGACTGGGGTGGGCTGGTGTCCTTTGGCTGGGCGCTGGAGCATCGTGAGATTCTTTCGGGCGTGATGCTGACGAACACCGCGGTCTACCATGACGGTATTGAGAATATCCCTGCTGCCCTGCGCCTGGCGTTGGGTGTGCACGAGTGGGGTACTCACGATTCGACCGCGTTTATTGATGTGACCTTGGGTTTGGCTCAGAATGAGGGCCGCCTGCCCGCGCCGGGTTCTGTCGGTGCCGGGGCGCTTGATGGTGCCCTGCCGCAGCCGGTGGGTCAGCAGCCCAAGCGCCTGTACCCGAGCCCTCTGAACGAGGCGATTTACCGTACGTACCGTGCGCCGTACGCTCATTCGGCGTGGCGTGAGGGTGTGCGTAATTTTGTGGGCGATATTCCGACCGGCACCGATATTCCTTCCTATACGCCGATGCAGCGTATTGCCGAGCAGATCCGTGACCTGGATGTGCCCGCGTTCTTCCAGTGGGGCACGAAGGACCCGGTGTTCCAGCGCCGCTACCTGTTCGACCTGATGGAGCGCATGCCGCAGGCGAAGGTGCACCGCTACGAGAAGGCCTCGCACCTGGTCATTGAGGATTACGATATTGCCTCCCCCATGATTTCGTGGCTTGCGCAGACTTTCGGCACGCTGGAGGACGGCATGCTGGTTCCGGCGCGTAATGCGGAGGCGGAGCATCGTGCCGCCCGCGCGCGCCGCCACGGTCTTACTGCCGGCGAGGGCGCTACCGCTGAGGGCGCTGTTCCCGCGGCGTTCCGCCCCATGCTCGCCGCCCTCACCGAACGCGCCAACGACACCTCCGTAGCCGTGGTGGACATGGACCCCAAGGGTGACGGCACCTCCGTCTCTGTGACCCTGACCTGGGCTGAGCTGAACCAGCAGGTCAACGCCGCCGCGACCCGCTTGCATGCCCTGGGTGTGCGTCCGGGTGACCGCGTGAACCTGATGGTGCCTCCGGGTGCCCGCCTGACCACCCTGATTTACGCCTGCATGAAGCTGGGCGCGGTCATTGTGGTGGCTGATACCGGCCTGGGCCTGCCGGGTCTGACTCGCGCGCTGAAGGGCGCTAACCCGAGCTTCCTGGTGGGTATTCCCGCCGCGCTCAGTGCCGCCCGCACCCTGCTGTGGCCGGGTGTGCGTATTTCTGTGGAACCGCTGGGTTCGGTGCAGGAGAAGCTGCTGGGCGTTGTCGGTTCGGTGTTTACCGCTCCCGCCGCCGATGGCACTCCGGGCGCGCCGGTGCCCACCCCGACCGTGGTGGAGTTCCCCTCCCCCGTGCCGGATGCTGATGCGGCGGTGCTGTACACCTCCGGTTCGACCGGCCCGGCTAAGGGTGTGGTGTACACGCAGCGTCAGCTGGCTGGTATGCGCGACGCCATTGCGAACACGTACGGTTTTGCGCCCGGTAGCGGCCTGGTGGCTGGCTTCGCGCCGTTTGCACTGTTGGGCCCGGCGCTGGGTGCTACCAGCGTGACCCCGACGATGGATGTGACCCGCCCGAAGACTCTGACGGCCTCTGCTTTGGCGTCGGCTGCGGCGGCTATTGATGCGTCGGTCGTGTTTGCTTCCCCCGCCGCCCTGGTAAATGTGGTGGCGACTGCCGATGAGCTGAACGCTGAGCAGCGTGCGGCGTTGGCTAAGGTTCAGACCGTGCTTAGTGCTGGCGCGCCGATTCCCGTGCCGCTACTGGAGGCGCTCTCCGCGCTGGTGCCGAACGCATCCCTGCACACCCCCTACGGTATGACCGAGGGTCTGCCGGTGACCGATGTGTCTTTCGAGATGATTCGCCAGGCGATTGCTGAGGGCACCCCGAATGCTGCCGGTGAGGTGCTCGACCCGTTCGCCCGTGACGGCGTGTGCGTTGGGTTCGCGGTGTACGGTGCGGCGGTGGCTATTGCGCCGCTACTGCAGGACGGTTCGGTGGCGGATGAGCTGACCCATGAGCCGGGTGTGACCGGTGAGATTCTGGTGTCGGCGCCCCATGTGAAGGACCGCTACGACACCCTGTGGGTGACTGAGGAGCAGTCCATTAGCACTCCGGGTTGGCATCATACCGGTGACGTTGGACACTTGGACGCTTCGGGTCGCCTGTGGGTTGAGGGCCGCCTCGCGCACGTGCTGCTGACTTCGCAGGGTGTGCTGACCCCGGTTGCGGCTGAGCAGTCCGCCGAGTCCCTGCCCGAGGTGCGCCGCGCCGCCCTGGTGGCGGTGGGCCCTGCAGGTACTGCCGCCCCGGTGCTGGTCATTGAAGCTTCCGCAAATACTGCCGCGTTGGAGGCGCGCCAGTCGGCGTCGGGTCTCAAGCGTGCCCTGCTCGATCGCGTGCCCGGCGCTCGCCGCTTCCCCATTGCGGAGGGTGTGGCGCCCTTCGAGCTGTCGCAGCTGGTGCGTCAGAAGGTTGCCGAGGATACCGGCGTGGAGCTTGCCGCAGTGCTGGTGGTGCACGAGCATCCGACCGATATTCGCCATAATTCGAAGATTGACCGCCCCGCCCTGGGTGAGTGGGCGTCAAAGGTCCTTGCGGGGGCGTAAGCGCCTGCCGGATCCCTATGTCTAAGGAGTATGATGTCCCCTCATTCTTCGCGTGAGTCCTCTTCCCACGAGTCCGCACCCCGCTTGTCTGCGTCCCGCCTGTCAACTTCGCATGCGGTGACCTCCCCGACGGCTCGGTTCCGCAAGCCTGCGCAGCCGCTGGCGGCGCGCTACACCGACCCCGCCCCGCGTTCGCTGCGCCCGATTGAGGAGCCCGATTTCGCGCCGCGTATTGGCGAGCGCATCCTCTTTACCGGTGCCAGCGGTCTGCTGGGTCGTGAGAGCGTGCTGGCGTTGCTGCGTGCCGGCTATGATGTGCGCGTTTTTCAGCGTGGTGATTCGGGTATTGCGGCGCTTCTGCCCGATTCGATTCGCCCGCGTTTTGAGCAGGTGCGCGGCGATATTACGAACGCGCAGGCTGTGGATTTGGCGATGACCGGCGTGAACGGCGTGGTGCATGCCGCGGCGAAGGTTTCGGTCAGCGGCGAGTGGGCTGATTATGAGCGCATCAACATTGAGGGCACCCGCACCCTGTTGCAGGCGGCATTGAACCATTCGGTGGGTTCGTTCCTGTACATTTCCTCGCCGTCGGTGGCTCATGCCGGCGCGGCAATTGTGGGTGATGGTGCCGGCGTGGCGTCCCCGGAGCATGCGCGCGGTAACTATGCGCGTTCGAAGGCTGCCGCTGAGCTTCTGGCGCTGGAGGCGAACAGCACTGCCCTGCCCGGTGGCGGGGTTTTGCGCGTGGGTGCGTTGCGTCCTCACCTGATGTGGGGCCCGGGCGATACCCAGCTGGTCGAGCGCATTCTGGAGCGTTCCGCCGCGGGCCGTCTGCCGCTGCTCTCCGGCGGTACGGGCCTGATTGACACGCTCTACATTGATAACGCCGCGGACGCCGTGGTGCGCGGCTATCAGCGCCTCGACGCTTTTGCGGGCAAGGCGCTGGTGGTGACGAACGGCCAGCCGCGCACTATCGCCGAGCTTCTCGGTGGTTTCTGTGAGGCGGTGGGCGTTCCCGCCCCGCGTTTCTCGGTTCCGGCGAAGGTTGCGGCCCTGGCGGGTAAGGTCATTGAGCGCGTGTGGGAGCGTCTGCCGAAGAACGTAACCGCCGGTGACGAGCCGCCCATGACGGAGTTCCTTGCCGAGCAGCTGTCGACCGCGCACTGGTTTGATCAGCGCCGCACCCGCGAGCTGTTGCAGTGGGAGCCCTCCGTGTCGATTGAGGAAGGCTACGAGCGCCTGGGCCTGTTCTACGGGGATAGGTACAGCCGCTAAGTCGCTTCTTTTTGGGTCGGCTCCCCCAGCCCTTTCCCAGCCCAGCTTTAAACGAATGACGGCATAGCTACATCCCCCGTGTGGGAGGAACGTAGCTACGCCGTCATTTTTGCGCCGGAGCGTCTATCTAGCGTGATGCTTTACGGAGCCTTTATCTAGCGTGCGCTTTTACCTAGCCCGCGCTTTTGTCTAGCCCGCACCTATACCTAGCGAGAGCGCGGCGCCCGCTGGCAGTGCGGGCAGCGGTAGGAGGAGCGGTTCTGAAACGGCTCTCGCACGATGAGGGAGGTGCGGCCCGCCTCCGCGCAACGGTGGCAGGGCTCCCCGGCACGACCGTAGGCGTTCAGCGAGCGCTCAAAATAGCCAGACTCCCCCAGCACGTTCACGTACAGGGCGTCGAAGCTCGTGCCGCCAGCCGCCAGGGACTCGCGCAGCACCTGCGTGACCGCCTCCAGCAGTTCGCGGGTCTGCGCGGCGCTCAGGGAGCGTGCGGGCTTCGCGTAGTGCAACCGCGCACGCCATAGCGCCTCGTCGGCGTAGATATTGCCCACCCCGGAGATCACCGATTGGTCCAGCAGTACCTTCTTAATGCCGCTGGAGGTGCGCAAAAACTTGCGGCGCACCGCCGCGGGGTCGAAGAACTCATCCAGCGGGTCGCGGGCAATGTGCTTGACCGCTTCCGGCACTAGAAAACGCTCGGTTACGGCGCTAAAATCGGTGCCGCCCTCGGGCGCTGATTCACCGGGCGCTGCTTTATTCGTTGCAACCGCCGCGGGTACGTCCGGTACCAGCGGGCTGAGGAACATGCCGCCGAAGATGCGCTGATCCACGAAGAGCAGCCGCTGCCCGGTGCTCGCCCGGTTGATGCTCGCCGCGCCACCGGTAGCTCCCGCAGCGCTGGTAGCTCCTGCCGGTCCCAGTTCTAGCGCCACGCGCAGGTGCCGCGGATGCTCGTCAAAGGCCGCGCGAGCCTCCGAATCACTACCCGAGTCACTGCCGGAATCACCGTCCGGCTCATCGCGCACGAGCAGCTGACCGCTCATGCCCAGATGCACAACGAGCGCCTCATCGGCAAGCGCGCCGTCCGCCTCGCTCAGGGTCAGCCACAGGTACTTGCCGCGGCGGTAGGCACCGCGCAGCGCCCTGCCGGTGAGTGCCGCCTCAAAGTGGGTGGGACCGGGCAGGTACCTGCGCAGCGAACGGGCATCGACCACGCGCACCGCCCGCACGGGCCGACCCAACGAATGGTCGGCGATACCTGCACGAACGGTTTCCACCTCGGGCAGTTCGGGCATGATTCCCTCCAATCAGCGGGGCTGCAGAATCAAGAGACCGCAGAGCTAACAGACCTGCAGGATGCTTGAATGAGCCTAAACCAGAACGCGGTACGCCTGCTCAGCGGCAAGACGCTCCGCCTCCTTCTTGCTCGGACCCACACCGGTACCGGTCTGCTGGTTTGCCACAATAGCGACCGCAGTGTACACGCGCGCGTGATCGGGGCCCTCGCCGGTAACCTCGTAGCGCACGTCTCCCCAACCGCGGGCGGTGGCGAGGTTCAGCAGCTCGGTCTTCCAGTCGCGTCCAGAGTTCAGGACCTTCTCATCGTCAAGCAGCGGGGCAATCAGGCGCAGCACCAGGTCACGAGCCGCCTCGCGACCGCACTCCAGGTAGGTCAGACCGAAAATCGCCTCCATGGTGTCGGCAAGAATCGAGTCCTTATCGGCGCCGCCGGTGTGAATCTCGCCCTTACCGAGCAGGATGTACCTGCCCAGATCCAGGTCGCGCGCCACCTTCGCCAACGCCACCGTAGACACCACCACGTGGTGCAGCTTCACGAGCTCACCCTCGGGCAGGTCGGGGTAGCGTCGGTACACTTCTTCAGCGATCGCCAGGGAAAGCACCGAATCGCCCAGGAACTCCAGGCGCTCATTATGCTCCACTCCGGGATTCTCGAAGGCGTAGGAGCGGTGGGTTAGGGATAGCAAAAACGTCTCGGCGTCGATATCGACTCCGAGACGTTTACGCAACTCCCTAGTATCAACACTAGGAAATTCAGTCATAAGGATTCACCGCTTCTTAGGCGTCTGCAACCTTACGGCCCTTGTACTCCAGGAACAGGGCGTTGCCTGCAGCGTCGGTTACAACCTTTGCCTGGTGGGGCAGGCTGTAGGTCACGCGACCGTTTTCAACGGTCTTAACCAGCTGGGGCACGGATGCCTTCCACTGGGAACGGCGTGCGCGGGTGTTAGCGCGGGACATCTTGCGCTTGGGAACAGCCACAGCTATCTCACAATCTCTAGTAACAACAATTTAGTTTTCGGTATCTGCACCGAGCAGGCCCTGCAGGGCCGACCAGCGCGGATCCAACACCTCGTGATGATGCCCGGGGTCATCCTCCAGGCGCGCACCGCAATCGGCGCACAGACCCTGGCAGGTGTCCCTACAAACAGGCTGGAACGGCAGTTGAAGGATTACTGCGTCCCGCAGAGCCGGTTCAAGGTCGATGGAATCATCCTCAACGGCGTACTGCTCATCTACTTCGTCTTCGGGGCCGCCAGCCGGGGCCTTCTCAAAGACGAAAAGCTCTTGAATATTGGCCGACATCTCGTAATCAATCGGATCCAAGCAGAGGCTACACTCGCCGTGTACATCCACAACGACGGAGCCGGTAACTAGGATACCATCAACAACAGACTCCATACGAATATCGAGGTCAATATCCGAACCCTCTTCCACGCCGATGAGCGTGTTACCCAGGTCTGCCGGTGCGGGCAGAACCTCAGTGAGAGTTTCCATGGTGCCGGGGCGGTGAATCAGGTTAGTAACCGATACCACCAGCGGCGATGCGTCTGCACGTGAAATGGCGTTTCTCCTTACGAAATGTATAAACCAAAGTCCCATTTTAGGGGTCATTCGCACCGTTAATCAAGATTAAGCGCCTTTTAAATCTCTTTAAGTGGCGCTCACCTCTTAAATATCCCCTTAAGGAGGCGCCGCGCGGCACTTAATCGGCCGGTCGGGGCTACTACTGGGGGACTTAAGTGCCCGGTCGGCGGTGCGAGTTGCCTGGTTAGCGGTAGTTTGCCTTGTCGGTGGGCATGTCGGGCGTGTCGGATGGGCGCGCCCGCCGGTTTTGCCGGGCTCTCTACTAGGCGTTTTTCAGGGCGCGGGCGACCGCCTCCGGCACGAAGGGAGTCACGTCACCACCCAGCGACGCCACCTCACGAATAATCGTGGACGACACCGCACCGTAGCGGTCCTCACCCGCCAAGAACACCGTCTCAACCTGCGCCAGGTGGCGGTTCATGCTTGCCATCGGAGCCTCATAGCTGTAGTCCGTCGCCGAACGCAGACCCTTCACCAGCACCTTCGCGCCACGCTCCGCCGCGTACTCGGCAAGCAGCACGCCCGGCGGAATCGGCTCCACGCTCACACCCTCAATGCCGAGCTCCTGCAGAGACTCACGCACCAGCTGCACGCGCTCCTCCAGGGAGAAACGGTACTTCTTGGAGCTATTGTGCGCCACGCCCACGATCACCTTGTCAAAGAGCTGAGCGGCGCGGGCAATGATTTCCAGGTGGCCGTGGTGCACGGGGTCAAAAGATCCGGGGCAGAGGGCAATCATGGCGGTCCCTTCACGAATAAATATCAGAGGTTGGAATGAGTAGATGCGGGCGAATTTAAGATGCGGGTTAGTGGCATGCGGACGAGCGCAGGCTGAGGTAGCAAGATCGGGCGGTGAGATGCGGCGGCAATCTTAGGCGGCGAGCTCTTCAGCATCCTCGCCAGATTCGTTGCCGAACTCGTCGCCCGCCTGCTCCTCCACCTCGTCAGGCTCCACATAGTAGAGAACCGTCTCACCGTGCTGACGGGTCGAAAAACAGTACAGGCCCTCGCCCCACACCGGCTCCGGGTCGCGTGAAGAACGCTCCACCACGACCACGGCACCCTCGGCAAGCTTGGGGGTGAGCGCCTCCAGCAGCTCACTGACCTGCTCATTCGGCATGGCGTAGGGCGGGTCAACAAACACCAGATCCCACGGCCCGGAGGCGGACTTCACGTAGGTCAGCGCCTGAGACTGCTGCACGCGCGCCGCAGAACCGGTAGCACCAGAAGAACCGGTGCGGCCCATCGCCTTCTCCACCGCGGCAACGTTCTTGCGAATCACCGCAACAGCCTTCGGGTACGTATCCAGCAGAGTCACGGAGGCGGCACCGCGTGAGAGTGCCTCGCAGCCCAGCGCACCCGAGCCACCAAAGGCGTCCAGCACGCGGGCGCCACGAATAATGTCGTAGCTCTCCAGCTTGGAGAAGAGGGATTCCTTCACCCGGTCGGTGGTGGGGCGAGTATTATCCCCCGGAACCGAGGCAAGGCGAACGCCTCCGGCAGCACCGGAAATAATACGGCTCATAGGTCTCTCCTCTTAACTAGTGCGGTGTGTTGACGTCAGGGTTTCAGCGAGTGGTGGGCAAGGCTGGTTGATGGGCGGAGCGGGCAGAGCGTTCTGCCCCGTTGGGCGCTTATCCCCTGCCGAGGAACGCCTCACGGTCAGCGTCCAGAGCGCGGTCAATCGTACGCGCCAACGACGGGTGCTTAGCCAGCGTCGGGTCCTTCTCCACCACCGAGCGGGCATCCTCGCGGGCACGCTCAATAATGTCGGCATCGGCGAGCGCCCGCAAGAACCGCAGGGTACTCTTCGAGCCCGATTGTGCAGCACCCAGAATATCACCCTCACGGCGCTGCGCCAGGTCGATGCGGGAAAGCTCAAAGCCGTCCGTGGTGGAGGCGACCGCATCCAGACGCTCTCGGGACACGCCGCCCTCCTCCTGGCGGGTAACCAGCAGGCAGGTGCCCGCATAGCCGCCGCGGCCCACACGACCGCGCAGCTGGTGCAGGCCAGAGATGCCGAAACGGTCGGCGTCCATGATGATCATGAGCGTGGCGTTCGGGACGTTCACGCCCACCTCAATGACGGTGGTGCTGATGAGCAGGTCAATTTCGCCGCGCTCGAAAGCGGTCATGACGGCGGTCTTCTCCGCCGGGTCCATGCGACCGTGCAGGGTGCCGATACGCACGCCGACGAGGGCGTCCTCAGCGCTCAGGTAGGAGTACATTGAGGCGACCGAGGTCAGCTGAACCTTGCCATCGCTACTAGCGCTACCGCCCTGACCGAAATAGCCCTGGGCAGAGTTGCCCGCGCCAGTTCCAGAGCTGTTGAGGCTGGATGCGCCAAAGAACGCGGCGCCCTCCTCCAGGCTGTCGCCGTCCTCCCCGATTTTGGGTACGACAACATACACTTGGTGGCCCGCGTCGATTTCTTCGCGGGCGCGCCTCCACAGCCGGGACGCCCAGGCGGGCTTCTCGGCGAGGGGCACCACGTGCGTTGAGATTTTCTGGCGGCCGGCGGGCAGGGTGTCGAGCACGGACACGTCCAGGTCACCGAACACGGTCATGGCGACGGTGCGCGGAATAGGCGTTGCGGTCATGACCAGGCGGTGCGGCAGGGCGCCGTCGGTGCCGCGCAGACCGTCGCGCTGCTCCACGCCGAAACGGTGCTGCTCGTCCACGACGACCAGACCCAAATCGTGGAAGCTCACCTCGTCGGAAAGCAGGGCGTGGGTGCCAATCACAATCTGGGCGGTACCGTCGGCAAGCTCCTGCAGTACCTTGCGCTTGGCGCGGGTACCCATGGAGGCGGTCAGCAGGCGCACACGCACACGGTCGGGTTCCTCCTCGCTCCCCGCGGGGATTCCCTCGGCAGAACCGGCGGAAGAATCGTCAGAGTCTTTGGGCGCCGCCATATCCCCCAGGATGTCCAGCACCGAACGCAAATGTTGCTCGGCAAGCACCTCGGTCGGGGCGAGCATCGCGGACTGGCCGCCCGCATCGGCAACCTGCAGCATGGCGCGCAGAGCCACCACGGTCTTACCGGAACCCACATCACCTTGCAGCAGGCGGTTCATGGGCGATTCACTCGACAAATCCGCGGCAATCTCAGCGCCCACCTTCTGCTGCCCTTCGGTCAGCTTGTAGGGCAGAATCTGAAGCAGCCGATCGGCGAGGCCGCCCTCCACGGCGGGGCGCGGCTGGGTCAGGTGCGCGGCACGCACCGAATGCAGGCGGGCGAGCGCGCTCTGCAGCACGAACGCCTCGCGGTAACGCATCTGCGCCTGCGCGGCACGCCAGGTGTCCTCCGAGTCGGGGGTGTGCAGGGCGCGGTACGTCCACTCCAGCGAGGGCACCTTGCGGGCGCGACGAATCGTGTAGGGTACCGGGTCTTCAAGTTCTTTGAGTGGCACCTTTTCGAGCAGCTGCGCCATGTAGCCGCTAATGCGGTCGGTGGGCAGCTTCACGGGGGCGCGGTAGACGGGCACGGGGGCGGTGGCGGCGTCGGTGACGTCCGCGCCGGAGGCGTCCTTCGAGAGCAGGGCGTAGTGCGGGTTGGTGAGGGTGTACTCGCCGCGGTAGATGCCGACCCTGCCGGAGAACATCATGGTTTCGCCCTCGTGGATTTCACGGGCGGCGGTCCAGGCGTTGAAGAAGGAGAGCTTCATCTGCGAGCCAATGAGCGCACCCACACCGGGGTTCGTGCTCGGGCTGGGTGCGGGCACGCCAAAGAGGCCTCCCTGCACGAAGCTATCCTGTGCAAAACTATCCTGGCCGTAGCTATCTGCGTAGCCGCTATAGGAGGCGGGCTGGGCTCCCCTGCCTTGGGCGGTGTTAGCGAGCGCGTTAATGCGCGGGTTGTGCATCCCGGTCGCCTGCCAATTCTGCGCGGGCACACCGGATACGCTGGATGCACTGGATGAACCGGGTCGGTTAGCTCGTCCGGGCACCACGGATACGGGACCGCCAGCCCCGTAACCAGCAGCACCAAAACCGGCAGGTGCGTCCTGCCCGGTTGCGTCGGAGAGCCGGTCGGTGATGGTCACTTCCGTGATTTTGCCTCGGCGTGCCGCCATGGTTCGGGTGCTCACGTGCACCACGCGGGCAATGATGGTGACGTCCTGACCTTCGACGAGTTCGGCGAAGGAGCTGAGCTCACCGCGCGGCAGGTATTTGCGCGGGAAGTATTCGAGCATCTCCCCGACGGTGTGCAGATCCAGATGCGTGGCGATTGCCTTGGCGCTGGGTGCGGGCAGGTACTTTTTGAGCGGCGCATTTTCGATGCGGTCTTCGGAGGCGTAGCGCGCCAGGGCACGGCTTTTAGCCTCCGCGGCGGCTGATGTGGAGGCTGCAGTGGGCTTCTCAGCCGCAACCTTCTTGGAAGCGGCCTTCTTCGCGGAAGTCTTCTGGGCAGGAGCTTTTTTCGCAGGGCTTTTCTGTGCAGTGGTTTTCGGCTTTGCCGGGGTTTTCTGCGCAGGGGTTTTCTGCGCAGTGATCTTGGAATCAGCTACCTTCTTCGCCGGGGCTTTAGAGGTGCCCGATTCTTTGGCGGTCTCAGCCGGCGCCTTCTTGGTGGTCTTCTTGGTCGTAGCAGGTTGAGCGGCAGGCGTGTTCTCTGCGGAAGCCGTTTTCTTCGCTACGGTCTTGTTGGTCGCGGGCTTTTCAGCTTCTACCTCGGGCGTGCTCTTCTCCGCAACGGGCACCTTCTGCGCAGACTTCTGCTCGCCCTCTTCGCTCGCTTTCGATACCTTCTGCGGGCGCGCCGAAGCAGCCCGCACGGGAGCTTCACTCTCCTGCGGGCTCGGTTCGTTCTGAACTAGTTCTTTCTGGGCAGGTGCCTTCTGAACCGTCTTCATCTGGGTAGGGTTCTTCCGCGCGGGCGCTTTCTGAGCGGGCGCTCTGCGGGTTGACTTCCTCTGGGCGGAATCCTCAGTCTGAAGCGCTCCCGGCTGAGCCGTCTGTCGTGCCGCCAACGCAATATCGACCAGCTCGTAGAGAGCGTCGTCGGTCATGGTGTGCGCGGCGGGGCCCAGCGAATGCTTGAGGGCCTTGAGCGCCTTACGGTAGGGTGCACTGGCGCGCTGTGCAGCGCGTTCGCTCAACTCGGCGCGGCTCACCTCGCCTCGGGCGTAGGCGGCAAGATCGCGCACGGTCAGCTCGGCGGTGGTGCGGAGCTGCTCATCGCTCAGTAGCGGCGCACCCTTTGTCGCTCGCTGAGCTTGGGTCACAGGCTCAGTACGGGTCGCAGATGCGGCGCGGGTAAGCTCCACAGCCGTTGAGGCTACGGGTTCGCGCTGCGCTACCTCAGCCTGCACTGCCTCAGACTGCTCTACCTCAGCCTTAGCAGGCTTAGTCTTTGCCGGTGCAGTCTTGGTGGGCGCAGCTTTGACCGGGGCAGTCTTGGCGGGAGCAGACTCAGGAAGCCCCAAGTCCAGGGCTTCCTGTTGTGGATTTACGGAACGTCGGGCGGGGCTCATGCTCCGCCCTCCGCACCGCACGCGTGGTCGGCGTGACGACCGTCCGTCAGGGAGGAAATACGCTCATCCGACCACTGACCGTAGCCCATAATCAGCTCGCGGGCGGGGTCGATGTCGGGCACGTGCACGTGCAGCGCCCAGAGTCCAGCCGCCATGTCCAGGGGCGTAATGAGCAGGCTGTCGCCCATGGCTTCAAGCTCCGGGCGCAGTTGCGCCAGGGCGAGGGGCTCGCAGGTCAGCGTACCCATAAGCTCCCAGCCGCTCTGCTCCGCGTGTTCTGCGTGCTCGGCAGGTTCAGCGCCCGCCTGTTCAGAACCCACTCGTGCCGCAGAACCGGCTACAGAAGTCACACCGGTAGAGGGTGCACGCAGCATGGATTCCACCTGCGCCTCATGCAGGGTCGCACCCTCCCAACGCGGGTTGGAGTGCACCACGGCAAGGTAGAAGCCGAGCGCGCCGGCATCCACGAAACCGGCAAGCTCGGGTGAGGGCGGGAACTGCGCGGTACGTTCCAGAGCGGCACGCATCAGCGCACGTCGACGCTCTTTCAGCGCCCCATCAGCGGCTTCTGCGTCCTGCGATGCATCATAGTGTGCGTCCAGGCGGGCGAGCTCCACCATAACCGACAGCATCGTGGAGGGCACCATCTGCTCCCCCACACTGGCGCGAATACGCTCAGCCGCGAACGCCATCGCGCGAGCCTCCGCGTGGGCGTACTCCAGCTTCACTTCGCGATGCTTCGGCAGGGAACCGCCAGCCAGCACACGCTCGTAGTCTGCTTCCAGGGCGCGCACGAGCGGCAGCTCATCGCCCGCGTCGCCGAGCTCCCGAGCGAGGTTCCCGGGCAGGAACCAGTAGCTCCTCACCGCCTCCAGCGCCCAAGCGCAAAGCAGGGTACCGGAGTTGCCGCGCGCCACGCGGGATGCACGCATAATCGCATGCTCGTAAATACCGCCCAGCTGAATCCACAGGTGGGCGAGGGTTTCTTCTTCGGAGGTGCCCGCCGCCTCGGGCACGCATGTGCCCTCCCCGCCGGGATTTTCGCCAGCGGGAAGAACCTCGCAGGGCAGAACCTTACTGGGCAGAGCCTCACTGGGCAGAACCTGTTCCATGCCCCGCTCAAACTCTTCGGTCAGGGTCAGCAGGGTGTGGGCGATATTGGAGCCGGTGTCCTTATCGGGCACGGGGAACCCGTTGAGCTCGTTGAGCGCATCGCGGTAGCGTTCGATGGTGGTGCGGGCGGCGGTGGACCACGCTACTCCGAAGCGGTAGGCGCGCACGCAGGCGCGGCGGTAAATCTCGCGTTCTTCGGTGCGCTGGTTCTGTTCTGCGTTCACGCTACCCTCCTCGTCAGTTTCGTCGGTTTCGTCAGTTTCGCGCGGTTCCCGACTGATTTCTCAGTGCCCGCGGCACGGGCAGAATCCAGCCTATTTCGTACTTCTATTCTAGGCAATTTCGGTTAAATGTACGGTATTGCCCGTCGTCTATCCCGCGAGCTGAAAACACCTCGCGGCACTCGGTGGAACTCCTACGCAGAAGCTCCTACGCGGAAGCCCCGTAGTGTTCCCAGCCCATACCGTCCAGGGAGCGGCCATCCATGACCACCGCCGCGCCGGTCACCGCATTGTGGCGGCGCTCGGCACCGTAGAGCTCGGCGCTCAGACCGCGCTCCGGGGCGTCCGCAACACAGGTGCCCAGGGGCACGAACTCTTCGGGCACCTCACCGGGGAAGGTCGCCAGCAGGCCGTGGTCCTCTCCGCCAACCAGCACGAAGGTGCGCGCCAGGGATGCGGGGCTCTCCCCCGCCTCGTTGCGCTCACCAATCGCCAGCAGCAGGCGCGCCAACGGTAGCAGCGGCTCGGCGAACGCATCCACGGCGGCACGGTCGAGGCGCATCTGCACCCCGGAGGCGGCGGCAACTCGCCCGGCGTCCTTGACGAGTCCGTCAGAAAGATCCAGCATGGAGCTTGCCTTATGCTGGCGTGCCACCTCACCGGCGGGGATGGGGCTGACCGGGTGGTGCTGCGATGCGACGGCGCGCTCGCAGACCGCAATCATGTGCGCGGCATCTTCCGGGGTGAGGGTGCGGGCAAGCTCGATGAGCCCTTCGGGAAGAGGAGCTGAGCCTTCAGCTTGCTTCTCAACATGCTTCTTTTCCCACGCCTGTCCCACCGCATCCAGCGCCGCTTCGACTTCCTGGCCTGCGGCGATGGCACGCAGCAGTGCCGTGGCGGGCAGGGAGAGCGGGTTGAGCAGCAGGCGCAGACCGGCATCGGACCAGGCAGTACACCCCGCCAGGGCGATAGTGTCGCCGGTGCGCGCACCGGAGCGTAGCACGGCGCGATCCGTGTAGCCGAGGGCGGTGACGGTCACCGACATTTCGGTGGAGTCGCCAATATCGCCGCCGCCAATCACGCATTCGGTGGCTCCGCAGGCGTTGATTCCGTCCACAATGCCGTGGGCGAAGCCGTCAATCCAGCCGTAAGGAGTGCTACCGGGCAGGCTCAAGGAGATGAAGAGGCTCGCCGGGCGCGCACCCATGGCGGCAACGTCGGCAAGGTTCTGGGTCGCGGCTTTGCGCCCCACATCGTAGCCGCTACTGCAGGCGGGTTCCAGAATGAGCTCACCGTCTTCACCCGCCCGTGCGATACCGCCGGGCCACAGGTTCATGAAGTCCTGGTCCTCGACGAGAGTGTCGGTGGTGACCACGGTACGCTGACCGGGCGCGGCGAGGACGGCACAGTCGTCGCCGGGGCCCACCTCGAGGGGTTCGATATGCCCCGCTTGGCGTGCCGCAGCGGCAACCTGCTCGTTGTGGGCGTTGATAATCGGCATAAAAGCGCGCAGAACGCGGGACTCGCCCAGCTTTGAGAGAGGTGTCTCTCGCATGGGGTTGTCCCGCGTTTCGCTAAAAGTCTGAGGATTCACATCCTCTATTATCGCGTATTCTTACGCGTTATGTTTGCCTTATGCTCCGCGGCTGAAGTAGCGGATTGCCAGAGCAATCAGCACCAAACCGATGAGCGAGAAGAGGATCAGCGGTGCAATACCGGAAAGTCCGGAATCGTCCGCGTCCGCGTTCTTCACGGCCTGCTCCTGGGCGGCGTTTGCGCCGTCAGCCTTTGCCACGCTCTTTGCGGAGCGGCTGGCGCTAGCCGAGGTGGAGGAGCTAGGCGACTTCGAAGCCGATACCGAGCTTGAGGAGCTCGAGGGGCTTACCTCGCGGGAGTGGTCCTCGTCGGTCTTATTGCGCGAGAGGTATCCAGCAACCCAGTCAGCCGCACCCGGAATGGAGTCATTCGAGCCGTTATTAGCTGCGATTCGTCCGAGGGTGGTGCCACCAGAACGCAACGGATCGTCATCCTCGCCATCAAGCCTGTCGCTCGGTGCCTTGCTCGGTGAAGAGCTCGAAGATCCCGAAGAGGAACTTGCGGATTCAGAGGAGTTGCCCGGTCGCGGAAGCTCAATGGAGATGATGACATCTTCCCCAGAGACTTCCTGACGATTGCCGGGGACGGTCACCGGGTTGTTCGCCGGAGGAATCGGAGCAACAGGTTCGGTCTCGATCGGGGTAACCGATTTGGAGTCCGAGCTGTCCTTGTTATCCTCTACCGGAGCTACCGGAATCACGGGGATGACCGCGTCCTTGGTCGGCTCGTTAGTCGGCTCCTGCTTAGCTTCCTTGGAGGGCTCCTGAGTCGGATCCTGAACCGGGGCCGGAACAACTGGAACCTGAGAGGGCTCCTGAGTAGGCTCCGGGGTTACGTCCTTAGTCGGCTCGGGAACCGGGACGGGATCCTGGGTCGGCTCCGGATTCGGTTCCGGAGCGGGGTCCTGGGTCGGCTCCGGGGTCGGTTCGGGAGTTACGTCCTTGGTCGGCTCAGGAGTGGGCTCCGGGTTCGGTTCCGGAGTGGGGTCCGGATTCGGCTCGGGAGTGGGCTCCGGGGTGGGCTCTACCGTAGGCTCAGGGGTCGGATCCTGAGTAGGCTCAGGAGTTGCATCCTTGGTGGGTTCCGCGGTGGGCTCCACAGTAGGCGCAACGGTCGGTTCCGGAGTGGGAGCAACAGTAGGTTCTGCCGTCGGCTGGACCGTAGGCTCCGCAGTCGGAGCTACAGTCGGCTCAACCGTCGGAGTTGCGGTAGGAGCAACACTCGGTTCGGCACTTGCGCTAGGAGCTACGGTCGGCGTAGCGGTAGGTTCAGCGGTCGCATCCTTAGAGGGCTCTACGCTAGGACTCGCCGTAGCACTCGGGCTTGCAGTCGCACTAGCTGAAGCGGTGGGCTCGGCAGTAGGCTGCGCGGTAGCGTTCGGGGTAGGAGTCGCATCCGGGCTGGGCGTAGCACTTGCGGAAGGCTCGGCGCTAGCGGTGGGCTGAGCGCTCGAAGAAGCGCTAGGCTGAGCGGTGGGCTCTGCCTGCGCTTTGTCAGTCTTATTGTCCCCCTGAGCGGTGGGCCATGCGCTCACGGTTGCGAGCGTGGGTACTGCCGTCTGAGAGGAAGATGCCGCGTTTGCGGTGGGGTCCAGGGTTTGGCTTGCGGTGCCGACAGGGTTGGGCGGAACCTGAGACGCTGCCTCCTGCACATCTTGAGCAAATGAGGCTACGTAGGGGCTTCCGGAAGCAACCAGTGCTGTCGCCAGACTCGCAGAGACCACCTTACGGTTTCGTTTTCCCAAAGGTTGTCCTTGACTTTCTGATACGTTGTGAGTGAATAGATACCCAATCGCTAGGGCAGATTGGATATACCTTCATCTATTCTACCGAATCGGCTTTTTCTTCATTACTCATTTTAGCGCTTTCATACCAATCTTTGAGCTTCAAGATGTGCAACGACCATCAACAACATCTTTTCATTACCTAGAAGCATCATTTCATGCACTTGTGAGCAGAATTACGTTTTGCCTTATCAATACCACTTTAAAACTTGCACTCCACCATCCAAGCGACCCCGAGGCGAATATAAGTGATTTTTCTCATGAGTGAAAAACGAGCGATTCTCATAAGCTTTTGGGGCTCAATATGTACCAATTACCCATCCCACAAAGGCATTAACTTGCCCACCGCGCAAAAAGCGCCCCGGCGCGAATCCCTCAAGAATCCGCACCGAGGCGCCTTACAACAGGGGCTACTCCCCCGCCGTTACGTATTCAATAACTGAGCGCAGTCAAAACGACGGCGCGCCCAAGAACTAGCGCTACCTCAAGAACTAGCGCAGACCCAGGGGGCGTTCCATCGCCAGGGTCAGCAGCTCGCTAATCAGGTCGGTGTAGGAAATGCCGGTGCTCTCCCACATGGTCTTGTACATCGAAATCGGGGTGAAGCCGGGCATGGTGTTCACCTCGTTGATGACCAGGCGGCCGTCCTCAGTGTAGAAGAAGTCCGCACGCGACAGGCCCTCGCCATCCAGCGCCAGGAACGCCTTCACAGCCAGCTCACGCAGACGATCCTGCACATCCTGCGGCAGGTTCGCCGGGCACACGGTCACAGCGGAAGACTCAGAAACGTACTTCGCCTCAAAGTCGTAGAAGCCGTGGTCCTCGTCCACAACCTCAATCTCGCCGGGGTAGGATGCGCGCGGCATCTCGCCGTGGTGGCCATCGAGCACAGCGCACTCGATTTCGCGGCCCACAATACCCGCCTCAATAATGATCTTCGGGTCGTGGCGGCGTGCCTCTTCAATCGCGGGCACGAGCTCCTCCACCGAATCCACCTTGGTAATACCGAAGGAAGAACCTGCGCGGGTCGGCTTCACGAACATGGGGAAACCCAGCTTCAGCACGCGCTCCAGAATCTGCTCGCGGTCCTCGTGCTCCCACTGGCGGTTGGTGACAACCTCGTAGGGGCCGACCTCCAGGCCAGCGGACTCGAAAGCAACCTTCATGAAGTGCTTATCCATACCCACAGCGGATGCGGTCACGCCGCAACCCACATAGTGCAGGTCAGCCATTTCCAGCAGACCCTGCACGGTGCCGTCCTCACCGAAGGGGCCGTGCAGCAGCGGGAACACAACGTCTACCGGTGCAGTGCGGGTAACGTTACCCTCAGCATCCACCAGGGTCAGGCGGGAATCGCCGGCGCCCATCGGCAGGAACACCTGCTGGGTCCCCTCGGGGAACTCTGCGGTACCGCGTGTGCCAGCAGTCAGCTCGGCAAGCTGCTGCTCATCGGTCAGGTACCAGCGGCCGTCACGGGTAATACCGATAGTGATGACGTCGTAGGCGGTGCGGTCAATAGCGCCCAGAACGCCGGTAGCGGTAATGAGCGAAATCGGGTGCTCAGAGGAGCGGCCACCGCACAGCAGGGCGACGGTCTTCTTCTCGGTCATATATTTCTCCCTGTTCGTTTCGGGGCGTACCCGCCCCACTTACAGCCCATTGTATCGTCTCTTACGGGCCTTTCTGACACTAGTACCCAAGCTGCGGTAACCGCAGATACCGGGGTCATGGCGCACGGTGAATACGCAGCACAGGCCCATCAAATAAGGCGGTAATCAGCTGATGCATGTGCGCATCGTCGGTGGTGAGAGTGGCGGTGCGGGGGCGCCTGGGGTGAGTTTTTACCGGTTCCATCACACCTGTACCCGCCAGATGATGAGCGGTAATAGTTAGCACCGCCACACGTTCACGCCGCGTTGGAAACTCAGTGTGCAGTATCTGCCGCAGATATTCAGACACGTTCATGGTGTCCTCGGCAGAACCTGCGGCTGCGAGCACTATAGCGGTTTGAGGCAGCAGGTATGCCCATCGGCGGAATGCCATGACCCCCGTCATCTCCTCGGGGCACGAATCAGCCTGTTCGCCCCAGGGAACCACCACAATATCGGCGCTCTCAAGAGCCTCGTATATATCGGTGGTGTAAGTCACCGGAAGCTGGTGCGCGGTTTCTCCCATATCGGCGGGTTCCCACAGGTATACCGGGCGATCGCACTCGGTTTTTTGAGCTACCGACCCTGTAGCTGCAGCACACAGCGCCCCATACCCTGCGGAGCCCAACACAGCGGTGGTTACCGAGCTCAGGTTCATTGCGTGCTCTTAATGCCCTTCATGTTTAAGGGAACGCCCCAGTAGCTGAGGCGCCAACTCCTCAATGCCAATACGGCCCGAAAGCACAGCCACCACAGCCTCAACAATGGGCATCTCCACGCCGTGACGACGAGCCAACTCAGCCACCACCGGCGCCGACTTAATCGACTCAGCGGTCTGGCTCATATGCTCGTGCAGGCGGTCAGGGGTAACACCCTGAGCCAGCAGGCGGCCCGCCGTGTGGTTACGAGACAGCGGCGAAGAGCAGGTCGCAATCAGGTCGCCCATACCGGCAAGACCGCTCATCGTCGCAGCCTCACCGCCCAACGCCACCGCCAGGCGGGTAATCTCCGCCAGACCGCGCGTCATAATGGACGCCTTCGAGTTATCGCCGTAATTGCGGCCCTCGCAAATACCCACGCAGAGGGCAATCACGTTCTTCACCAGGCCACCAATTTCAGTACCAACCACATCCGTGTTGGTGTACGGGCGGAAGTAACCGCACGCAATCGCGTGAGCAACAGCCTCAGCCACCGGCAGGGTACGAGCCGCAACCACGGAGGCGGTAGGTTCCTCCCCCATGATTTCCTTCGCCAGGTTCGGGCCCGACAGCACGCACACGCGGTGCGGAATATGGCCAATCGCGCGCAGATCAGCACCACGCAGAGCCATGGATTCTTCCAGTTCCTCGGTAATGACCTGCGACATGCGCAGACCCGTACCGGTCTCCAAACCCTTCGCCAAAGACACCAGCATGGCGTTCGGCTCAATATAGCGGGCGAAGCTCTGCAACTGCGAACGCAGAACCTGCGCGGGCAGGGCAAGAACCACAATATCCGCACCGGCAAGCGCCGCGGGGGCATCCGCCGTGAAGTGCATGTTATCCGGTAGCTTCATTCCCGGAAAATAGCGGGCGTTCTCGCGGGTGCGCTCGCATTCAGCCATCACCTGCTCATCACGACCGATGAGGGTCACGCGGGTGTCATCGCCGCGCTCGCGGGCAGCGTCCGCCGCGATCTTAGCGAAAGCGGTGCCCCAGCTACCGGCACCGAGCACCGCAATAGACTGTACGGTTGCCGGAGGGGTAAATTCAGGGCTTGCTGCGGGGGTGCGTCCAAAGAAGGTCACGAAAACACCTGCCTCTCTTCCTTGCGAGGTTATTGTGCGAGTCCCTGACAGGCGCCTCAGCAAATAGCCGCGGCTTCTGTCAGGGCCTCTACGATTTTCCCAGCTGGGATGCTACTTTTCGTCCGGTTCGCCGAGCGCACCACCAACCGGACCCGAGGGGGTACCGGGGGCTTCACGACGCTTCGTGCGGGGGTTCCAACGACCCTCAGGAGCCTTCTCGCCGCGGATCTTCTCCAGCTCGGCGGTAATAGCGTCCAGCATGGCGTCGGTGACCACGCCCAGTTCGGTGCGGGTGTGCTTAGCTTCGGGGCTGGCGTCCTCAACGAGGGAGGCGATATCCAGCGCCTTACCAACCTGCACTCGCACGGTCTTGCGCGGGAACAGCGAAATCTTACGCTTCTCCTTGATGCGGCCGTCCTCGCTAGCCTCATCCACGTAACCGAGAATCTGCTCGTCACCCCAGTGCGCCACCGGGTAGACGGGTGCACCAGTCGCAAGAGCCAGACGAGCCGCACCGGTACGCGCCTGCATGGGCCACAGCTGCGGATCGTGGGTAGTGGTGCCCTCCGGGAAAATCACGACGGCACCGCCAGCCTCAACAATCTTGCGGGCAGTAATCAGGGACTTACGCGCATCCACCGAACCGCGAACCACAGGAATATGCGCGAGCTTGCGCATAATGTAGCCGAGCACGGGAGCACGGAACAGCGAATCCTTCGCCAAGAAACGCGGCAGGGCGCCCTCAACGAAAGCAGGGAAAGCCACGGTCACCGGATCAAGCTCGGTGGTGTGGTTAGCCACGATAATGTACCCGCCGCTGGAAGGCAGATTCTCGCGGCCGGTAATCTCAACGCGCGCCATGAGCTTGTACAGCCCGCGTGCGGCGTTACCGAGCACCTTGTACAGAGCGTCACCGTAAGCGGTGGGCTCAATCTCCGGCAGCGCTTGCTTTCCCTGCTGTCCGCTCATTAACCCTGAACCTCAACTTCCTCGGGCTCAACAACGACGATTGCTGCATCGGGCTTGGGAGCCTTCGACGCCTTGCGTGCCAGCACCTCAAAGTTGGCACCCAGGCCCTTGAGCTTCTCCTCGAAGTTCTCGTAGCCGCGAGCAATCAGCTCAACACCGCTCACGTGAGAGGTGCCCTTAGCAGCCAGCGCAGCAATGATGTGGGAGAAGCCGCCGCGCAGATCCGGAACCTCAATATCAGCGCCGGTCAGCGGGGTGGGGCCAGAAATAATAGCGGAGTGGCCGTAGCCCTTACCCTCAAAACGGCAGGGTGCGCCGCCCACGCAATCGCGCATAACAACGATATCTGCGCCCATCTGCTTCAGGGCGTTGGTGAAGCCGAAACGCTCCTCGTACACGGTCTCGTGCACGATGGACGCGCCCTTAGCCTGGGTCAGCGCCACCACGAGGGGCTGCTGCCAGTCGGTCATGAAGCCGGGGTGCACGTTGGTCTCAAAAACGATGGGCTTCAGCTCTGCACCGGGGGTGCGCTGAGCCGGGTGGGTGAAGCGAATACCATCAGCGGTCACCTCGTACAGGCCGCCCATCTTACGGAACTGGTTTAGGAACGCAGTCATGTCCTTCTGAGCTGCACCGCGCACGAAAATGTCGCCACCGGTAGCCAGCGCCGCAGAAGCCCAAGAAGCGGACTCGTTACGGTCGGGCAGGGACGCGTGATCGTAGCCGGTCAGCTCGTCCACGCCCTCAATGACGATGGTGCGGTCCTCGTTGATGAAGATGATCGCGCCCATCTTCTGCAGAACAGCAATCAGGTCAATAATTTCGGGCTCAATCGCAGCGTTGCGCAGGATGGTCTTACCCTTAGCACGCACACCGGTGAGCAGAACCTGCTCGGTAGCACCCACGGAGGGGTAGTTCAGCACAATCTCTGCACCCTTCAGACCCTCTTCGGGAACAATCAGGGTGGTGCCGGTTTCGTCGTCCTTCTCAACGACTGCGCCGAACTTGCGCAGTGCAGACATGTGGTAGTCGATGGGGCGGTCACCGATCTTGCAACCACCCAGGTTGGGGATGCGTGCGGTACCGAGGGTGTGTAGCAGCGGGCCCACCATCAGAATCGGGATGCGGGAATTACCACCGAAGAGCTGAATCTCCTCTGCGTTCTTTGCGGCGGTGGTTGCATCCTGTGCGGGGTTGAGGGTCAGAACACCAGCTTCGCGGTCGTAGTCGACCTTTGCACCGTGCAGCTCCACGAGGGTGGTAACGATTTCGACATCACTCAGGTCGGGAACGTTACGCAGGGTCGAGGGGGTCGAACCGTGCAGTGCTGCGACCATCGCCTTGGGCACCAGGTTCTTGGCGCCTCGAACGTGAACCTCACCAACGAGCGGAGTGCCACCTTCAATGCGAAGCTTGCTGATGTTCTCAGTCATTAAAAATCCTTTGTGGAGTCGGCTGGTTTAGGCCGAACTTTAACTTTAACAGTGTGCCGATGCGCCGTGTTCTGTCGTGCCGCACCCTTGCCGGTAGCAGGGCGAAACGGGCGCATATATTCATCATTATTCTAAGCCCTGCGTAAAGGTGCTCCAAACACTGAAGAACCTTTGGAACTCGTGACTGAGATTTTGCTCTGTTGTGTATGTGAAAAACCGCTCTGACCCCTCCTCAGAATCAGAGCTGGAAAAGACAAAAAGATACACAAATATTCACACTAATGCAAACATTTTCTGGTTCTTCGCCAAAATTTGACGTTAGCTTCTTCTTTTTGACGCACAAATTTGAACTTGAGAGCAACCTCGCCCCTACAATAGCGTGCACACTCGTGACCGCTGAGCGGTGCCTCCACTCTCAAGGAGAAACCAACCAGCTCTCAACTGCGGCATCGGCGCCGGCATTGCCGTCACTCCATGCAGTACGGAGCCTCACGGCAGGGAACGGGCGTGCATTCACTGCATACAACCTTGCGATAACGCCCAACTAAAACGGTTCGGCTTCCTGCTTCACTTCAACTTCAAAAATTCACTTCAACATCACCGTAAATATTCGAAAGTCAACTAAAAACCACGGCGTATCGCAACCAACCACAGGTCACTTCGCGGCTGCATCCGCGAACTACCGGAGGACCCCAAATATGACACATCACAACACTGCATCACGCTTTTCACGCCGTCGCCTCGTACAGGGCGCGGCATGGAGCGCCCCCGTTATCCTCGCCAGCGCAACCGTCCCCGCATGGGCGGCAAGCGGCGAGCCCACCTGCTCCCCCGCCCTCACCCTCAAGCCGACTGTAACCGGCTACGACGACAAGGCAGGCGCATACACCGAATGGCTCGTCCCTGAAGGCGTTGGACGAGTACGCTTCGACCTCGTGGGAGGTGCCGGCGGTGCCGCAACCTCCTTCACTCCCCAATACCTGACCGATGTCACGAACGCGGCCCTGGCTGGCGGCGGTGCCGGTGCACAGCTCAGCGGCGTTCTGGCGGTTAAGTCCGGCGACATCCTGCGCGTCTGGGCGGGTAACGGCGGCGTCGGCTCTGCATCCGGCGCGGAGCCCGCACTCGGCGGCGAAGGCTACGCGGCAGGCGGCGACTCCACCGGTTCCAGCAAAGCAACCGGTAGCGCGCAGGTAGTGGGCACTGATAGCGGCTACGTGTACGGCGCGTCCGGCGGCGGTTCCTCCGCGGTCGAACTCGTTCGCGACGGCGCAGTCACCATTGTTGCTGTCGCAGGTGCCGGTGGTGGCGGCGCACAGCTCGGCACCCTCACCACCCACCAGGGCGTCTTCGATACTCAGCCCAAGGACCAGCTGAACCCGGCACTGCGCGTAGCGCTGGACGGCCGTGACGCATCCACCACCGCAGGCGGTAGCGCAGGCGGCGACCTGGGCACCGACAACACCGGTCAGGGTGGCATGCTCATGGCAAGCCCCTACCAGGAGTTCAAGCCCCTCGACGAGGACGACAAGACCCTCGACATGCGCTTCATGGTCACCGGCGGTACCGCTGGCCGCTCCGGCGTGGCGGGTACCCTCGGTGAGGCGCTGGTCGGCGTTCTCGACGAGAATAACGAGCTGAAGCTCATGCCCATGTCCGACCCTTGGTTCGAAACCTACGACTTCCCTCGCTACTACATGTATGAGGGTGACTCCGTGGTCGAGGGCGAGAAGGGCACCGGCGGCGCGGACGCAACCGGCTCTTACCGCGGTAAGGGCGGCTCCGGCGCGCTGCTTTCCCGAACCCACGGCAAGCTCTCCCTCACCTCCGTAGCATCCGGTGGTGGCGCCGGCTACGGCGGCGGAGGCGCAGGCCTGAACATCTGGACCGTTGGCTCATACTACGAGGGCGTTTTCGGCCGTCAGGTGCAGTTCGAGGGCGAAGGCAACATCTACTCGCTCAGCGCCCTGAGCAGCGGCGGCGGCGCAGGCGGCAGCTACATTAACCACGAGGTGGTTTCTGACTTCGCTCTTGCCACCGCACAGAACGCAAACCCGACCGCGGGCGTGCGCTCCCCCGGTTCTGCAACGCTGTACGGCTGCACCGAGAACGCAACCCTGAACACCCCCATCACTGAGGGTGCCTAAGCTCTAGGTCGTCAATAAATGCGCCTCCCCGGAAGCTGATGCTCCGGGGAGGCACATTCATATGTGTGCTAGGTTTTTGGGTACAGAAAAGCTCGAAGGCGGCAACTGAATCAGTCGCCGCCTTCGAGCTTTATATCTCTAGGTTTTAGAGCTCTCGGCTTAGAGTTCCTGAGTACGGGGCATCCAGGAGGGGCGCTTCGCCTCGTACGCTTCAATAGCTTCGAGGTTCTGCAGGGTCAGACCAATATCGTCCAGACCCTCCATGAGGCGCCAACGCACGTAGTCGTCAATCTCGAAGGGAACAACCAGCGCACCCACGGTTACGGTCTTGGACTCCAGGTCAACGGTGATTTCGGTGCCGGGCTCGTGCTCCAGCGCCTTCCAGATCAGCTCGATATCGTCCTGTGCAACCTGCGCGGTAACCAGGCCCTGCTTGCCCGAGTTGCCGCGGAAAATATCGGCAAAACGAGCAGAAATAACGACCTTGAAACCGTAGTCGCGCAGCGCCCACACGGCGTGCTCACGCGAGGAACCGGTACCGAAGTCCGGGCCCGCAACCAGCACGCTACCGTGCTTGTAGGGCTCCTGGTTCAGGATGAACTCGGGGTCCTTACGCCAGTTAGCGAAGAGGGCATCATCAAAGCCAGTCTTGGTCACTCGCTTGAGGTAGACGGCGGGGATGATCTGGTCGGTGTCAACATTCGAAGAACGCAGCGGCACGCCAATGCCGGTGTGCTTAATAATGGGTTCCATAATGGCTCCTTAGCTATAGCGGCGTGCTAGGCCACGACGTCGGACGGGGCGGACAGGGTACCGCGCACAGCGGTTGCGGCGGCGACCACCGGGGAGACCAGGTGGGTGCGGCCACCCTTGCCCTGGCGGCCCTCAAAGTTACGGTTCGAGGTGGAGGCGCAACGCTCACCGGGTGCCAGCTGGTCGGGGTTCATGCCCAGGCACATGGAGCAGCCGGCAAAGCGCCAGTCGGCACCGAAGTCCTTGAAGACCTTGTCCAGGCCTTCTGCTTCTGCCTGCGCGCGGACCTTCTGGGATCCGGGCACGACCATCATGCGCACGTTCTCGGCGATGGTGCGGCCACGCACGATGTCTGCGGCGGCGCGCAGGTCCTCAATGCGGGAGTTGGTGCAGGAGCCCAGGAAGACGACGTCCACGGGAATTTCCTTCATGGGGGTGCCCGCCTTCAGATCCATGTATTCGAGGGCGCGTTCTGCTGCGACCTTGTCGTTCTCGTCCTCGAAGTCGTCCGGGGAGGGAACGGCGTGGCTCAGCGGAATACCCTGACCGGGGTTGGTGCCCCAGGTGACGAAGGGTTCGAGCTCGTCAGCGTTAATGAAGATTTCCTTGTCGAAGACGGCGCCTTCGTCGGTGGGCAGGCTCTTCCAGTACTCGACTGCCTTGTCCCACTCTTCACCCTTGGGTGCGTGCTGGCGACCCTTGATGTACTCGAAGGTGATCTCGTCGGGGGCGACCATGCCGGCGCGTGCGCCCGCCTCGATGGACATGTTGCACATGGTCATGCGGCCCTCCATGGAGAGGGAGCGGATCGCGGAGCCGCGGTATTCGAGCACGTAGCCCTGACCGCCGCCGGTGCCGATCTGCGCGATGACGGCGAGGATGATGTCCTTCGCGGTCACGCCGGGCTTGAGGGTGCCTTCAACGTTGATTGCCATGGTCTTGAAGCGTGCCAGAGGCAGGGTCTGGGTTGCCATGACGTGCTCCACCTCGGAGGTGCCGATGCCGAACGCGAGAGCGCCGAACGCACCGTGGGTGGAAGTGTGGGAGTCGCCGCAGACGATGGTCATGCCGGGCATGGTCAGACCCAGCTGCGGGCCGACCACGTGTACGATGCCCTGTTCCTGGTCGCCGAGGGAGTGGATGCGCACGCCGAACTCTGCAGCGTTGCGGCGCAGGGTCTCGATCTGGGTGCGGCTGGTCAGGTCGGCGATGGTGCCGAAGATGTTGTCGGTGGGGGTGTTGTGGTCCTCGGTGGCGATGGTCAGGTCGAGGCGGCGCAGGGGGCGGTTCTCGATGCGCAGGCCTTCGAATGCCTGGGGGGAGGTCACTTCGTGCAGTAGCTGCAGGTCGATATAGAGCAGGTCGGGCTTGCCGTTTTCGCCGGGGACGACGACGTGTGCGTCCCAGACTTTTTCTGCCAGGGTGCGCGGACGGGTGCCCGCGGTGGTTGCGTTCTGTTCGCTAGTCATGCTTTCTCCTGCTTGATGCGTTCCTACGGTGGATGCGTTCGGTGTGGTGCGTGCCGCAAGTTTGCGGAGTTAAGGGGCGGATTATGTACCCGATGGGACCCTCAAATCGGTATTTCCCTGCGGCGTGTCGCATATTTTTTCACGGATTCTTAGCCTGTGAGACGGCCTAGAAACACCCCGAACTAGCGAGTGTTTTTATGTGGGTTTACTCTATGACTCCAGGGTAATTTTGCGGGATTGCGCGCATTTCCCTGCGGCTTTTTCACACATTTTCACCCATAAACACACATAAACACTTATTATGAAAAACTCATAATTTATCCCGTAGGGGGTGATTCCATCTTCAGCTGTGCACCCGAAAGAGTCCACGAAGTCCGGGGTATCTTTCATATTCTGAGATAGAATATAAGAATGACTCCTTCCGCTTCACGTTTTAACGCACACGGAATGCGTCACCCCAACGCATCCACATACCACAACGCACCGATTGTCGACCCCGTCAAGCCGCCCGAACACATGGCCGCCGACGAGCAGATGGTAGAGGTAAACTCCCACGGCTCCTCCGGCGTTGGCGTGCTCGACAAGGCGACCCTCATTCTTGATTGCCTCGAGGCAGGACCCGTATCTCTGGGTGACCTCGTCAAGGCAACCGGTCTGGCGCGCCCCACCGCACACCGCCTCGCCGTGGCGTTGGCACACCACCGCCTCGTAGCCCGCGACGTGCAGGGACGCTTCATGCTCGGACCCCGCCTGACCGAACTCGCATCCGCAACCATTGCTGACGAGCTCATCACCGTGGCAGACCCGATCCTGCAGAAGCTCAGCCTCGAAGCTGACGAGTCCACCCAGCTGTACCGCCGCCAGGGTGACTGGCGCGTGTGCGCAGCCACCTCCCCCCGCCCCTCCGGCATGCACGAATCTATTCCGGTCGGCACCCAGCTGTCCATGCAGGCTGGTTCCGCCGCCCAGGTTCTGCTGGCTTGGGAAGACCAGAACCGCATTGTTGAAGGCCTGCGCGACGCCCACTTCAGCGCCGCCATGCTCGCGGCTGTGCGCCGCATCGGTTGGGCGCAGTCCGTGGGTGAGCGCGAGCGCGGAACCGCCTCGGTCTCTGCTCCGGTGCGTGCGCCCGGCGGCAAGGTGATTGCGGCAGTGTCCATCTCGGGTCCGATTGACCGCATGACCCGCCAGCCGAACCGCAACTACCCTGAGCTGGTCGTTATGGCTGCTCAGGCGATTACGGACGGTCTGCGTGAGCTTGCGGCGTCTCAGCAGGCTCCCTGCGGTGAGAGTACTGAAGAGGACTAAGCTTCAGTAGCGTGTAGATTTAACGAAAAGAATCCCTCCCCGCCTCGATTGAGGTGGGGAGGGATTCTTTTGTGCGCTCTTAGTTTGATGCGGTTTCTCGGATGATACGCCGCTAAATGTCCAGCGCCTTGCGGTAGGCGTTGAGGCGCTTTGCTTCCTGCTGTACCGGGGCGACCACGCAGGACTGCACTGCCTTCTCCACGCCGGTCTGCAGGCGACCCCGCAACTTACGTGCGTAGTAGCGTGAACCCATGGCGGTAAGTAGCCTGCCCACACCCGCCGAGGCGATACCAAGCAGGATACCCAGCAGCAGAAGCAGGGTCGGCAGGGGCACCGGGGAGCCTTCGGGGGTCGGGGCGGGCGGCAGTTGAATCTGCAGGTACGCCATGCCGGAGATGAGGGTCAGCCAGCCGACGCCTACCAGGGCACTCAGTAGCGCGATCCACTGCAGGGCGTTGAAGATGACCCAGGGGGCGCGGGTGCGGCCCAGACCGTAGTCGATGCGCACCATGTCGCGTTCGAGCAGTTCGGGTAGCTCCGCCTCGCGGGAGAGGGCGGCTTCCTTCATGCTGCGCTTCCACGGCTCGTCGACGCGGGCCGCCATCTGCTTGCTGTACTGGCGCACGGCGTTTGCCATGCCTGCCTTCTGCGCGGCGCTCAGCGGGGGTAGCGAGGATGCCACCAGCTCGGGTGCGTTCTCGCTATCGGAGCCGAGCATGCCCGAGGACTTCTCGGCCTTAGATGCACTCTTCGTTTCGTCCTGCTGCCCCAGGTGCAGGCGGCGCAGGGGGTCAGCTTTCAGACGGCTCATCCAGCGGGTGAGGATCCAGCCGGTGTGCTGACCTGCGGCGCGGCGGTAGGAGGCGGTTGCCGCCTGCAAAACCTGCTCTGCCTGGCTGGAGGTGTAGCACGCCTTCGCGAGCTTCTGTTCCGCTTCGAGGGCGTAGGCTCCAGCGAGAACGGCGCCCTCTCCCCCGGCGTAGGTGCGCAGCTGGGAGGCGGTGGCGTGTAGCTGCGCGTCGGTTCGTTGCAGGGACAGGCTCTTGGCGGCGGCTACCTGCGCGAGCAGGTCGCGGAGCGCGTCCACGCCCTCACCGGTTCGGGCGGAAACGGCGATGGGTGCGGCGAGCAGGTGCGCCTCGGTACCCTCAGCCTGGAGCAGGCGGGTGAGGGATGCGAGCACGGCGGGCACCTCGGCGGGTGCGAGTTTGTCCGCCTGGTTGAGCACGCAGAGCGCCTGCGCGCCGGAGGTGGCAAGCGGCACCATGAAGTCGCGGTGGATGACGGCGTCGGCGTACTTTTGGGGGTCGACAACCCAGACGAGTACGTCCACGTAGCGCATCATGCGGGCGGCGAGGTCGCGGTTGGTGGTGGTGACCGAGTCGAAGTCGGGCATGTCCAGCAGGATGAGGCCGCCGGTGCGGGTGCGCATTTCGCCGCGTCCGCCTACTGCGCGGCGGATGCGGTTGAAGAGTCCGGGCGCCGGTTCGGTGACGGTATTGGGTGCCGCTACTCCCCCGGTTGCCTTATTACCCTCGGTTGTCTCTCCTTCGGCGGCGAGCGCCTGAGTTTGCGGGTAGACGCGCTTGTCGATGCCGAGCCAGTCAAGTAGCTCTTCGCTGCCTTCGGCTTCCCAGATTGCCGCCTGCACGGTGGAGGTGGTCGGGCGTGTGGGAGCGGAGAGGGCAATGTTCTGCCCGGCGATGGCATTGAAGAGGGTGGATTTGCCGCTGCCGGTCGCGCCGAAGAAGCCGATGACGGTGTGCTCGGTGGAGAGCTCGCGGCGCTGGCTGAGGCGTTCGAGGGTTTCGGCGGCGTCGAGCAGCACGGTTTCGGGGACTCGTCCTTCGCCGTAGCTGATGGCATCCTTGAGGGATGCAACGGAGCGCGCGAAGGGCGAGGTCGCCACGGCGGGGGTGGCGCCTCGCTCGGCGTTGCGATCGGTGTTGCGCTCGGCGTTCTCGAGTTTTTTCTCGGGGGTAGTCATAGTGCGTTATTTCTTCGTCTGTGGTGCGGGGTGCCTGCCCGGAGTGGTTTAGCGGGCAACCGTGCCGTTAGTGTGGGCTGCGGCTTGGCGCTGTGTGGTTTGACTCTGGGTGCTCATTTCTGCGGCGATTGCCTGTACCTGTTCGGCGGCGCGGTGAATGTCCTCGGCATCAGCCTGCGGGTCGGTTTCTTCCAGCACGGCGGTGAAGGGCTGGGCGTGCTCGGTGAGCAGATCCGCCATGCGTTCGAGCAGGTCGGTGCGGGCGCGGGTTGCCATGCGGCGCACCGCGTCTTCACCGAAGATGGACTCGAGCAGCTTGGTGCCGACCACGCCGCTACCGCCCGCAATACCCGCTTCAATACCGGTAATGCCGCCGGTGAGGCTGAACGCGGCGACCATGAGCATCACGGCGGTAGCGTTCACGCCCAGGGAAAGGAAGCGAGCACGTTTGCGCTTGTCGGCGCCTTCTTCGCGAATCATTTCGAGCACTGAGCCCTGCCAGAGGCGAATCTGCTCGGCAACAGCGGCGGAGAAGATGTCTTCGGCGGACTGCACTTCACCCTTCGCTTCGTTGCCCTTCGCCTCACCGTTTGCGCCTGCGTTCTGTTCGGGCGCCGCGGCGGAGGCCGTCTGCGGCGCAACAGAAACAGCCTGCAGCACATCCAGACGCGCCAGCAGGGAGCGTCCGGCGCGGCTGGCACGCCAGCGGGTGCGGGTGTTTTCGGAGGCGCGGGCGGCGGCATCCAGCACGACGGCGTGGATGCCGCTTTCGAGGGCGTCTTCTACCTTCTGTGCGGCGGCGGGCTGGCCTCGCAGGGCGGAGCTGACGCGGTCGCGCAGGCGACCGATGGTGCTGTCGAGGGAGCGGAAGAAGTCGCCGGTTCCCACGAAGTCGTGCCAGCGCGAGAGCACTTCGCCGCGCAGCAGGGAGCCGTCGGAGAGTGCGCCGTCGATGGTGGTCAGCGCGTCCTCGTATTCTTCGGCGGTGATGGTGGCAAGCGACTGGTGCGCCGCCTGCTGGCGTGCCTGTTCGGCGGCGAGCACCTGCAGGTTACCGGCGAGGGTTTCGACGGCACCGGCGAGGGTCTGCCGGGCGATGGCGGCGCGGGCGGGTGCGTCGGCGCCGAGTTCGCGGATCCACAGGGTCAGCGGGGCGAGGCTGACGGGGGCGAGCATGCCGCTTTCGTCGCGGGGCTGTTCGGTGACGGTGTGAATCAGGACGGCGTGGATTCCGGCTTCGTCGAGCATGCGTCGCAGGTCGTTTTCGATGGCTTCTTCGTCGCCTTCGGGCACGCGGTTGAGCACCACGGCGATGGCGATGGAGCGTGCGGCTGCTTCGTGGAGCAGTTCCCAGGGCACGGCGTCGGCGTAGCGGTTGGCGGTGGTGACGAAGAGCCACAGGTCTGCGGCGGAGAGCAGTTCCTTGGCGAGGGTGCGGTTTTCCTCGGAGACGGAGTCGATATCGGGTGCGTCGATGAGCGCGATGCCCTGCGGTAGCGCCGAGGTAGTAATAGGAATGAGGGCGCGCGCAATCTTCGGGTCGAGGCCGGGTAGTGCCTGCGATCCGGCGTTCATGCCGGAGGTGCGGGTGCGCGGCAGGGTGGGCAGGAAGCGTTCGGGTGACAGCGCCGCTTCGTCTTCTGCGCGGTGCAGGAGTACGGGGTGGCGGGTGGTGGGTCGAATCGCGCCGGACTGGGTGAGCGGTTCGCCGAGCAGGGTGTTGACGAGGGTGGATTTGCCGGCGCCGGTGGAGCCTCCGACCACGATGGTGAGGGGATTGTCGACGCTGGCGCTGCGCGGCAGGATGTAGTCGTCGAGTTGGCGTGCCATGGCGGCGAGCAGGGTGCGCGCGGTGGCGGTGCCGTGCTCGGCGGTGCCGTCGTGGGTGACGGTGTAGGGGGTGCCGGGGGTTTCGCCGGCTTCTACGTCGAGCGGGAGGGGGATTCGAGTGAGCAGTTCGCGAGCTGCTTTGAGCTGCGCATAGTCGGTGGTAGTCACAGCGCTATTGTCCCATAGGGTGCACCTGCTTCATGCCATGTGTAGGCGTTGTGGTGGGCACGTTGCGATTGCGGGTTGTTTGGGGGCTCATGTTGAGGTGTTTTTGATAGGTGTTTGGACAACCTGAAGAGGTTGAGATACTACTTGCACACTTGGTGCAACAACTCCAATTTATGATTTATTCACAAGAAGAACAGGTTGGAAAATCCTTGATTTTCCGCAGGAAATCAGCACGTTTCAATGCGGTTACCCGGAACACATTGGTACGTTTTATAACCCGCATAAAACGGGCAAATATTAAGATTTGATAACTTTTTACGCTCAAGCGCAGATATGGTCATTGTGAACCTGAAAGTACGCTTAGAATCATTGAGCACGACAACCAGGCAGGTCATAACCCATACCGATTCCTTCAGGTGGCTTCTGACCTGCCCTTTCTATCGCATCCGTACTCACCACGGTATGCCACACCCCTCGGGAACGCTCACCGACCCCTCACGCAACTGCAATCAACTGCCGTTGAGGTTCACTGCATCCGAGCTACCCATTACTGCCTGCCCCTCTTTACTCTTGCGAAAGGTTGCGTATGTTCGGTTCGCTGTCACGTCGCCATCTTCTTGCTCTTTCTTCCGGAGCAGCATTGAGTGCACTCGCAAGCGCTTGCAGCCCCAGCGCAGTTTCTCGCCCTCAACCACTCGCTAACCCTTCCCCTACCAAGTTTGCTCCTCAGAGCGCCCAGACTAATTCTGCGACCACCACGCGCAGTATTACGTATGCCGAGCCTCTGCCCGCATCGGCTCTGGATGGTCGCGGACCGGCTCTTTTGCCGGATCAGTTCTTTGAGCGTTCCGGAAATTTCTCAAACGGCACCCTGAGCCATCGAGCCGTCAATGTCCCCCGCCCCACCATGCCCCCGGAAGCTAAAGAGCGCACTGTCGAGGGTCTGCACGCCTTCCTGCAGTACTGGGGTGCGGCGCAGAACTATATGCTCCTCACTGGTGACACCAATCCCTTCATGGATCTGCCCGGCCAGGAGCACTTTAGTCAGATGGCGCAGATGTACCGCGATATCTACCGCTACAACATTGGCTGGCTGGTCTCTAAGAACAACCACCCCATGTGCATTAACCTGAGCTCCCCTCAGCCGGTGCCCGCTACCGAGCAGGACGTCTACTGTTGGAAGGCGACCCTGAAGGTGGACGAGAACGCGTTCCTGTTCAACCATGAGACCCGTCAGCGTGAGCAGCTCACCGGTATCTACGGCAGCAATCAGAAGGCGGATGCGTACGTCTACTTTGGTGAAGAGGGCTGGCAGATGCTGGAGGATCCGAACTCTTCCCCGAGTGCTACCGCCACCCCTGCGGCTACCGCTGAACCGTCCGCGAATATTCCGAGTGCGCACCCGACCCCGAATGAGAGCACCTCTTCTAAGGCGACTCGTTATATTCGAGGCTCAGCCTAAAGCTTCTTTACATCCGTGCCTCAAAGAACCCGTCATATTGGGTGATATGAGGCACGGATGAGAGCTTTTATTTGTGTGCCACGCGTGAAATCTATAGGCTAGGGCTAGATGAGGTCCGCCCATTTTCGCCTCAATACGCGTCTACCCGCCCTGCGGGTGACTGCTTCGCGCCCTCCTGTAGGGGCGTGATGTTAGGCTGAGAATTAGAGCGTGAGCTCTTCACTTATCACCGATACTTCCGCATCACAGCACATTCAAGGGGATCACTATGATTCACAGCCGCCGCCACTTTATTGCGCTTACGGGCACCGCCGCCCTGGGTGCGATGCTTGCCGCTTGCGGTTCCAAAAAGACTGAGGAGGCGACTGCCTCCCCCACTGCTTCCGCTTCGATTGCGGGTGCCTACGACAATCTGTCGGGCGAGCTGAAGTGGACTAAGTACATTGCGGGCAACGGTGCGGCCCCGATGAGCAGCACCGACCCGGAAACCGGTCAGGTGTACACGATTGAGCCGACTGCCGGCCCGGCAAGCGTTGATTCTAAGGCGAGTGCCGTGCCCATCCCGATTGAGGATGAGAGCATGTACGACAAGAACGCCCGCGGTCTGCGCGCCACTTTCGCGTATTTTGCGGCGGCGGTGAACTATGCCCGCATGACCGGTGACCCGGGTCCTGCTCTGCAGGTGGTTCAGGCTCAGAACTCTACCAACCGTGCGGCGCTGGAGAAGCTGCGCGTGTTCTACGCGACCGGCACGAACTGGCTGGTGGGCGGCGAGTGGACTTTCCGCCTGACCGATAAGCAGCCGACGACCCGCGGCACGAAGTATTCGTGGGCGTGCACCGTGACTCAGGCACACGGCATGCGGGTTGAGAAGGCAACCAATACGACCAAGCCTCTGGAGGACACTGAGGCCCCGGAGATTAAGGCTCTGTACGCTGAGTACGATGAGGAGGCGAAGCGCTGGGTCGTGATTTCGCCTCAGCAGTACGATCCTGCGTTGGCTCCGAAGCCGACTCAGACTCCGCGCGCGCATCCTTCCTCGACCTATACCCCGACGGTGACTGATGACAGCACTGTGGCGGCTAATGCTGGTGCGAATGCCGGCGCGAATACTTCGGGTAACGGCGCGCCTCAGGGCACTGCTCAGAATGGTGCCGCACAGAACGGTGGTGCGCAGGCTCCTGCCGCCCAGAATGGTGCAGGTCAGGGCGGTTCCCGTCAGTACACTGGTTCCCAGAATGGTGGCGCACAGACCGGCACCGGTCAGGGTGGCGCGGCTCAGGCTCCTCAGCCTGCCGCTACCCAGGCGCCTGCGGCTACCGCTCCCGCGCAGCCCGTGGCGACTCAGCCTGCAGCTGCGACGGCTCAGCCGACCGTAGCGCCCGGTGCCCCCGATGCGGGCGGTGCTGCTGGCGGCGCTGAGGCACCTGCCGGCGTTCCCGGTGGTGTTCCCGGTGAGGGCGCCCAGTAGCCCCTAGAGACCGAGTAGCCCCTCCCCCTATAGACGATGAACGCGTCCCCTCTTTCACCCCATCCGGTGCGATGCTCCCGCTGGTTCCACTAAGTTCCTAGTCACGGTAAGTTCGCTGATGGGCGGCATATCACGCTCGTTTGAGCGCTGGTACGCACGGGTGTGAAGGCGGGGGCGCGTTATACTTAGGACTGTCTCTAGAGGGATGTCCGCGTGTGATATCCGCTCGTCGAGGCGTTCTCTCACTCGTCTCTCACCAGAGAGTCTCACTCGAAAGGTATTCCGTGGCGCTTTTCCCCATGACCTCCGGGCTTCCCAGTTCCACTACCGGCATCAGCCGCCGTTCTGCTCTGCGTTACGCGGGTGCGGGCGTTGCGGGCGTGTCTTTGAGCGCCCTACTGGTTGCGTGCGGTGGTTCTTCTTCTAGCGAGAACGCTGATGCGGATACCCCTCAGATTTCCCCTTCGGCTTCTGCGCGTACTGATTTTAGCGGCGAGGTCACCTTCGATAACTATGAGAAGAAGGGCACTTTCGTTCCAGCGACCGAGTCTGCTCCCGCGCAGAACGTGCCGTTCCCTAAGCGTCCGGCGAGCGCATCGGAGAACTCGGTGCAGGGTCTGTACGATTCGATTGCGTTCGTGTATGCGGCGATTAATTACCTGGTGCTGACCGGTGATGCTGGCCCGTTGCGTGAGTCGAAGGCTGATGAGAAGTTCGTTGCGTCGTTCTCATCGTTTATGGATGAGTCGAATGAGAGCTCGCAGAATCATGACTGGTATGTGTCGCCGAAGGTGACCATGTCTGCGTTCACTGCTGTTCCTGCTCTGGTGAAGAAGAGTGTGCAGTGGACCTTTGACTTGGTGATTGATTTGGGTCCGACCGTGGTGATTGACGGTGCTCCTGCGGAGATGTCTGAGAAGGTGCGCCGCACTGAGCGTGGCTTGGTGGTTACCGGTGTGCGCCACGATAATGATTGGACTTTGACTATTCAGGATGAGTATGAGGCACAGGCTTCGGCTCAGCCTAAGAATGGTGGCGCTAACGGTGGTAATGCTGACAATTCCGGTAACTCCGGTAATGACGGCAATTCTAATGGTGACAACCTTTAAGCCCTCAGATGGATGAGGCATCATGCCCTAACTCGCACTCGGGTTAGGGCATGATCTGTTTTACTCTGGTAGTAACGAGCTTTCCTGGATTCAAGGTTTTTCTCTTATGTCTTCTTTTTCTCAGTCTTTCTCTCGCCGCTCCCTGATGCGCCTGGGTGTGGGCGTTTCTGCTGTTGCCGGTTCTGCGGCGCTGTTGAGCGCTTGCGGTTCGGGTGGATCTAGCCAGCAGTCTGGTTCTCAGGGTGGTAGCCTGAACGGTTCGAAGTCGAGCGCTAACCCGAATGGGTACAGTGATGATGGTAAGAACTATTCGGGTCTGGTGGAGTACACCCACTATGAGGGTGCGGTGAATTATGAGCAGGGCACGGTAGAGCATCCGCCGCGTAATGCTCCGAAGCCGAAGGTGACTGATGCTCTGTCGGCGAATACGGTGACGGGTTTCCATGAGGCGATTGCTTATTTTGCGGCGGCTATGGATTATCTGGTGAAGACCGGTAGCACGGATGCGTTCTCGACCGGCATTCAGCTGTCGTCGAAGACTCGCTCTGAGGTGGATGCTCTGTCGGCTTCGATTCTGGCTGGTGTGGAGAAGGGTTCCTGGTATGTGAACCCATCGGCTTCTTATGCTCTGGCGAGCGCTCAGCCGTCGATTATGAGTGATGGCAATCTGCTGTTTAAGGGCAAGTACACTCTGGACTTTGGTGCAGAGGCGGTGGCTGAGGGCAAGATTCAGCCGGTGGTTGCCTCGGCGAGCGCTTCGGCTTCTGCTGAGCCTACTGAGCCGTCCGAGGATGCGCTGGTGTCTGATGCGGCGTCCCCGAGTGCTTCTGCTACTGCCTCTGCTTCTGCTGCGGGTCCGGCTTCTCAGGTGACGGTTCAGGAGTGCGATTTCCGCGGCCGCTACCACGCTGATTCTAAGATGTGGGAGCTGAGCGTGGCGTACGGTGCCACTGTTCAGGGTAGCGCTGCTCAGGGTGGTGTTTCCTCTGCGAGCGCGGCAGCATCCGGTTCGGCTTCCCTGCCCTCTTCTGCCGCCGCTTCTGCTGAGGCGTCCGCCACTTCCGCGGCGTCATAGTTCGTCATAACGCTTTTATCTGCGAGGCGCTTCTCACGCTTCGTCCACTCAACTCTGTATCCTGTTGGGTTTGCGGCTAAACTGGTTGCAATCACCGACTGACTGAAAGGTATCACTATGTCCGAGAACCTGACCCGCCGCGCGGCGCTGGGTGTACTGGGCGTCAGCTCTATGGCTTTGCTGGCGGCTTGTGGCTCTAAGGCTACTTCTGAGGCGTCTGCTTCCGCTTCTGGCTCTGAGAGCGCTTCTGCTGCTGCTTCTGAGTCTGCTACCGCTTCGCCCTCTGCTTCTGCATCGGCGTCTGCTTCCCCTTCCGCTTCTGCTTCGGCTTCGGCTACTGCAACGAACTCTCCGCTGCCTAACGACAATAAGGATTACAGTGGCGTAGCGAAGCTGGAGAAGATGGAGGATCACGGCGAGTACCAGCCGGGTAACGCTGAGCCCCCGCCGCAGAATGTTCCTTCCCCGATCGTTCCGGAGGCTATGCACCAGAATTCGGTGGCTGGCTTTGCGGCGGCTCTGGCGTACTTCGGTGCGGCATTTGAGTACCTGCTGCGTACCGGCGATATGCACTACATGAACGAGGTCAGCACCGACCAGGAGACCCTGGCGGCGATGAAGAAGTACGCGGACTCCACCAAGGCCGGTATTGATGAGAAGAAGACCTGGTACGTGAACCCGACCGCTACCCTGACTATTGGTACTAAGCAGCCGGTTCTGGCTCAGGGCGCGTACAACTGGACCGTGACTCTGAACGTTGATCTAGGTGAGAAGCTGTTCAAGGACGGCAAGGAGCAGACCGTGGCGGCTGATAAGCGTCACGTGAAGATGTTCGGTGAGGCTGTTGGCCGCTACCTGAACAACAAGTGGGACCTTCACATGGACATCAACTAGTCCTCTGAGGCTGGTTCTCTCCCCCGCTTTTAGCGTTGTGCCATCTCAGGATGCGGTTTTTCACTGTTTTTTCCATTGATGGCAATAAAATTTGTGGCTCCAGCTTGCGGTGAACAGAGTTCATCACTACTCTTATATACAGAGGTTGTCTTTTGGGCTACATAATGTTTCTAGAGAGCGCCGCACATTCATCATCCTTTGTCGAGAAAGGGTTTGTGCGGCGCTTTTCTGTACCCTCTTTCTGGACCTCGTTCCTTGAGGTTTTTCTCTGGCATTATTACGAACTGTGACCGCAGGTTTAAACCTGCCGCCGGCGAGTAGTAGAGTTGCCACGTAACCGATTATTCATTGCGGAGACCCCGTCGCGGCTGGCCTCCCCTAAGCTCATGAAGGAGCACCCCATGGCAAAGATTCTCAACAGCATTGTTGAAGCAACCGGCCAGACCCCCCTGGTTAAGCTGAACCGACTGGACGAAGGTCTTCCCGGTAACGTAGCGGTCAAGCTTGAGTTCTACAACCCCGCTGGTTCGGTCAAGGACCGTATCGGCCGCGCCATCATTGACGCTGCTGAGAAGTCGGGTGCGCTGAAGCCCGGCGGCACCATTGTTGAGGGCACTTCCGGTAACACCGGTATTGCGCTGGCTATGGTGGGTGCTGCTCGCGGTTACCGCGTCATCCTGACCATGCCGGAGACCATGTCTGCTGAGCGTCGCGTGCTGCTGCGCGCTTACGGTGCTCAGATTGTGCTGACCCCCGGTACCGAGGGTATGCGCGGCGCTGTGGAGAAGGCTAAGGAAATCGTTGCGACCACCGAGAACGCTATCCTGGCGTCCCAGTTCTCCAACGAGGCGAACCCCACCATTCACTACAACACCACTGGCCCCGAGATTTGGGAAGCAACCGACGGTAAGGTCGACATTTTCGTGGCGGGTATTGGTACCGGCGGCACCATCTCCGGTACCGGTAAGTACCTGAAGGAGCAGAACCCGGACGTGAAGGTTGTTGCGGTTGAGCCGAAGGACTCCCCGCTGCTCTCTGAGGGTCGCGTTGGCCCCCACAAGATTCAGGGCCTGGGCGCTAACTTTGTTCCCGACACCCTGGACCGCGGCATCTACGATTCCGTGACCCCGGTCAGCGCTGAGGATGCTATGCGCACCTCCCGCCTGCTGGCTACCCAGGAAGGTATTCTGGGCGGTATTTCTTCCGGTGCGGCTGTATGGGCTGCTCTGGAGGAGGCTAAGAAGTCTGAGAACAAGGACAAGCTGATTGTGGCTATCGTTCCCGACTTCGGTGAGCGTTACATCTCTACCGCTCTGTACGAGGACATCCGCGGCTAATTGAGCTTCTGAGCCCCCACTATCGGGAGGCGTCAGGTTTATAGTGCTACGCCCCGTCTGCCGGTTGCATACACGGCGGGCGGGGCGTTTCTATGCCCTCTGCGAACTGTACGGCGAGGAGCTGAGCTGTTCCGCCGCTCCCCTGTTGGTCCCCGGCTGTTCTTTTCTGCCGTCCCGTGTGCATCCGCCGCGGTTGAGCAGTGACACGGGCGGGTGCGTCCATCATATTGCTGATTGCGGTGGGAATAGCCGAAAGGGCCCCGTTGTTGGTACCTTTGGAAAGGTCGCATACACAGAGCACGACCGATGAGGGAAAGGGAACCCATGAGTTTTATTGCGCGTCTGCGTGAAGATATTGAGAACGTCCGCCAGCACGATCCTGCTGCGCGCGGCGCTGTCGAGATTGCGCTGAACTATTCGGGTATGCACGCCATTTGGGTTCATCGTCTGACCCATAAGCTTTGGCAGAAGGATGAGACGAAGGCTCTGGCTCGTACTCTCTCGCAGTTTGCGCGTTTTCTGACCGGCGTGGAGATTCACCCCGGCGCGACCATTGGCCGCCGTTTCTTCATTGATCACGGCATGGGCATTGTCATTGGTGAGACTGCTGAGGTTGGTGACGACGTGATGCTGTACCACGGCGTGACCCTGGGCGGTCGCTCCCTGGAGAAGGTGAAGCGTCACCCCACTATTGGTGACCGTGTGACCATTGGTGCCGGTGCTAAGGTGCTGGGTCCGGTGGAGATTGGTGCCGATAGCGCTATTGGTGCGAACGCCGTGGTCGTCAACGATCACCCCGCCGATTCGATTATTACCGGCATTCCGGCGAAGCACCGCCCGCGTACCCCGGAGAAGAAGAAGCCGTTGGTGGACGCTGTGGAGTACATTGACCCCGCCATGTGGATTTAGTGCTTGTTAGCGTTTTGAGCCCGTAGAGGCGCGGCTGGAGGCTCCTCACGAGGCTCCGCGCTCCTCACCAGGCTTACACAGGTCTTCTCCCCTGCTATGCCCCTCAAGATATCCCTGAGGCATCTCGGGGGTACCCCATCAAGACATAACGAAAGCCCGCCCCGGTTGGATTCTCATCCAGCCGAAGGCGGGCTTTGACGTATTCAGCTACGGGAGCTTAGTGAACGTGAATGTCCGCTGCGTTCACCTCGGAACGGTCACCGCTCCACATGGTGTGGAAGGCGCCCTCTTCGTCAATACGACCGTAGGTGTGTGCACCGAAGAAGTCACGCTGACCCTGAATCAGGGATGCGGGCAGGCGGTCGCGGCGCAGGCCGTCGTAGTAGGACAGTGCGGAAGCGAATACCGGCACGGGGATGCCCAGTGCGGTTGCCTTAGCCACCACGCGACGCCAGGAAGGAACGAGCTCCTCCATGAGGTTCTTGAAAGCGGGTGCCAGCAGCATGTTTGCGGGTGCTTCGCCTGCGTAGGCAGCCATGATGTCGCCCAGCAGCTCGGCGCGGATGATGCAGCCTGCACGCCACAGCGATGCGATGGTGTCCAGCTTCAGATCCCAACCATATTCCTTACCTGCGCGGGTGAGCAGGTCCATGCCCTGTGCGTACGCAACGAGCTTGGATGCAAAGAGTGCACGGCGCACATCCTCAACGAACTCGGGGTCGCCTGCACCGATGCCGGTGGTTGCAATCAGACCTGCGGGCAGTTCGCGCTGTGCCTGCTCGCGCTGCTCACGCTCAGAGGAGGAGAGGGCGCGTGCGAACACGGACTCTGCGATAGCGGAGACGGGGGAACCGAGGTCCAGGCCAGCCTTAGCGGTCCACAGGCCGGTACCCTTCTGGCCAGCTGCGTCAACGATAACGTCGACCAGGGGCTTGCCGGTCTTTGCGTCAACCTGTGCGAGCACCTCAGCGGTGATTTCGATCAGGTAGGAGCTCAGGTCGGTCTTGTTCCAGGTCTTGAAGATTTCTGCCTGCTGTGCGGGCTCGATGCCTGCCACGGAGCGGAGAATGTCGTAAGCCTCGCCGATCACCTGCATGTCGGCGTATTCGATGCCGTTGTGGACCATCTTCACGAAGTGGCCCGCACCGTCGGTGGAGATCCATGCGCAGCAGGGTGCGCCGTCCTGGGGTGCCTTCGCTGCGATCTTCTCGAGCATGGGGCCGAGGTGCTTGTAGGACTCTGCGGAACCGCCGGGCATCATGGAGGGGCCCCAGAGAGCGCCCTCTTCGCCGCCGGAGACACCAACGCCTACGAAGTGCAGGCCCTTTTCAGCCAGGGCGTGCTCGCGGCGGATGGTGTCGGGGAAGTGGGAGTTACCGCCGTCAATAATGATGTCGCCCTCATCGAGCATGGGGGTGAGCTGCTCGATAACAGCGTCGACGGGTGCGCCCGCCTTGACCATAATCAGGATGCGGCGGGGAGACTCGAGGGAGTCGACGAGTTCCTGCAGGGACTCGGTGCGGATGAAGTCGCCGTCTGCGCCGTGCTCAGCCAGCAGTGCGTCGGTCTTCTCTACGGAACGGTTGTGCAGTGCCACGGTGTAGCCGTTACGTGCCAGGTTGCGGGCGAGGTTTGCGCCCATGACAGCAAGGCCGGTGACACCAATCTGTGCCTTCTTGTTTTCAGTCATGTATATAAGGATACGCGCTGAGGGCAGGCTATATATAGGTGGAGTGCACTTTTATGCTCTGAAGAGTCGCCCTTCTCACTCTTGGAGAAATATAGCGCGTGGAGAAAGTGCTTAGAACGGAAAAACCCCGGTACCTTGCGGTACCGGGGTAATTGGTGGGTCCTACCGGGATCGAACCGATGACATCCACGGTGTAAACGTGGCGCTCTACCAGCTGAGCTAAAGACCCGTAGTTCTCACTGTTTCGTTTGACGACCCAGTGGCGAACACAAGAAAAAACTATACGGGCTTTCGATATGACATGCAAATCCACGGAGCGTGTTCTATGTCTCAGTATTTTTTTCCTTTTCCCACTGCACCCCACACCAAGCCACACCAAGCCATAGTTGACACTCTCCCCTCAGATGGGTCGCACCCCCTCGTTCCGCGCCATTCCGCCAACCCCACCATTCCGCGCCATTTAGGTGCAAAAAGACCCTAACTAGTACTTTTGATGCGTATTTTTCCCACTCAGATAGTCACAATACGAAACCCACACCACAAAAACCCTCATTTGAGACCAAGAGCCCCAGCTTTAGGTCTAAGATAGTAGAGATAAGAAGCGATGTGGGTCTTACGGACCTATAGCGCTTAAACACAAAGATTGTTCGACAACGCAACATCGCGGGGCGGGCGATCTCACAACCGCACAGAAGAGAGGTTGGATTAGTTTGGCTAACGTACCGAACGAGCACTCCCTGAGCACCCTTCTCGATGGCTTCAAGGACATCGACGTAGAAGAGACCCAGGAGTGGGCCGAGTCCCTCGAGGACCTTATCAAGACTCACGGCACTGAGCGTGCAGAGTACATCCTTCGCGCACTGCTCAAGGAAGCTGGCGCAAAGGGCGTTAAGGTCCCGACTCTGGTCAAGACCGACTACATCAACACCATCCCCGCCGACCAGCAGCCCGAGTACCCCGGTGATGAGGAACTCGAGCGCCAGTACCGTGCATGGATTCGTTGGAACGCAGCAATCATGGTTCAGCGTGCCCAGAAGAAGGGCATCGGCGTTGGCGGTCACATCTCCACCTTCGCAGGTGTGGCTGACCTCTACGAAATGGGCCAGAACCACTTCTTCCGCGGCCGTAACCACCCCGGTGGCGGTGACCAGGTCTTCTTCCAGGGTCACTCCTCCCCCGGTGTCTACTCCCGCGCATTCGTTGAAGGCGTCCTGACCGAAGAGCAGATGGACGGCTTCCGTCAGGAGAAGACCAAGGGCGCAGACGGTATTCCTTCGTACCCGCACCCCCGCTGCATGCCCGAGTTCTGGCAGTTCCCGACCGTTTCCATGGGTCTGGGCCCCCTGAACGCTATCCACCAGGCATCCTTCAACAAGTACCTGCACAACCACAAGATCAAGGACACCTCCGAGCAGCACGTCTGGGCATTCCTGGGCGACGGCGAGATGGACGAGCCCGAGTCGCGTGGTGCACTGCAGCTGGCTGCAAACGAGCACCTGGACAACCTGACCTTCGTCGTCAACTGCAACCTGCAGCGTCTGGACGGTCCCGTTCGTGGTAACGGCAAGATCGTTCAGGAGCTCGAGGCATTCTTCCGCGGCGCAGGCTGGCACGTCATCAAGGTCCTGTGGGGCTCCGACTACGACGAGCTGCTCAAGAAGGACAAGAGCGGCAAGCTCATCCAGCTGATGAACGAGACCCTCGACGGTGACTACCAGACCTTCCGTGGCGAAGACGGTGGCTACATCCGCGAGCACTTCTTCGGCAAGTACCCCGAAACCAAGGAACTCGTTGCAGACCTGACCGACGAGCAGATCTTCAACCTGCGCCTGGGTGGCCACGACGACAAGAAGCTCTACGCAGCCTACAAGGAAGCTATGGAGACCAAGGGCAAGCCCACCGTCATCCTGGCACAGTCCATTAAGGGTGCAGAGCTCGGCCCCTACTTCGAGGCACGTAACTCCACCCACCAGATCAAGAAGTTCACCATGGAAGCACTGAAGGGCTTCCGTGACCACCTGAACATCCCCATCTCCGACGAGGAGCTGGAGAAGGATCTGTACAACCCGCCGTACTACCTGCCCGAGGCAAACCACCCGGCACTGCAGTACATGCAGGCACGCCGCAAGGAACTCGGCGGTTACATCCCCGGCCGTGCAAACACCCAGCCTGAGATTATCCTGCCCGAGTCCAAGGTCTACGCACAGACCAAGAAGGGCTCCGGCAAGCAGACCGCTGCTACCACCATGGCGTTCGTCCGCCTGATGAAGGACCTCATGCGTGTGAAGGGCTTCGGTCACCGTATCGCTCCCATCACCCCCGATGAGGCACGTACCTTCGGTATGGACTCCTTCTTCCCCTCGGCTAAGCTGTACAACCCCAACGGCCAGAACTACGTGCCCGTTGACCACCAGCTCATGCTCACCTACACCGAGTCCCCCGAGGGCCAGATCGTTCACGTGGGTATTAACGAGGCAGGCGCAACCGCTGCGTTCATCGCGCTGGGCTCCTCCTACGACACCCACGGCGAGCCGATGATCCCGATTTACATCTTCTACTCGATGTTCGGCTTCCAGCGCACTGGCGACGGCTTCTGGGCTGCTGCCGACCAGCTGTGCCGCGGCTTCGTCATCGGTGCAACCGCAGGTCGTACCACCCTGTCCGGTGAGGGTCTGCAGCACAACGATGGCCACTCCCCGATTCTGGCGTCCACCAACCCGGCGTTCAAGATCTACGACCCGGCTTACGGCTACGAGATCGCTCACATCGTGGAGCGCGGTATCGAGCAGATGTACGGTACCAAGGACGAAGACCACAACGTCATGTACTACCTGACCGTGTACAACGAGCCGATTCACCAGCCTGCTGAGCCGGCAAACGTTGACGTTGAGGGCATCATCAAGGGTATCCACAAGATTAGCGAGTCCCCGCTGACCTCCGGCCCCAAGGCACAGCTGCTGGCATCCGGCGTTGCTGTTCCGTGGGCTGAGAAGGCTCAGCAGCTGCTGGCTGAGGACTGGGGCGTCTCCGCAGACGTCTGGTCTGTCACCTCGTGGACCGAGCTGCGCCGCGACGGTATTGCCGCTGAGGAAGAGGCTCTGCTGAACCCGAACCAGCCCGCTCGCGTTCCTTACGTGACCCAGAAGCTGGCTGGCGCTGCTGGCCCGATCGTCGCGACCACCGACTTCGCTTCGGATGTTCCCGACCAGATCCGCCAGTTCGTTCCGAACGACTTCGCAACCCTGGGTGCTGACGGCTTCGGCTTCGCAGACACCCGCCCGGGTGCACGTCGCTTCTTCCACATCGATGCAGAGTCGGTTGTTGTCCGCACCCTGCAGATGCTGGCAAAGCGCGGCGAGGTTGCAGCAGACGTTCCCGCGAAGGCATTCGCTAAGTACGACCTGCTCAACGTGAACGCTAACTCCGAGCTGGAGCAGCACTAAGCATTTAGCTGTAGAACCCCGGTTCTGCGTTAGACGCTAAACGATGCCCCCGGTTGATGATTCATCAACCGGGGACATTCTATCTATTGGTTTTTGAGAACCCACTCTTTATATCGGAGATAAACTTCTGATAGCTGCTTTCGCTGTTCTTCTAGTTTTGTTTCATTATCCCGGATGAGCGGTTTTTGATACGAAGCTACAAGATTAGCAAGACCTTGAGCCATTCCTGTATCTTTACTGCATTGTGCTTCAATGACGCTGAGTCGAATTTCTTCTTCTGATGCCGGGGCATTATTATCACCGCTAGCACGAGTTGCATTTGATAGTTCTTTTGTACCCCATTCTTCGTCGCCTTTTCGTGGCGTTAGACCTTTATCCGATAGGCATTTCCACCATGCTTCACGGTATTTTTTCCATTCAGGATGATTCATGGCAGCTGCATAGGATTCGCCGTGGATTCGACGATAGGCTTCTGTGAGGCCACTTTGCTCTTCGAGGCTGATGCCCGCGATCTCTTTCAACGTGGCTAAGATTTCAGGCATGCACTGTTCCATGATTTTTGTGTCATAGCCCCCGGATGATGGTGCATTCCCTCGCTTGTAGTTTCCATATTTGGCGGCGTATTCGGGGGTTCCAGAGGCCAAACTCGCGACCGGACGAAAAGAATTTCCTATCTTCTACATCCGGGATATATATTTCATAGGATTGGCCGTGTTTTGCGAAACAGCGCTGCCTGAGAATTTCCAAGGCTCGAGTGTAATACTGGGAATTTTCATCTAAAAGGTCATTGTATTCTTCGAGTGGAGTAATGATTTGGTTGTTTTTATAGTCTAGAGTTGCTTGGGCTGTTTCATCACGTTCTAGTTGCGGGCCTGTAGAACAGGATGTGCAGGCTAACGTGAATGCAAACGTTATAGCCATTGCGGGTTGAAAGAATTTCTTGAGGTTCATAATTCTCCCTCCTTAATTGGATAAAGAATATGCGGCAGTAAAGAAAGCTGGGTTATGCTCTGGCGATAATCACCATGTAGTGCCCAGTAATACGGGTGCTTATGGAATCAGTTATTTATGCTGAACCCTATGCTGAACCAACGTTCAAGCAGGGCTTCGGGTATTGGGGAGTACCTGCTAGCTTGGGAGCGCACCCGTGGCGAAAGGATCAAGCCGCTATGTGCAGACAATACACAGGGGGTCTGCAGCGTCATGACTACTAGGAGAATGTTCTAGAGCTTCATCGTAAACTCCTAGTGTTTTGAGAAGGATGTCCTTCTGTATGAGTGAGATACGTTTCAAGACCTGGTGTATACCAAGTCGTTCTCTTAGATGCGAATCCTGTCTATGTAATCGGAATCATATTTAAGAGGTGGCTACAATCTAGCACTCATTAAGGAGTCTTTTCAAGCAACAAATGAGTCATGTGTCACAAAATTTAAGAGTGTATGTGTATAATAAGGTCTGTAAAATTTGGCATTTTGCGCCATTTGTGTACCGATAATTTTTTACACAAATCTTTTATATGACTAAAATCACCTAAAAGATACTCTTTATGATAAGAACACGCATGCATGTTTTAACCGATGTAGCCCGGAGGTAACGACTATTACCTCCGGGCTACATCAGTTATAGAGGGTTAGCCGGCGAAGTGGGCGGTCACCTCCGCCAGACGCGTCGGATTCACCAGGTCAGGGTGCGTACCCTCCAGCAGCACCGAACGGAACGACGAGGCATGCGCCGCCCAACCTTCCGCATCCAGGTACGGCTGATCCTCATGCGGCACACCCACCAGCAACACGTCCCCTTCAAAGAACGCCTGCTCAGCACCACGCATCAACGCCGCCGAAGCACGCATACTACCCAAGCACACGCCCAACTTCTCCTCCGGTAGGTAACCCATCGCCGAACCCGCCCGCTGCAAACGCTCCAACGTACCCGGCAGGTCAAGCTGCTCATCAGCGGCAGGCTCCGGCAAACCGCCCATACGCAACAGCGCACGGAAGCTCTCCTGCTCATCCGGCGCAGGCACGCCCTGCCACTGCTCCGAAGGATACGCATCCAACAGGATGACACGCTCAACCTGCGCACCCGCAGCCTGCGCCAACGCCGCAACCTGCACCGCGGCAGTACCACCTACAGACCAGCCCATCAGGGCAAAACGACGCGGCAACGAACGCTCCGCCAGAGTCTTCTCAATCAGCTTCAGATAGCCCTCAGCCAGCTCCTGCAGGCTCGACGCAAACCCAGCCTGCGGGTCAGAGAACGCCTCAGCCTGCACAGCATACACACCCTGCTGAGCAGGAAGATGCGAGAGATACCCCGCATAGCACCAGCCCAAACCACCCGCAGGCGGCAGAATAAACAGCGGCGCGGGGGCATCGGTAGCGTCATGCGCGGTAGGTTGTTCTCGCAGCGGCAGAACCGGCGCGAACTCCGCACCCTCGCCGCGCTCGCCCGCAATGGACGCCGCCAAAGCCTGCACGGTCGGATGTGCAAAAAGCGCACCGATGCTCACGCGCAGACCCAGCTGCTCCTCAACCGCGGCAATCACCTCAAGAGCCGCCAACGAATGACCGCCCGAGGCAAAGAAATCCTCGTCCACGCCGAAACGCTCACGACCCAGCACGCCCGCAATGATCGAGCACAGCTGCTGCTCCAGCAGGCCGTGCGGACCCTCAGCATCAGAAGTCTGAGGGGTCAGGTCCAGGGACGCCAACAGCTTGCGATCCGCCTTACCGGAGGGGCTCACCGGCAGAGCAGGCAGAGTGTGCCACAGGGTCGGAACCATGTAGTCTGGCAGAACCTGCGCACAATGCTCACGCGCCGCCTCCACCAGCTGCTCGGCACGCTCAGCGGGCACGTCGCCGACCTCCAGCACCGCCGCCAGGGCAGGCTCACGCAGACCGCGGTACAGCAGAGCCACCGAAGCGCTCACACCCTCAACCGCGGCAAGAGCCATCTCAATATCGCCCAGCTCCAGGCGCTGACCGCGCACCTTAATCTGGTAGTCCGTGCGGCCTCGGTAGCCAATGACGGCGCGACCATCGGGAAGAATCTCCCAGCACGCCAAATCGCCCGTACGGTACAGGCGCTGACTCTCACCGTCCAGCAGCGCGAGCGCACCGGCAGGAGCCTGCTCCACGAAAGCCGCCGCGGTCGCCTGCGGGTTGTTCTTGTAGCCGCGCGCCAGCTGCACACCCGACAGGTGCAACTCACCCGTCACACCCACCGGCACGGGGTGGCCGGTCGGGTCAAGAATCAGGGTGCCAGTGTTCCAGACCGGCTCGCCAATGGGCACGCTCTCGCGCTGCGGGTCGTTGGACGTCTCCCAGAAGGTCACGTCCACCGCAGCTTCGGTCGGGCCGTAGAGGTTCAGCGGGTACACGCCCAGAACCTCGCCCGCAGCCTGCACCTGGTCCTTCTGCAGCGCCTCACCCGAGCAGACCACGTAGCGCAGGGGCTGCTCTCGGTCCTGACCGAAGCCAGCATCCGCCAAGATGCGGCGCGCCGCCGGCGAAGAGGTCAGCGCCGACAGCATGGTCGGCACAAAGTGCACCGCCGTGACGGACTGCTCGGCAAACACGCGCGCCAGGTAGGCGGGGTCGCGGTGACCATCCGGGGCGGCAATGACCACGGCGGCACCCTCGGCGAGCGGCCAGTACAGCTCCCACACGTGCACGTCAAAGGAGATGGGGGTCTTGTGCAGAACGCGGTCGCCCTCCCCCACCGGAATCTGGTGCTGCTGCCAGCGCAGGCGGTTATCAATCGCGCGGTGGCTGATGGCAACGCCCTTAGGCCTGCCCGTGGAGCCGGAGGTGAAGAGCACGTAAGCGTCCTCGTCCAGGCCGGTTTTCGTGCCCGGAAGCTCCTCGGCGGCGGGTGCCTGTACAGCTTCCTCGATGGTCAGCTGCGGTAGGGTGTGCTGCGGCAGGTTCGCGTGACGCTGCGGCTCCTGCGGGTTCAGCTCTTCCGCGCTCAGGGGCTGCAGACCGGGGCCGTGCAGCAGCAGGGAACATTCGGCGTCCTCCATCATCACGCCCACACGCTCGGCGGGCAGATCAGGAAGCACCGGAACGTAGGTGGCGCCAGCGTACAGCAGGGCGTACAGCGCCACGTACTGCTCGGCGCCGCGGTGCACACGCAGACCCACTGCGTCGGAAGGGCGAACGCCCCAGTCCAGCAGCTGCGCGGCAAGCGCACGGGCGCGCTCGTCCAGTTCGGCGTAGGTGAGGGCGCGGTCAAAAGCGTAGGCGCGCTCCGACTCGGGGGTGAGCACCTCACCGGGCGCGGGGGCAGAATCCAGCACCGCGAGCGCCTGCGGATGCGCCGCCACCGCATCACGGAAGCGACCCAGCAGGGTCTTGTACTCCATCGGGTGCTCGGTAAGCGCCGGGGCGGTCAGCTCGCGCAAGGTCGCAAGCTCCGCCTCGGTCGCCAAACCGAGGTTGTTCAGGGAGGCACCCTCGCGCTGCGCCTCCGCCGCGTAGGCGGGTAGCCACTCGCTCAGGCGGGCGGCGTGGCGTTCCAGCTCCTTAGCGGTGTAGAGCGCCGGGTTCATGTCAATCTCGCAGGAGATGCTGTTGCCGCGGCCGGGCATGCCGCGCAGGGTGAAGGTCGCGTCAGCAACGGGACCGGCAGAGATATTGTGAATGCGCGCGGTCGGTACCGCGGCTCCGGACTCGTCCTTGGAGGGTGCCGCCAGCGGCAGCACCGCGTCAAAGGGCACCACGTTAATCTGCGCGCCAAATAGCCTGGACTGGGCGTTACGCGCGGTACGCTCGAGGTCTTCCTGACGAGTCAGCGGATGCTCCGCATTGCGGGCGTACTGTTCCTTCACCGAGTGCAGGGACTCCGCAATGGGGCCGGTCGCCGCAACCTGCACCGGCAGAACGTTCACCGCGGTACAGCCGGTCTGGGCGCTCGCCGTACCCAGGGCGCGGGTCGCCTCCGGCAGGGTGCGGGCGAACATGCGGTTCATCTGCGGCACGCCGAACGAAGCCTGCGGGTAGCCGCCCACACGCGCCAGGTACGAGCCGACGGCGGCGGTCGCCAGCACCGGCCAGGAGACGGCGTGCTGCTTTGCCGCATCCAGCAGGGCCTGCTGGGTGGGTACGTCAATGCTGAACGCCAGGCGCACAGACTGCGCCGACGGGGAGGCGGTACGACCCGCCAGGGAGGTGTCTTCCTGCTCCAGAGCGCCGCTCGCCTCCCAGAAGGCGACGTCTTTGTCACGGGCGGTGGAGGCGGCATCGTCGGCGTCGAGCAGCTGCTGCAGGCTCATGCGACGGGTTGCCGGAACCGGCTGACCGGCGGACAGGGCGCGGTATATCGCCGCCACGCGGGAGAGGCCGTTGAACGCGGCGAACCCGTCGGCAACCACGTGGGAGAAGGAATGGTACAACCAGAGGAACCCGCCGTAACGCGCCACTGCGCTGCGCACGGTCACGCCCTCATCGGTGGCGAGGGGCTGGGCGAGCAGGCGCTGTGCCCAGGCGCGTACCGGCGCGGGCAAATCAGAGTCGGGCAGGGCTGATTCAGGCAGGTCAGAGGCGTTCTCCTCCCCCGCCTCAGCGGTGCCGCTCAGCTCACCCTCATCCACGAGCAGGTCAATGCCCGACAGGAACGCCTCAACCGGCAGAATCTGCTGGGAGGCGGCACCATCAGCAATGCGGGTGCGCACGCGGAAACCCTCGTTCTCGCGGTAGAGCTGTTCAAAAGCCTCACGCAGCAGAGCGAGGTCGGTGTCTGCGGGGCATTGCAGAACCTCCGCGGTGTTGTAGCAGGGGTTCGTCGGGTCAATCGCGGCGGCAAAGTAGATGCCGCGTGCGTTGGTGGTCAGCGGTAGCCAGGGGCTGTCAGCGCTGTGCTGTGCGGAGGGGTTCGCGGCGGTGCGAAGGTCGGAAGCAGTCCCGAAGCTAGCGGGTGCGGTAGTATCAGCTACGCCCATGGTGGCCTCTCAAAGGTCTGGATTAGGGGTCTGGATTAGGGATGATATGCGGTGTGTTAAAGGTAGGTGTGAAAGGTAGGCTACTGCCCCGCCGCTTCACGCTGACAGAAGTGCGCTGACAAGGGTAAACGCAGCTACACAACACGGCGTAAAACCGGCGCAAAGAAAAACGAGGCGAGTAGCAAACACCCCGGGCGCCCGCCTGCATTCGCGGCAGGCGGGCACTCGGGGTGCGGTAACGCTTAGCCCAGGCGGGAGGCGATGAACTCCACGGTCGGGTTCTCCACCAGCTCGGTAAACTCAATCACGGCGCCCTCAGCGGCAAGGTCGTCGAGCAGGGCGAATGCGCCCATAGAGTCCATGCCTAGGGAGAACAGGTCGGTGGTCGGCTCGTCAAAAGCGGTCTGCAGGGAGTCGGGCTCGACGATGTACTTCTCCATGATGGGGCGCAGGGTCTCAAATGCGGACATTTTTCTCCTCAATAGGGGTAGGAATAAGGGCGTACGGTTTAGCTGAAAATGGTCAGCTCAAAGGGTTTAGCCGAAAATTTCGGCAAGCTTGGCGCGCAGTTCGCGGCGAGAAATCTTACCCACGTTCGTGGTGGGTAGCTCCTGCAGAACCTGCACTCGCTCCGGAATCTTGAAGTCGGCGAGCTTCTTCGAGGTGAAGAACTCGTGCATCGTGCGGCGCGGGTTTTCGCCCAAGTCGGCGCCTTCCTGCGGCACAATGACCAGGCCCACGCGCTCACCCACGGTCTCATCCGGGATGCCCAGGACCACGGCGTCAAAAACGTCGGGGTGGGTCAGCGCCAGCTCTTCGATTTCGTCCACGGCAATCTTCTCGCCATTGCGGTTAATCTGGTCCTTCGCGCGGCCGGTCACCTCAAGGTACTTGCCTGCGACCAGTCGCACAATGTCACCGGTGCGGTAGAAGCCGTCCTCGGTGAATCCGTAGCGGTTCGCGTTCTCCTCCAGGTAGTAGCCGCGAATCGTGTACGGGCCGCGGGTGAGCAGGTGGCCGCTCTCGCCGCGCTTGACCGGCTGGTCCTGATCATCAACGATTAGGATTTCGTCGTCGGGGCTAATCGGGTAGCCCTGGGTTCGCAGGCGTAGCTCAATCATGTCGGTCGAGCGGGTGTAGTTCACCAGACCCTCAGCCATGCCGAACACCTGCTGAACGGTGCAACCGAGCACCGACTCGATCTTGCCCGCAACCGCCGGAGCCAGCTTCGAACCGCCCACCTGCAGGGTCTGCAGGGACGGCAGGGACACGCCGCGCTTTTCCGCGGAGGCGACCCACGCCTGAGCCAGCGGAGGCACCAGCGCGGAGGTGGTCACACCCTCCATCTCAATGAGGTGGAACGCGGTCTGCGGGGACGGATCCGCCGCAAACACCAGCTTGCCGGAGGCGCACATGACGCCCAGGATACCGGGCGAGCTCATCGTGAAGTTGTGCGCGGCGGGCAGCACCACGAGCATGGTCGTGTTGTTGTTCAGCTTGCAGATATCGACCGAGCCGCGCACCGAGTACAGGTAGGCGGCGTGGGTGCGAGGAATCAGCTTCGAAATGCCGGTCGTACCGCCGGAGAGCTGCAGGAACGCCACCTGCTCGCTCGCACGCAGGTTCTCGGTGTTCTGAATGACGCCGGGCACGAACTCTTCAGCGAGCTCCTCTTCGGTCAGCGGGGTCAGCGGCTCCGCAACGTCGATAGCAACCGGCGGCTCCAGGGAGTTCTTGCGCAGCTCGGCGGCAACGTCCTCGTGCAGGGCGGTGAAATCCGCGCCGGGGGTCAGCGAAGAGAACACGTGCGCCGCCGCGTCGGTGCGGGTCGCGAAGTGCACGAGCTCGGTGGTGCGGTGCTGCGGCAGGCAGAATACCGGCAGCGCAGCCGCCCAGAAAATACCCAGCAGGTACACCAAGTACTCGGCGGTGTTACCCAACTGCAGCAGCACGCGGTCACCCGGCTGCACGCCCGCCTTCACGAGGCGCGCCGCAGCGGCACGGCCTGCCGCCTCCAGCTCACCGTAGGAGAGGCGAATCTGCTGGGGCTTGCCGTTCTCATCGAGCTGCGCGTGCGAAAGCGCCACCAGCGCCGGGAAGTGCGGCTTGGCGCGGCAGGCGTCCAGCAGGAACTCGGGGATGGTCTGGTCAATCCAGTAGCCGGCTTCGCGGTACTTCGCGGCAAAAGACTCGGGGATGAGCGGCGTGGGGGCCAGGGGGCTACGTTCTACGGTCATCTTCTCTCGATTTCTGTGTCGTTTGCGGTTTCTATAGCGCTCACGTGCTGCGTGCGTTCGCAGCGTGATGCCATCTCGTCAATGAGGGCGGGTGCGCAACCTGCGCCGGGTACCCTTCGGCACCCCTCGCGGCGCGGTAGTGTTGCACTTCTCTTAGGCTGTACTTCTCTAGGATACGGGCGCGGCGGTGTTTACCCTAACGGGAACCGCGCACGCCCACCATGCGGGGTGTGCTCTACCCGTGCAGGATCCCTAGGCGATCTCTCGCTACTCCTCAGCTAAGCTCCGCTCAGCGCGCTCAGCCTCCCGGCGGGCAGCAATAATACGTTCCAACGCCGGCACAATCGCACCGCGCCAGCACGCATAATCGTGACCGCCGTTGAAGGCCGTGCAACGCGCATTCTTCAGGCCCAGCTTTTCCAGGCGCTCCTTCAGCTCGCGGTGAGGCGGTACCAGAACCCACTCCTGCTCCCCCACCTCAATCTCAAGCTGCAGGTGGCGCAGGCGATCAATCTCGCCCGCCGCCTCCAGCTCGTCCAGGCGGTTCATGACCTGCGGCTGCCACAGCGACGAAGACTGCGCGATCGCGCCGCCAAACGCCTCCGGGCGGCTCAGCACCGCCAGCAGGGAGGACAGACCGCCCAGCGACTGACCGTTAATCACAATGTTCTGCGGCGCGGTCTTAATGCCGTGCACTGCCTCCAGGTGCGGGAACGCGATCTCTACCAGGTAGTCGGCAATCGGGTTGTCGCCGTTCAGCTCCTTCCAGCGGTTCTCACGACCGCCAGAGTGCAGGAAGAACACGTGCATCGCCGGAATACGGCCCGCCTCGTGGGCGCGGTTGAGGGTGTGCTCCATACCCTGACTGAACCACATCTCACCGTCGAACTGGATGAACAGCGGCGCATCCGGGGCGGGGTCACCCACGCGACCGAGCACATACTGGTGACCGTCAGAGGTCTGCATCCACTCGGGGGCGGGCAGCACGTCAATCTCTTCCTGAGTCAGGAGGAACTCCTGCACCGGCGCGTGCTCAAGCTGCACCACACCCATGCAACGACCGATACGGTTGCACGCGGTCTCGGGGTTCAGCGGGTCGCCCTCGCCGGAGTCCAGGGCGGCGCGCAGGCGCACCTGGTCGTCATCGCCCAGCCAGGCGGGGCGCTCGCCGGGCAGCGCCGGCAAGAAGTTGTAGGAGGCACGCCAGGTGGTTTCCATCTGCATGCTCAGCTGCCACCAGCCAGTGCCCTCGATGCGGGCCATGAGGGAACGGTCAAGGTTCTTCTCATCGGTCAGACGGTTGATGAACATGAGCACCTGCTCCGCCTGCTCGTTGCGGTACAGGAAGGTAACGATTCGCTCGTTCTCACTGATGCTGCCGTCTTCGCGGTGCACCGGCTCGATGATGGGGGTGCCTTCAGAGACGACCTCAAGGATGCGGGCGTTCAGCTCTTCGGGGCTGACCGCCTCGGCGATAATGGCGCTGATGAGGGGGCTGTCCACGCGCGGTGCCGGTACGGGGCGCGGGGTCTTGGGAGGGGTCGGGCGCACGGTCGGTGCAACGGTACGCGGCTGCGCCGAAGTAGCCTGTTCAGAAGTGTTCTGTGCAGAAATACTCTGCGCGGGAACGGTCGCGGTGGGTTCGTGCTCGCCCAACGGTTCCTCCTTGGTCTGTGGAAACACTCAATCGGTGAGAATCGGTGAGGAGGCGCATTATCATTAGTTAGCCTCTACTACCTCACTCTATGGTATCCCTTACCCAAACTCCAGCCAAAGGAAAAAGCAAAAGAACCACAACATGACATTCATGACAGTGAGCACACGCTAATAAAACCCAAGCACAAAGCCGCCACAACCCCGCCCAGCCCCACCTAAGACCAGCCCAGACCCAGCCCAGAAGTTAAAAGAGATGAGGCACCGAGACCGTGCATCAAACCTCTCAAGTCGCAACTTTCAAAGTCTCATGCGGCAGTCTCGGTGCCTCATCTGCGGGTTCCCAAAATGGAACCTACCCAGTGCTCGGATCCGTTCATGCGTCAAAGACGGGCGAGCACCGGGTAGGCGCCCTACGCGCAGGGGATCCTGGGTCCCTCAGATCCTAACGTTCGCTGCTTGGCGCAGTGCCGAGCTTTTCCACCCGTACTGAGACGGTTGGTGCTAACTCCCACGCGGCTTAGGGGCGAAAACTACTCGCTTTCGCGGGCCGCCGAAATAGCATCAGCGGCAATATGAATTGTTTGGTTCTCCTTCGGAATAACCAAAGGGGTACCAGTGCATGGATCAGGAATAATGACCGATTGCAGGTCAAAAACTTCCTGAATAAGTTCCGGTGTAATTATCGCACGCGGATCACCCTGAGCGATAATCCGGCCCTGCTTCATTAACACAACATGAGTAGCATACCTGAAAGCAAGGTTCAGGTCATGCAACACCACGGCTACCGTTCGCCCTTCGGAATGCAATTTCTTCGTCAGGTTCAGCACCTCAATCTGGTGCGTGATGTCCAGGTAGGTGGTCGGCTCATCGAGCAGAATCAGCGGGGTCTGCTGCGCCAGGGTCATGGCAATCCACACACGCTGACGCTGACCGCCCGAAAGCGCCTCAATGGGACGCTCAGCAAGCTCCAGCACATTCGCCGCCTGCATCGCCTCCACGCAGGCGCGCTCGTCCTCATCAGACCAAGAACGCAGCAGCGACTGGTGCGGGTAGCGGCCGCGCGCCACCACATCCGCCACGGTCACGCCGCTAGGCGCCTCCGGGGTCTGCGGCAGCATCGCCAAGATCTTCGCGATAGCGCGGGACTTCATCTGCGGCAGCGGGGTGCCGTCCAGGCGAACCTCACCCTCCTTGAGCGGGTTCACGCGGGCAAGAGCCTTCAAGGTGGTCGACTTACCGCAGGCGTTCGGGCCTAGGATAACGGTCAGCTCCCCCTCCGGCACCTGAAAATCTACCCCGTTGAGCACCGTATGCTCACCGTAGGCAACCACCATGTTCTCGCCTTCAAGGCGGGTCGTCACACTAGCGTTCACTAGCTCTTCTTCCTTTCGAGGTAAATCAGGTAAATCAGGTACAGGCCGCCAATCGCGCCGGTCACCACACCCACCTGAATGATGCGTCCGGGAACAGCGAATCGGCCAATCAGGTCAGAGCCGAGCACCATGAGCGCACCCATAAGTGCCGCGGAGGTAAGCCCCACCCCGCCGCTACGAGACAGGGTCTTCGCGATGTGCGGTGCCGCCAGGGCGACAAAGGCAATCGGGCCGGTCGTCGCGGTCGCCAGCGAAACCAGAAGCACACCGATAAACAGAGCCGCCACACGGTACGCGTTCACGCTCACACCCAAACCGGATGCCACCTGGTCACCAAAACGAATCGCACCCAGCGGGCGGACCAGCATCAGCAGCAGCGGAGTCACCACGAACAGCAGACCCAGCAGTGCGTAGGTGCGCTCCCACGTGATGTCATTGAGCGAACCGGCAAGCCAAGACGCCGCGGTCTGCGCCTGAGTCAGCGAAGCACGCACCACCAGCAGCGCGTTGAACGCCGCCAGGGTCGAACCCACACCAATACCGACCAGCACCAGGCGGAAGCCATGCAGGCCCGTGCGGCGCGTCAACAGCCACACCAGCACCGAAGTCGCCAAGCCACCAACCACAGCACCCAGAGCAACCTCAACGGGGCCGGAATTGAAGACAATAATCTGCAACAGCGCACCGGTCGCGGCACCATTCGTGAAGCCGATAATATCCGGTGAACCCAGGGCATTACCCGAAATCACCTGGAAAATCGCACCCGACAGACCAAGCGCCGCACCCACCAGAAGCGCCGCCACAATACGCGCCGCACGCTGCTGAGCGAAAGTCACAGCAATCTGCTTACCCTCACCCATCAACGCCGGAATGACCTTCTCCGGGGCGAGCTTATAATCACCCTGCAACATGCCCCAAAACGCCAGTGCCGCAATCAGCACCACCAGTGCCACATTCAGGATCAGCACACGCCACGGCACCTGAGCACTCAGCGGACCGCGCACAGTCAACACCGGGCGGCCGCCCAAATCTCGGCCGCTACGACGCGCAGAACGATTAGCGGAGCTGGTGGCAGTCGCCGTCGAAAGAGCGGAAGAATTCGACATTAGAGAGCCTCCACCTTACGACGAGTCATCAAGAACAAGAACACCGGGGCACCGGCAAGAGTCGCCACAATACCCACCTGAGTCTCCTGCGGAGCCACCAGCACACGCGCCAACACGTCAGCGCACAGCAGCCACACCGGACCCAACAGCGCCGAACCATAATTCACCCAGCGCACATCATTACCGAGTAGGGCACGCACCACAAACGGCACCGCCAAACCCACAAAACCAATCGGACCCACCGCAGCAGTTGCCGCACCGGCAAGCACCGTCACCGCCAGCAACGTCAAATTCTGGGTCGTACGCACACTCACGCCGAGGCTAGTCGCCGCTTCCTCGCCCATACTCAGAGCATTAATCGCAGGAGCCACAAAGAACGCCACCAGCATACCCAGCACAATCACCGGACCCACCGTCGACGCGATATCCATACCGCGGCCCTCCAGCGAACCGGCAACCCACACACGGAACTCGTTATACGCATCCTGATCAGCCAAAATCAGGCCCTGCGCAATCGCCGACAGCGCCGCAGAAATCGCCACACCCGCCAGAGCGAGCTTCACAATCGATCCGTCACGGCCACGACCCAGCGTATACACCAGCACCGCAGCCAACGCGCCACCAATCGTCGCAGCAACCATGTACTGCCAAATACCCATCACACCAAAAACCACCACGGAGCCAATCACAGCCACCGCAGCACCGGCATTCACACCCATCAGGCCGGGCTCAGCCAACGGGTTACGAGTCAACGACTGCATCAGAGAACCGGCAATAGCCAACGCCGCACCCGCCGCAAGACCCACCAGGGTACGCGGAATGCGCTGCTCCATCACAATCGTCTGCGCCTGCTCAGAAGCAGTGCCATTGAAAACAGCCAGAACCTGATCCGGCGGAAGATTATTCGACCCGAACAGCAAAGAAGCAGCCACAGCCCCCACCAAAAGCACCGCAAACAAGAACAGAAAAGCCAGGCGCTTACCCAACTTCTGCCCCTGAATCACAGAACCCTGACGGGACGTACTCTCCTGCTGAACATCTCGGGACAATGAGCTCGTGCGGGCCACTATGCTCCTTATGTTCGATACAAGAAAACAGGGAGGCGCACCCGGCGCACCCACACCACGCGAGGGGCACCCGGCACACCGGTAGATAATGAGAGAAACGCCGGAGCGGGCGGGTTACTCCCCCACCCGCATCCGACGTTAAGTCTTAGCGCTTACGGGTCAGCAGCAGCGCAGCGGCACCCACAATGCTTACGCCCAGAACCACCACGCCAATCCACGGGAACGCAGCACCGTAAGTCACGGTCTGAACGGTGGATGCGGTGTTAGCGGAGTTCGAAGCCGAAGCGCTCGGGTTCGACGCAGTACCGCGCGCAGCAGCCGAAGAAGATGCGCTCGCCGAAGCGGTTGCCTTCTTCTGCGTATTTGCAGAAGCCGAAGCAGCAGGCGCAGCGGAAGAACCGGAGGTACCGGAAGAGTCAGCTTCCGCGTTCAGGCGGTCGTACTCCTCCTTAGTGATGGTGTTGCCGTCAGCGTCGGTGTACACGGTCTCAGCCTCAGCCGCGCCACCTGCAGAACCATTCGAGGAGCCGTTCGACCCACCATTGGACGAGGACTCGTTGGAATCGTTAGAGCCCTGAGCCTCGTCTGCAGAGTCTGAGTTGTTAGAGTTCGAGCCGCCATTCGAGGAACCACCGTTGCTCTTCGAGCTGGAAGAGCCGCGGTTCGAGGAAGAACCCGAAGAGTTCGAGGAGGAATTATCCGAACCGCCCTCACCCACCACGGTGAACTCGGGGCTGCGGTTGCTGTACGCCTCGGTGCCCAGGTACTTGCCGTCCTTGTCACGCTTCTCACCAGTTGCAAGGAAACGCAGAGTGTGGGTGCCAGCGCCAACATCCGGCAGAACGAAGGAACCGGAGACGTTACCGTTGCCATCGGTCTTCTGCTGGTGCACCACGCAAGCGCCCTGTGCCGCATCGGAGGGGCACAGGTTACCGTCGTCCACCTTCACGGACACCACAGTGTTCGCGGGGAAGCCGCTCACGCTAAAGGAAATCACGCCGTGCTCGCTCACAGACGAAGAAACGGTCGAGGAAGTGCCGGGAGTCGATGCCTTCGCACCGCCCGGAGGCAGAGCGGATGCGGTGCCAACACCCAAGCCCAGCGCCAGGGTTGCGGCAGCGCAGGCGGTCAGCGCCTTAGAGGTCAGGGATGCCTTCGGGGCTCCCGAAAAAGGTGCACGCATGGTGGTCCTTTCAAAATTACCGGGGTCGAAGCTGAACGCTACCGGGTTCGTGGAGGTGCAGTTCAGCGGGTCGTGACCCGAGTGGTTGGAGGCACCCGATCCACGCCCCTGTTCAAGGGTGCAGGGTCAAAAGTGTGGAGCGTGGACCGGTGCCGATGTGAATATGTGGTCAGAGAGCTTACTTCTTGGAGGTGCGCAGCAGCAGAGCCGCAGCCAAAACCACCAGGCCAGCCGCCGAGAGCAACAGGTTATTGGCGTTGTTGACCAGCCACTTGGTCAGACCGGTCAGCTCAGTACCCTCAATGGTCGGGCCCTGTGCCTTGGTGCCAGCGGCGGAGTTCTGGGAGCCCTGCGTGTTCTGCGAGTTCTTCGAACCGGCTGCGGCCTTCACAGCCTTCTTCGCCGAAGTGTCGGCCTTCTGCAGGTTGGTTGCCAGGTTCTTCTGCGCGCTCTGAACCTTCGCCTTAGCCTGCACGCGGTTCACGACCGGAGCGGTGCTCTGCGAGAGCGCGGCGAGGGATGCATCCACGTCGGTGGCGCGGGTGCTGATGCGGCCGCCCGCGTTACGCATGGGAACCGGCGCGGTAGAGGTGCTGGTTGCGGGGTTCTCGTTCAGCTCTTCGACCAGCTGGTCGGTGGCGTCCTGCTCATCGCGAGAAACGTCCTGACGAGGGGTAACAGCACGTTCCACGGTCATGTCAGCAAAACCGAGCACCGCATTTTCAGCGCCCTGGTTGCCGTTGTGCACAACCACGCGGTAGGTTGCGGCGGGCATGCTCACGCTGGTTTCGTAGCTGAAGCTGCGGTTGCCATCCAGACGCTTCCAGCCGGAGCCGTAGAGGGTCTGCGGGGAGTTACCGAGGTAGGTTGCGGCGTACACCCAGGTGCCCGGTTCAGCGTTCGGCACGGTCACGGTCACGGTGGAGCCGTCACGGCTCACCTGCACGCCATTACCAGCGGTCAGTTCGGAGGCGTTGACCGGCTCGGGTGCGTCACCGGGGGCGTACTCACCGATGGTGAAGGTGGTGTTGATGCCGCCCTGGCTGTTGGCGCCGCCGTAGGTTCCGGATCGGTCGCCCTCACGCAGGCTACCGGTCAGCAGGCGCAGGGTGTGCTCACCGGAGGCGTACTTTGCCGCGTCTTCGTCATTCTTGAAAGCTGCGTTATCGCGGGTGGGCAGGTCAATCCAGGCGTCGATGTGGCCGTTTTCGTCGGGGGTGACGATAGCCCAGATGGTGCGGTTGTCGTTGACCGCGGTGGCGTCGTTACGGGATACCTTGCCGTCGTCAATCTTCAGACCGATAACGGATGCCTTCTTGTCTTCGGGGTTGCACCAGCCGTCACCGGTCAGGTGCAGCTTGCCACCCTGAACCGCCTTGGGGTTCTCGATGGTCAGGCGCGGGGTGAAGGAGTCATCGGCGGGGGCGCAGGTTTTCGAGTCTTCGCTGGGCGCGGGGGTCGGCTCTGCGGTAGGTGCCGGGGTGGGTTCTGCAGTTGCACTGGGCTCAGCGGTAGGTGCGGGGGTGGGTTCTGCAGTTGCGCTAGGGTCAGCGGTAGGCTCGGCAGTCGCAGAAGGCTCTGCAGTTGCACTGGGCTCTGCGGTCGGTGCCGGGCTCGGAGCAGGGTCGCTCAGCGTAATATTCTGCGACACAGATGCACGACGGTCGTAGGTGTTACCGTCCGCATCCGTACCACCCAGGGAGCCGGAAAGCACCTGAATACGGTGGCTGGTACCCTCCACGGTCCAGCCCTTGTTCTTCAGCTGCTCAGCGGTCAGACCGGTGTTTTCGGGGGTCGGCAGGGACACCTCAACCTCAAAAGTGCCGTCCTCCTTGGCGGTTGCCATGAAGTTCGCGGGCGAGTTGCCGCCCTTCTTGGTGATCGGGTTAATCGCCTGGTGCGCTTCATCCGGCAGGGCGTCGAGGAACTTCACGGCGAACACTGCGCCGCGACCGGGTGCGGTGCTGGTAAAGCCGGTGCCGCGCAGCACGAGCTTACCTTCGCGCCACTTCTCGGTGGAGATGGTCACGGCAGCCTTAGCTTCCTGCTGGGTGGCGGCGGGAGTATCCGCGAATGCGAGAGTGGAGCCGGTCAGCGCTGCTCCGGGGGTGATGAGCGCGCCGGCGAGAGCCACGACGGCACCGTAGCGGGCTGCGGTGCGCACGGGTCGAGTTTCGGTCATTGTGGTCCTTGAGGATGGTGTGGTGGGTCGTGCATCCCCTTCCCGCCGCGGTTTTTAGGTCGCGGCGAGAAGGGTGGCGGAAGCTTCAGCGGGTGATTGCTTCACAGGGTATTTAGAACGGGATGTTTAGAGCGGAAGCGCCTTCTTGACGTCTTCGATAATGCCCTCGAGCAGCAGCGGGCCGCCGGTGGAGGTCCACTTGGAGCCGTCCACGAGAATCACGTGGTCGTCCTTGACTGCCTTTAGGTTGGTGAAACCGGAGGTTTCCTTCGCCTTATTCAGTGCTTCTTCAGCGCCCTGCAGACCTGCGGTACCCTGTGCGTTCGGGTTCTTCTGGCTTGCGCCGCCGAGGGTGCCGAGGAACATGTAGTCCGCGTCGATGGTTGCCAGGTTCTCCAGAGAGACCGGTTCGGAGTGGCCCTGGCCGTTGCGGTCCTGCGCCTCGGGGCGCTTGAGGCCCAGGTCGTTGAGTACCTGGCCGGCAGGCAGTTCCTTGAGGATCAGGGCGGGGCCGTTGCCTGCCCAGCGGACGATGGAGAAGGTCTTGTCGCCGTACTTGGGGGCGAGCTGATCCTTCAACGTTGCGGCGTTTGACTCGTATGCCTTGATGACTTCTTCGCCCTTGTCGACCATGTTCATAGCGTTGGCGACGTTGCGGAAGTTGATGCGCCAGTCGCCGCCCGCGTAGCCGCAGTAGACGACGGGAGCGATCTTCTTGAGGGTTTCGAAGGCCTCGGAGCGCTTGTCCACGCCGGTGGAGTCGACCAGAATCAGGTCGGGATCAAGGTTGCCAATCTGCTCGTAGTTGACCTGGGCGACGGTGCCGATAATCTGCACGCCCTTGGCGCGGTCGGCAAGGTAGTTGGGCACGCCGGACTGGCCGCGACCGGAGACGGAACCGACGGGGGTCACGCCGAGGGCGAGCAGGCCGTCGAGGGTGGGTTCGGAGAGGACGATAACCTTCTTCGGGTTGGCGGGAACTTCTACGTTCTCGTCGTCAATGTCCTTGATGGTGCGGGTGCCGCTGTTGCCGCCGGAGGTGGAACCGCCGGAAGTGGTGGTCGTGGTGGTCTCGCTGCTGCATGCCGCGAGGGCGAGAGCAGCCGAGGAGGCGAGCGCCAGGCCGAAGAATGCGCGGCGGTTAACGCCCGATGCGCCGTGGTTTTCGGCGTCGGTCAGCTCGGTTCGGTTGAAAGACATAGTTCCCCCTAGATTTAACTAAACTATACCTAACCTTACAGATATCTGAGTGTTACATCAAGATGTGTTCTGTTTGCCTTCTCTGACCGCCAGGATACCCGGTTTTGCCGCGGAATTGCGCGGGGTAACATATATCACCCTTTGTCATAGTCTTGCTGACACTATGTCGCTTAAACAGGTATCTCTCCCCTGCTGATACCTCGCTATAAATCTGCGGCGGTTGAGAAAGCATGGCACGCAAAACGCCCCGCCGCGAAGAGCCGCGACGGGGCGCAATCTTCGCAACGGGGCGTTGATGTTTATAGATGCGGGGCGCCGTTACCGGCGAGCACCGCTAGCAGCCGCAACCGCAACCGGCGCCGGAACGCTTGACCGAGGCTGCCGCCGCACGCAGGGAGGCGATGGCCGCCTCCGGACCGCCGAGCGCCTCATCCACACCGTAGACCGAGCTACCGGCAACGAAGCAGGTTGCGCCCGCCTCCGCGGCACGCAGGATGGTCTCTTCGGTGATGCCGCCATCCACCTGCACGGTCACCGGCAGGTTCGCGCCCTCAATCGCCTTGGCGGCGCGGGCGATCTTTGGCAGGGTCACGTCCAGGAACGCCTGGCCGCCGAAGCCGGGTTCCACGGTCATGATCAGCAGCATGTCCAGTTCGCCGAGCATGTCCAGGTAGGGTTCCACGGCGGTTGCCGGGCGCAGCGCCATACCCGCCTTCGCGCCCTCAGCACGCAGGGTGCGCGCCAGCTTGATGGGGGCGATAGCCGCCTCCGCGTGGAAGGTCACCGATTCGCAGCCCATGCTGGCATATTCGGGTGCCCAGCGGTCGGCGTCCTCAATCATCAGGTGCACGTCGAACGGCACCGGGGAGATTTCGCGCAGACGCTTGACCACCGGCGGGCCCCAGGTGAGGTTGGGGACGAAGTGGTTGTCCATCACGTCAATATGCGCGGCGTCTGCGGTGGAAATGCGCTCCAGCTCGCGCTGCAGGTTCGCGAAATCCGCCGAGAGAATCGACGGGTTAATGGCAATACCCATGGGGTTCCTTTCAAATCCGTGCCGTATGGCGGGTGATGCTAGGCGGTGAAGCGGCTAGTTCTTACGCAGCAGGGCGAGGAACATGGCGTCGGTTCCGTGTACGTGCGGCCACAGCTGCGCGGTGGTCGGGTTCTCCGAAGCCTTCACGACCGGCGCACCCTTCTTGACCTTAATCTCGGGGGTGTGACCGGGGTCCTTCTCCCCCGCCAGCACGCTCACGGGTTCGCCGTTCGCGCCGTCGGTGTGCAGGGCGACTTCGCGCAGTGCGGCGGCGGAGTCGAGCAGGCTGACCGCGCCGCTTTCGAGCACCTCGGCAACAATGTTCTGGGTTTCTGCCGCGTGCGGGGAGCAGGTCACGTAGGCGATGACGCCGCCGGGACGGGTCGCCTCAATGGCTGCATCCAGGAGCTGACGCTGCAGGGGCAGCAGCTCGGCAATATCGCGCGGGGACTTGCGCCAACGCGCCTCGGGGCGGCGGCGCAGGGCACCCAGACCGGAGCAGGGCACATCCACCATCACGCGGTCGAAAAGCTGACCGGGCTCAATGGATCCGGGCAGGCTGGAGGCGTTCTTGCGCAGGGTCTCGCGGATCTGGCGGCCGTCGCCGGTGAGTACCGTGTAGCTGTCCTCGGGCAGGGGGCGCATGGAGGATTCCACGAGCTGCGCGCGGTGCGGTGCCGCCTCGTTGGCGACCAGGGATGCGCCGCGCTGAATACCGAGCGCGCCGAGCAGCGCCGCCTTACCGCCGGGGCCTGCGCACAGGTCGAGCCAGGCGGTGTCGGTGCCGTCCAGGGGTGCTGCGGCGAGCGCGCGTGCCACCAGCTGGGAGCCGGCATCCTGCGCGCGGACGGTGCCTTCACGTACGGATTCCAGGCGTGCCAAGTCGCCGGAGGCGTACAGTGCCGAACCTTCAACCAGCTCGCCGTCGACTGCGCCCTGTTCGCGTGCCTCGTCGAGGCTACCCAGGCCGGGCAGCGCAACCAGGTTCACCACGGGGGCGAGGTTGTCCGCTTCGAGCAGCTGCTCAATTTCGGAGGCGGGGCGGCCGTGCGCGACGAGTGCCTGGCGCATGGAACGCACAATCCAGCCGGGGTGCGAGGCGAGCAGCGCCATGCGCTCAGTGTCGTCCTTCGCGTCCTCGATGATGAGTTCGTACCACTCTTCGGGGGTGCGCTCGGAGACGCGGCGCAGCACCGCGTTAATGAAGCTTGCCGGGCCCGCACCAATCTTTTCGCGCGCCAGGGACACGCTCTGGTTCAGCGCCGCGTGGGCGGGAACGCGCATATTCAGCAGCTGGTGCACACCCATGCGCAGCACAATCAGGGTGGTGGTGCCGACCTTCTCGAGGGGGCGGTCCACGCAGTGGCGCAGGATTGCGTCGTAGGTGCCCTGGTGGCGCAGCGTGCCGTAGGTCAGCTCGGTGGCGAAACCTGCGTCGCGGTGGTCGAGGCGGTGGCTACGAATCGCCTTGGGCAGCACGAGGTTCGCGTAGGCATCAGATTCGGCAACAGAGCGCAGTACGTCGAAGACGGTTGCGCGGGCGGTGTCTGCGGTACGCGAGCGTGCGGAGGGTGCCGCCGCGGAGAATTCGCGGGCGGACATGGAGCGGCGGTTGCGTTCGTGGCCGCTCTTATTGCGCTGGGAGGTGCCGCCGCCACCGCGTTTGGTGTCGTCGTGCTCGGTCTTAGCGCGGCGTGCGGCGCGTTCGACGCTGGTCAGGCCGTCAAAGCGGCGGCCGGTGCGCGATTCGGTACGCGATTCGCCGCGGGAGTTGTCGTCCCACTTCTGCGGGCGGCCCTGAGAGCGCTGGTTCTGGGACTGCTGGCGGTTCTGCTCGCTCACACCCGAACCGGAGCCGTTGCCAGCACCGGAGCGGCGGCGACGCTTACGCTTCGCACCGCCCTCACCCTGGCCGCTACCCTGGCTGAACTTGCCGTTGCCGGGCTTGCCATTACCAGCGTGACCGGGCTTGCCGTGTCCTCCCTTGTAAGGGCGCTTTTCGTTGCTCATGCGAGTACCACCAGGCCTTCCGCCATGTCCTTGCCAGCGCCGCGAGCCCACGCGGGCGCATCCATCATTTTCTTACCGGCAGGCTGAACCTGCAGCAGCATCAGGGGTTTGGTACCGGTGCCGACCAGTACCTTCTTCGCGTGCAGACGCACCGCACCGGGTGCGAGGGGGCCGCCGTTCGCCTCGGTCAGGGACTGCACCAGGCGCTCATCGGCAACCGCCAGACCACCAATCTTGAAGCGGTTTTCGCCCAGTTCGCACCATGCGCCGGGTTCGGGGGTCACGCCGCGGAAACGTGCCAGGATCTGCTCGGCGGGTTCGGTCCAGGTGAGGCGGCCGTCGGCAATGCTCATCTTGGAGGCGTAGCTAACAGAGTCGTCCTCGACCTGCACGGTGCCGTTCTCGCCCGCTTCGAGGCGTTCGAAGGTGCGTTCAAGCAGTGCGCCGCCGCTGGTTGCGAGGCGCATCAGCACGGTGCCTGCGGTGTCGTCGGCGGCTACGGGAGTGGATTCCTGTTCGAAGGTGGGGCCGGTGTCCAGGCCTTCTTCGAGCAGGAAGGTGGTGGAGAAAATTTCCTGCTCACCGGCGATGAGGGCGCGCTGTACGGGGGCGGCGCCGCGCCATGCGGGCAGTTTGGAGAAGTGCAGGTTGACCCAGCCGTAGCGCAGGGATTCGAGCGCGGGCAGCGGCAGCAGGGCACCGTAGGCGACCACGGCGGCTGCGTCAGCGTTCAGCTCAGCGATGGCTGCGGCGGCTTCGTCGTTCCAGCGGTTTGCCTTCACGATGGGCAGGCCGAGCTCCTCGGCGCGCTGCGCGACCGGGGAGGGGGTGAGCACGCGCTTGCGGCCCACGGGGGCGTCTTCGCGGGTGATCACGCCGACCACGCGCACCTTATCGGAGTTCGCCAGGTAGTCGAGCGGGGGCACGGCAACGTCGGGGGTGCCTGCGTAAATGATATTGAGCATGTGAGTCTACTTTCCGAAGCTACCGAAGGAGGAACCGGCAGAACCGGCGCCGAACACGCCACCGCCGCCGAAAGCACCGCCCACGCGGGTTGCACGCTCGGTCACGGTCTTCGCGGCGACAGTGTTGTAGTCTGCGGCGCGCAGGGCGCGCATCACGCGCTGGCGGTCTTCACCCACGAGGCGGTCGATGAACAGCTTGCCGTGCAGGTGGTCGGTCTCGTGCTGCAGCATGCGCGCGAACAGGCCCTCACCCTCCAGCACGAGGGGTTCGCCGTGGCGGTCCACGCCGGTCACGCGCGCCCAGTTCTTGCGCGGGGTCGCAGACTTCTGACCGGGCACGGACAGGCAGCCTTCGCCGCCTTCCTGGTCTTCTTCGCCGACTTCGAGCACGGGGTTGATGATGTAGCCTTCGCGGTCGTCAATGCCGCCGAAGGTGAAAATCTGCTTGGAGATGCCAATCTGCGGGCCGGCAAGGCCCACGCCGCCCACGTCGTACATGGTTTCTAGCATGTCGTCGATGAGTCGTGCCAGGTCGTCGTCGAAGACGGTGATGGGGTCGCAGACGCTGCGCAGCACCGGGTCGCCTACGGTGCGGATGCTCAGGATGGTCATGGTTCTCCTTTGCCGACGGAGTGCCGGGAATGTGCTTACGGATTTCAATATGGCGGCAGAACTGCACCGATAGAACCTCGCGGGTAAAACTGCGCTGGCGGGCTCTCTCGGCAGGAGGGTTCTCCCAGTAGCGGGTTCTTCACAGCGGGTGCGCGGGCGCTGTTCTGTCTATTGTTCTATTGTCGCCGATTCAGTAGCGCGAATCTAGAACGAATCGAGGCGCTGGGGGTGGAGGCGGCAGGGTGAGGGCTGAGCCTCACCCCCCCTGGGCTCATCTCCCCCAGGGGTTTGAGCCTCTCCCCTCTACCCGCTACTCCCCTATGCCACCCAGTCTTCTAGTCGGCGGGGGTACTGGCCTATGCCGCGGGCGGCGGCACTACGGGCATGAGCGCGGGGTCTTCAAATTCTTGGACCTGGCGGTCGAATTCCCAGACGCGGCGCAGGGCACAGAACTTGTACCAGTTGCGTTCAAGCACGGCGGGGTTTGCCTGCTGCGGTAGCACCTGCGTTTCGCCGAGGGCTACGCCCATGAGGACGGGTGCGTCGCCGTATTTCCAGGGTTCCCAGGTGCCTTCGTCGGGGTCGACGATGGATTCTTCGGCTTTGAGTCCGGCGACGAGCTGCATGACGACCTTTTCGTCGAGTGCTTTGACGCGGCCGCGTTTGTCGGTGCCTTTGGTTTTGTAGTCGATGATGCAGGTTCGGCCTGCGATTTCTGCGACGAGGTCGAGGGTGCCCGCGTAGCCGACGGTGTCGTTCCAGATGGTGACTTCGGCGGCGAGGGGGCGGGGTTTGAACGCTTCCCACCATTCGTCGAAGCGGTCGGCGTAGGCTTGTTCGCCGTTGATGATGAGCTGTTCGCGGCTTTCGTCGAGGTTGTGTTCGCGGCCCATGGCGCGCAGGGCGACGGCTTCGGCGTAGTTGTGGACGCGGTCGCCTCGGGCGGCGGCTGCGTCGCGGTATCGTTCGGATGCGCTGGCTGCGTCGCGGATGATGGCGAATTTGAGGCCGTGGGATCCGGTGGCGCGGTAGGCGCGCTGGTCTTCGAGGGCGGCTTTGGCGGCCATGTACCCGTGCCAGCCGCTGAGGTCGTTGGCGTGCTGCCCGATGACGGTGGTGATAGAGGGGACGAGGGGTTCTCCTCCGCGGACGCGCGCGTACATGCGTCCGTAGTCGGTGGCTGCGGCGAGTTCGGGTGTTGTCACGGGGTACCTCATTCTCGGGTGGTTGTGTCCGCTGCGGTGGACTGTTGCCGGTGGGTTTGACCCGGTGGGCATAATAAAACCCCCGTTCCTTGAAACGGGGGTTATTGGTGCGTGATACTGGGTTCGAACCAGTGACCTCTTCGGTGTGAACGAAGCGCGCTACCACTGCGCCAATCACGCTTACGGATAAGACTATACCGAGGCTTGGCGTGAAGGTCAAATTTTGCGCTCGCCTTTTTTCTTCCCGTTCCCTTCTCGAGGAGTATGCGGCGGCACCATGGAATCTAAAAGATCATCCCACCAGAGGTGACTGCAGGTTCAGTAATGACTTATGAACTCTGGTCATGAGGTACGGACTTTGGGGCTGGGTTAGCGTTTTGAGGGATAGCTTTTAACCATGGCTGAAGTCGCTAAGTCATTACCGAATCTCAGTCCGGTTTCACTGGATAAACAAAAAAGCCTGGCTTCCGAAGAAACCAGGCTTTTTTCCTAGTGTGACCCCAACCGGTTTGTAACGGTGACGGAGGGGCATGATGCCGAGCGCGCGAGGAAATCCATCATGCCCCGGAGTGCCGCGACGTAAGGAGCGGCGCCGTGAGAGGCTCACGGCGGCACCGTAGAATCTAAAACCAGTCTTTACCGGATAAACAAATAAACCCTCAGCCAGAAGACTGAGGGTTTATTTCTAGTGTGACCCCAACCGGATTTGAACCGG